>NZ_JBSUGE010000004.1:0-323384 GCF_054064075.1 Vibrio sp. JZG10
TCGCAGGCTCTTTGACATCTCGAATTAATGATAATTTTCAGGTTCTCAAGCCAGCATCTTCAAGTTGATTCGGTATACAAGACATATGATACCTCAAATACTATTACTTTTGTCAATAAAAAGTCAGGAGAATGAAATAATAAATAGTTTAAAACTCATTTCACACTCACTGATTGCACATATTAGGTTTATAATTAAAAAAACAGACTCATATCCACTAGTTTCATTACTAAATGATACAATCTCATTCAGTAATGAATTTATTTTTCTAAAAAGCCTAATAGTTCGCCTACAAAGTACAAAGATCCTCTAAGATAGGGGCTTATTGAAAAGGAAGTATAATAATTACAAGCTAGCTAATTTTTTAAATTATCACTTTATTTACAGTATAGAAGGTCAATTTCCATTCTCTAATGGTCTTCAATAACATTTTTAGTTTTACAGGCCTAAGCTTTCATTTGTATAACTCGAATCAACGATATATAAATATCGATATAGACAAGATTATGTGTTTTCATCCACCTTAGACTCGTTTACATGAAAAGTGAAATTATTATGTGTAATTATCACATACTTTTTAGGTTAATTCTTATTTTTAGGAGCATTAAAAATTCAATTATATAAAGAGAACCAATACCAACTCTTAATATTTTCTTTTTATTTTTGTAATAAAATCATTTTATCTAACTAAAACATACTTAGCCACATTGATATATTTATACTAATAGCTATATTTTAAGAGATTTATTATCCACTATTTGATAGTAAGCTTCACCTTAAGTTATAAGTTTACTTTTAGAAGGTGTAACGAGTATTTATTGGCTATTGTCATTCTATTTTTCACTTAACTCATTTGAAGTAATAATCTTATTTTTTTCTTAAATAAATATTCTAGATTACAAAAAGTTTTATATACAATAGCAAAAGTTGGTTTTTGTGTTAATTGGAAATGCAGAAATAAAAAAAAGCGAGTTTCCTGAGGAGAAACTCGCGAAGTCTATTCAGAATGAATGTAACAATATGAGCCAATCTATTAATCATCAGAAAGGACAAAAGGTTGTCTATTCGTGATAAATAGTAGTCTCAGGCTTGGCTCCTAATGTCAGTGATTTGTTAGAGTTAAGTCTGTTTTTTATCATCGAAAGACATTGTTACATTTCAAATCAATACGCCACGCCTATTGCTTGATGTGTATCAAGCAACGCTTTTAAATCGCCATTTCATCCAGAGCGCGGAATACCATTTCATCCATATGGCCATCGAAGATTTGACGGCACACCTTCCGACGTACCGCTAATCCAGCAATCAAGCGCTCAATGGTAAGATGCTTAATATCATTTTGAGTGTTAAACAGCTCGACGGTTTTGCTTAATGTCTCATAAGGAATTGGCTCATCCCCTACCCTTAGCCAATCAAGCTTCTCTATGTAATCAGAACACTCTTCTTTGATTGAGGCATACGAGTGCCCTGTCATCGCAGATAAAGCCGTTATACTGCGTTCTAGAGCCTCTGGTGAGGTATATTTAGATAAAGTAATGGTGATCTCGTCTGCATTGATCTCTACCAGGTGTTTTCTTTGCTTCACGCGGCGGCCTAAATTCCCTCTTGGAGATGGCGCTTTGCGTTGGATAGGCTCAAATTCGCCGTCTATGATGCCTGAGAGCTCTTCAAGCTGTTGTCGGGTAACCATCTCATTACGAAGTGGGTTTGGCAGCGTAGGCGCCATGTTACGCTTTCCTGCGTTGGTTGTTCGCGCACGTGAATAACGTAAGACTTCTTCCACATCGCATTTAATATCGATCTGGTAGTCCATCACTTTGTCATTCTCGATCATAGTTTCGATCGTCAGGTGATAACCCCACAAATTCACCACAAACAGCTCATCCGTTCCCTTACCATCCGATAAACGCTTCAGCTCTCGGATCAAATCCATCGAGAATCGTCGCCATTCGATGTTACGTGCCAGCTTCTGGTTTAATTCACTCAGCAGCATGCAGTCAGTATGACGACGCACCATGCGGCTACGGAAGAAAGAATACAGTTGGAATACCAAAGTATGTTGCTTCAAGATCTCTGGTGGGAACAAGAAGAAATAATCACGCGTTAATAGTTCTTCATAAAACGAAGGCTCCCAAACCAAAATGTACAAGTTTGGCTTGATACGAATTTCACCATCGCTTCCCTCTACAGGCGCTTCTTCAGACGCAGTGATGGTTCGAGCAAGAAAACGAAAACGATCACTTTTGAATCCTTCTGGCATGTTTTCACTTAGCCAACGACCAGTAAGTTCATGCAGCTGGAAATCGGTAAACTCAATACGATCAATGCTGTCGCGAATAGAATCACGTGCTGGACCACTGTCTTTTTTGCCTCGAAGCGACAAAATATCAGTAATGTATAACGGCGTCTTGTTCGGCACGTGTGCTGCGTCGAGTTGATACTGATCTTTGTGATGATCATGGTATTGCACGGTCAACGTGAACAGAGCAAACAAGGTCATCAGATCATCCACAGTCATGATATTTTTGGATGATCGCGTTTCAATAACCGCTTTGGTGCCAGAGATCGACACCATGGATTTCTGATAACTTTTTCGAGTTCTTGGTGGTGCAAGTGCTTGGTCAATGATCCCAGCCCAATTCGTTGGAGACACGACAAATTGATCGGCTTCATCTTTCATCGTTGGAGGGGTATTCAACCCATGTTCATTCAACAAACGCTTGTTCACTTGGGTTTGAGCCAATGCTTTTGAACGTTTTTGCTTTTCGTTTTGGCGTACTTTGTCTGTAACAAGACTTGTTGCACCCAACACTGAAATAAGCTGATTAGGATTAACAAACTTATGTAACATCGTCTTACCAGCAAGTCCTTCTTCAAACCGCACTGGAGTTTGAGTAAACAAACCAATGTTTACTGCTGCACGTAAGCGTTGTTGCAGAGCTGCACGAGTGAGTTGTCCGTCCGTCGCTTCCACAATCTCTGTGGTTGAAACCAATCCATCTTTGCTGCTGAAACCTCGCAATGAGATCAGATTAAGCAACTCTAAGATGCTTTTGGTCACCCCTTTGAAATGTTGGTACTGCTCTACCCAATCTGCAGAGGATTCATGTACCTCAAAAAGATGGCCATCCTTATGGCTTCTAGGTGCTTTAATCAGAATTTTTTCATCAGCCGTCATTTTAGATCCAGATCACACTAGCCGTAGTTGTGCTATGGTTCCGAAGAATAAAGAAAAACAGATCATAAATAAAGAAAAAAGATTGTTTTTTAAATAACTGATCTTTTTGATTAATCTGATCTTAATTGATTATATGATCTAATGATCTGGCTATCGTTTTGCCGCTAAGTGCATGTTCTATAAAGTGATTTTTTTCATGCATGTCGGAACTATGATCATGTTAATTCTGAAACTATGATCAACAATAGCCTGAAAGCATGATCACATTTGCTCGTAAGCATGATCATTAAGTTTATGAAAAGATGATCAAAAGAGTCATGAAACGATGATCATGATGTTTTTACAGGTTATCCACAGATGCTGTGTTTAATAATGATCTTAATGAGAATTTTATTGAGCATTGTCGATGTTATTGATACTCGGATCGATGATCAAGAGCTGAGATAGCTATCGTTCTGGAGACAATATTGATGATAAATTACTCATGTGATGAAAATGCATCCAAGTAGCTCTTATTCCGCAGTAAAACCTAGTTTCGGACTATTCTTAGGAAGCATGATCATAAGAGTAAGATTTATCATAGTAACTTGAACAATTTCATTGTTCCGGCTTCTCTATCCACTAATTTCTTCTCCATCCCCCATTCTGACTGCATTCAACCGTAAATTAGAGACAAAAACTCATGCTTCCGAGAGATTCTATAGCTTGATCATATTTCCGATTGATGGATCTTATTTAATCCGCGTGTTTACACCCTCGTCTACTCTATTTTTCCATGATCATGCTTTCGTATTTGTGTTTTATCATGGAAGCATGATCATAAGCATACCTTGATCATACTTCCATAGGAACATCACTTGAACTGCCCTTTTTGGCTCGGATACATGATCAAGGTTGTTATTAGCGTTCATTTTGAAAGATTGCTTTCTATTTTTTGTTTAAATTAGGTTGGCCTAACATAATCCGTAATTTAGCTTAAGAATATAATCGTTCCGGTAGAAAATTGATTTACATTGTAAATGAGTGACGCTGTAACACTTTTAATTTTAAGTTTAAGGTGTCCATTTATTCTAAGATTATTTAATTAAAAATAGTTATGTTTTTTACCATAAATCATAAAAGCGTCGATTTGAGTGTTTTTTTATGTGATGGTTATTCAAAATGTTCGTGCACCTTTTTGTTGTTTTTGGTCTTTACTGCTGTACAATTGCAAGCATAAATCCTTCCAACGGAATTTGGCATGAAAAGAGAAAAAACGATTGAAAACCTTCTTGAGTTGGCGGAGCTGACTCAGCAGGTTCAAGCTGACCGTATTGAAATTGTTTTAGAAGAGCGAAGCGATAACTACTTCCCACCAATGTCTAAGGCGATGATGGAAACCCGTTCAGGTTTAACTCGTCGTAAGCTCGATGACGCGATTGGTAAGATGGAAGCGGCTGGTCATCAATTTACTAAAAATAACGCAAATCATTATTCAATTACGTTAGAAGAAGCACATATGCTTATGGATGCGGCTGAAGTGCCTAAATTTCATGAGCGTAAGAAGAATTCAGGTAACAAACCTTGGATTATTAACGTGCAGAACCAGAAGGGTGGTACAGGCAAATCAATGACAGCGGTCCATTTAGCGGCATGTTTAGCGCTAAATTTGGATAAACGCTACCGTATTTGTTTAATCGACTTAGACCCACAAGGCTCGCTACGTTTATTCCTCAACCCACAAATCAGCATGGCAGAGCATGACAATATCTATTCTGCTGTAGACATTATGTTGGGTAATGTGCCTGATGGTGTAGAAATTGACAGTGAATTTTTGCGTAAAAACGTATTGCTGCCAACGCAATACCCGAACTTAAAGTCGATTTCAGCGTTTCCAGAAGACGCAATGTTTAATGCTGAAGCATGGCAAACGCTATCTGAAGACCCATCACTCGATATCGTTCGTCTGCTAAAAGAGCAACTGATTGATAAAATTGCTGATGACTTCGATATCATCATGATTGATACCGGCCCACACGTTGACCCACTAGTATGGAATGCGATGTATGCATCAAATGCTTTGTTAATCCCTTGTGCGGCTAAGCGTCTGGACTGGGCTTCAACAGTAAACTTCTTCCAGCATTTGCCTACGGTATATGAAATGTTTCCGGAAGACTGGAATGGTCTTGAGTTTGTTCGCTTGATGCCAACCATGTTTGAGGACGACAATAAGAAGCAAGTTTCTGTTTTAACTGAAATGAACTATCTTCTAGGTGACCAAGTTATGATGGCTACTATCCCTCGTAGCCGTGCGTTTGAAACCTGTGCCGATACCTACAGCACAGTATTTGATCTGACAGTAAGCGATTTTGAAGGCGGTAAGAAGACGCTAGCCACCGCACAAGACGCTGTTCATAAAAGCGCACTGGAATTAGAGCGTGTGCTGCATTCTAATTGGCCGTCATTGAATCAGGGGTAATAAGTAAATGGCTTTGAAAACGTCTGAATTAAACGCGAAATTATTTGGCAAAACGAATAAACGTCGTGTTGTGACTCCACAAGAGGCGCAAACCGCGGCAAAAGAAAAAGCTCAAACGATTGAGCTAGCTGTCGCAGGTGAAAATATTGTTCAGTTTGAACTTGTTCGTATTCCTGCAGAGAAAGTCGCGACAGAAACAACGGTGTTTGTTGATAACGCTCGTGAGCAATCGTTCTTAAACGAACATGCTTTATCTGATGTTTTAGTCACACTCAAAGAGCGTGGCCAACAATATCCAGCTGTGGGTCGTAGAACTAAAGATGGCAAGATTGAAGTTTTAGATGGTAGCCGTCGTCGCATGTCTTGTATCCTCGCTGAACAAGATTTTTTGGTTTATGTTGCTGACAACATCAATACTGACCATGCTAAGTTTTTGTCTGATGTGGCAAATGCTCACAAGCCGCTCTCTTTGTACGAAAAAGGTAAAGAGATGCAGGCTAAACTAGATAGTGGTGAAGCTGAAGATCAGAAAGCATTGGCGAAAATGTTCCAGTGTAGTGAAGCGTTAGTAAGTGGCGCTTTAAAAGCGGCGGCATTACCGTTAGAACTGCTTCAAGCGTATCCCAATGTCGGCGATCTTGGTCGTCCAACTATTGTGAAACTGCACAAACAGTTTTCAACGTTGACGCCAGAGCAGCAGCAAGAGCTGTTAGATAAGTGTCGCTCTAGCGAAGGCTTTTTATGGCAGCGAAGCACAGCTCAAGGCGTTGCTCGTCTGACAAAAGAAGTCACGGAAAGCATCGAAAACTGGATTGCTGAGCTTGCACCAGCAAAACCTGGCAAGAAGACCGAAAAAGTCGACTTAGTAAAAGGTCGAGCAAGCTACAGCCGAAAAGGTAGCAGTCTGGCGTTGAACTTGAAGAAAGTTGACGACAGCTTGATGGAAGAGATTCTTGCCTTTGTGCAAAACAAGCTGCAATAACAAAAGATGATTGAATCAACCGCCTCCGGGCGGTTTTTTTATATCTGAGAAGCGTCAAATTAAAGATGTGATACCATTGCGTCAGTTCAACGTTGGATAGACAAAATGCAGACACAATCTGATTTCCTTTCATCACTTCAACTACAAGCTCACCAATCTTTCCAAAGATTCGGCATCGTCATTCAAGGCGAGTCTTCTTGGCAAGATGCATTGGTGTCAGAGTTCCATAAAACACAGATGTATCAACGTTGGTTTTGTGTCGGCGATTTTGGTTTGGAGAACGCATACAGTGTTTCGCCTAAACAAGGGCACATGTTGTTAGGCAGAGAGTGTGACGTTCTATTGTTTGATGCTCGAAATGGTTTTGACGCAAATAGCTTTACCGCCGCGCTTGGCACATTGGTTGGCGGTGGCCTTCTTATTATCATTACTGAGCCGCGACAAACTCCGAACTTTGCTCAGCAATGGATGCACAAACAATGGGAGAAGCTCGTTGTTATTGAGCAAGACAAACCATTGCCAACGGCTCCAGACATCAAGCAAGCAGAAAAAGTAAGCCACTACACGGAACAAGAACATGCCATTTCTCTAATTGAAAAGGTGGTGACAGGACATCGAAAGCGACCATTAATTTTGACCGCTGATCGTGGGCGTGGAAAAACAAGCGCACTTGGTATTGCTTGTGCGAACTTATTACAGCAGAAGCCATTTAGAATCTTAATTACGGCACCATCTATAAAAGCTGTTGAGCCTGTTTACCAACATGCTTTGCGGTTACTTCCTAATGCGCAGCGTATTAGGAAGGACAGATTAGAATCAGGGCAGGGAGCCATTCAATTCATTGCTCCTGACGAACTTCTATCGAGCCGACCTGAATGTGATTTGTTACTTGTCGATGAAGCGGCTGCAATTCCAGTTCCTATGCTTAAAAGCATTACCGAACATTATCATCGACTCGTTTTTTCTACGACTATTCACGGTTATGAAGGTTGTGGCCGGGGCTTTACGATTAAATTTGTTGATTGGCTTCAGAAACAGCGTTCGGGAATGAAAACATGGCACATGACACAGCCCATCCGCTGGAGCATGAATGATGCGCTCGAATCATGGCTCTATGACGCGTTTTTGTTGGATGCGGAGTTAACGCACCATCAACTTAACCAGGTCGACTCAATTTCCCTTTCTAAAGCCGATAAGGACGATTTGATATCGCAGCCTAGTTTGCTACGTGAGTGCTTCGCTCTTTTGGTTAATGCTCATTATCAGACCTCGCCGAATGATTTGATTCACCTTTTGCAAGACGACAACAGTCAGCTCTATTTTGCTAAGCAAGATAATGCGGTTGTGGGGGTAATATTAGCGGTCGAAGAGGGTGGGCTTGACGCCGAATTGGTTGAAGAAATTCAGCTTGGTAAGCGTCGTCCTAAAGGACACTTAGCCCCAGTTACGATTGCAAACCACCTTGGATTCCCCAATGTTGCGAAGCTATCGACGCTGCGAGTCATGAGAATTGCTGTTAATCCGGCATTGCAAGGAAGAGGCATCGGTCAAAAAATGCTGCAGCAACTTGAGCAAATGGCGGCTAAACACATTGCTTACTTATCCACGAGTTTCGGTGCGACGGAAGAGTTGGTCTATTTCTGGCGACAATCGAACTTCCGTGCAATTCGCTTAGGGTCAATGCGCGATGCTGCTAGCGGTTGTTATTCAGTCTTGATGGTCAAAGCTTGTGATTCCAAACAGACGGCTTGGGTCGATGAATCTCAGGCGCTATTTGAAGAAATGTTGTCTAACAATGTGGCTGACGTCTATCCAAAATTAGAAGCCTCAATTTTTCGAGCTCTATTACCGCAACCTTTGGGAATGAGTCCACTTCATCCCGCTAAGTTATTACTAATTGAATGCTATGCTGATGGTGGTAACAGTTATGAGTCCGTGTCTGCTTGGCTTCAGCAGTGGTTACTTAACTTAGGTTTGAACTCCGCTTCCGACTTGATGATCAGTAAGCTTTTTCTTAACCGTAGTTGGACTGAATGTGCTCAGCAATTTGGGCTACCTGGAAGAAAGCAAGTTGAGCAGCAGCTAAGGGACGAAGTAAAGCACATTTGGAACGATTTACACTGTAAACACTAAAGGGAAATTTACACTGTAAATGAAATTATTAGGAGCTGATTTTACACTGTAAATCCAGCTCCTTTTTATTTCAGCGTGTATTTTGATTGAGCTTTAGGTTAAATCGAAATGCTTTCTTAATATCTGTTTAACCGTTATTGATGGATTACTTTCTTTAGTGACGTGAGCCCTATAATAAGAAATGCGAGGTTTGTTCAGAAAACGGATTTGGGTAGACTGAAAGTGTTGATGGGAAGCAAAGTGGTAAGGGTATGTGGAAGCTGTGTCTTGAGTTATCTGAAGATAAGACCAAGGTGATAGCCCGTCTTCCGGGAGAAGTGGACCTCGGTGGTGAGCTAAATCAAAATGAATTAAACGAGCAGCTCGTCGCAATGAACGCTGAAAAGATGTTTGTTGTTGAGGGGGAAGTCGTGAGATTCATTAACTGCGCCAAAGAACGTAAAGCCGAGGCCTACGAAGGCATCGTCATTGCGGAAAAACGCAACGCGCAAGTTGAGGTTGAATTATCGAATAATGACATGCTCGCCAGTATGAACGTTGTCGGCGCGTACGGAGGCCGAGGTTTACGTGGCCCCGAGATTGTTCAAGCCCTTGCTCAAGCGCGAGTTTCGAAAGGCATCAACAAACTGGCTTTGAAGAAAGTGTTGGTTGTCAGCACTCAGCTCAAACCAGGCGAAACTTTTTCTCAACCTGTAGCGGTTGGTAAGCAACCTATCAAAGGCAAAGACGCTCTTTTTACTCCTCTCGTTAAAGACATCACCAAACGCATCCTCAAACCCAAAGACGGCCAATCTGCTAGCGACAAAATTGATTTACGTAACCTCGGTGAAACTATCGCGGTTGACGTAGGCGATGAGGTGATGCGCCGCACGCCTGCGACCAAAGGTACGCCAGGTTTTACTGTTCAAGGGCGAGTGATTCCTCCACAAGCCGGGAAAGACAGCCCAATGAAGCCAGGCAAGGGCACCGAGATAAGCAAGCACGACCCAAACCTATTGATTGCATCGGTATCCGGTACGCCTCTAATTAAAGACAAAACCATTGAAGTTGATAACGCACTCTGTCTCAATAGCGTTGGCGTGAATACAGGTCACGTGAAATTCAAAGGGAATGTGATTATCGGTGGCAACATTGAATCCGGAATGATTGTTAAAGCGACGGGCTCTATTACTGTAGGCGGCTTCATTGAATCGGCTGACGTACAAGCACAAGACGACATCCAAGTCGGTAAAGGGATCATTGGCCACACCGTGAGTGATGGTCAGCCAAAGAGTTGTCACGTCAAAGCCAAAGGTTCGATTCGTGCCAGCTACGCCCAATATTGTGATTTGCAAGCCGGCGAAGATATTGAGTTGGCGGTGCACAGCATGAATAACGATATTGTTTGTGGGCGCAATCTGACGGTGCTGGATGCGAACGGTAGGAACGGTACGCTCAGCGGCGGGGATGCAAAAGTCGGTGACAAAGTGGTGTGTTTACAATTGGGCGTAGAAGGCGACACCGCCACTAAGGTAGAAGCGTTCGCGCGATATTCTGCATTTAAGGAGCGATTAGCAGAGCTCACAGATCGATACAAACGTGCTCAAGAAGGAACGATGGATGTGATTCGTAAAGAGCTCGAATTTAAGAAACGTCCTAAAGCCGAACGTACCAACGAAGAACAAGCTCAGATTGATGTGATGAAAACACAAAACAACGAGCAGCTTGAAGCGATAAAGCAAAAGTTAGAACAAACGGAACATGACTTTGAAGTCGCGTTAGAAGAAAATATTGTCGAAGCCAAAGAGCGTGTCTTCACTCGTGTGACGGTGCAGTTTGGCGACGAGCAAGTAACGACAAAGCGTACTCATGGCGGTTGTTCGTTCCGTTTCAATCAATACGAAATTCAAGTCTCGGCGAACTTGGAAGAAGAGGACGTCGCTGCGGTTTAAGCTTTCTTACTTACTGAGCCCACATGTCGAAACAAGATGTGTGGGCTTTTGTTTAACTAAAAATCGACAATGTGCTCTTGATAGTAGTCCGCAAGCGCACCGACTTGGCTGCTACACATTACTTTCATTGCTTGTTTAATTTGTTCTATTGGCCAGTTCCACCATTGGATATTGAGTAGAGTTTCAATCTCTTTATCGCTGAATCGTTGACGTACGACTTGGTTGTTTCCAACCACCACCGAATAAGGTTGGATGTCTTTCGTCACTAGGGCGCGTGCTCCGATGACGGCTCCATCGCCGATGTTTACTCCGGGCATGATCATCGCCTCACTGCCAATCCAAACATCGTTCCCCACCACCGTGTCTCCGGCACGCTCGAAACCGTCTTGTACGCCTTCTCCAAATTCTTCAGGAGAGAAGGGGAAGGTCGAAATCCAGTCAATGCGATGACCTTGATTTCCTGCCATCATGAAGGTGGCTCCAGAAGCGATGGAACAAAACTTGCCAATGATTAATTTGTCGATGCTATCGGGTTCCCTACTTTGCCATTCTTGAAGTGTGACGGGGTCACCCAACAAGTAGCGTACCGCTTGCTCTTCGAAGCTTTTTTGATGATAGAAGCCCGAGTAATAGCTGTAATCGCCAACGATGATATTGGGATTAGTGATGTGATCTTTAATGATTTGACCTTTTAACCACGTGTCGAAAACACTCACAACTCATCCTTTCAAATTTAGGTTGTACAGAGTTTAGAGGCTTTCTATTATTTCCAGTAGTTTGATTTTAGAGATTCAGAGTTACTGTATGGAAATAAAATGGCTCAGCTACGTACCACTTTACGTCGCTTTGTGCGAGGAGCGAAGTATTGCTGGCGCAGCAAAGCGACTGAATTGTTCGAATGCGCATGTAAGTCGGCAACTTAAACAGCTTGAAGACATATTGTCGGTGCAGCTTATTCAGCGAACTACGCGCCAGTTTAATTTGACCTACGATGGTTTGCGGTTTTATCAGCAGGTAAAGCAACTGCTCGAAGGCGCTGAGCAGATCAATGAGCAAGTCATGGCAAACGAGATCGTATCGGGAAAATTGAGAATAGCGGCGTCTGCTTCTTTCGGAGCCGCGTTACTCAGCCAAACATTGATAGAGTTTCGATTGCAACATCCACAAGTGAGCGTCGAAGTGATCTTCACAGAGACACCTCTCGACTTGATTGAGGCTGGGTTTGATATCGCATTCTACTTTACCGATACTCCTCCAGAGGGATACGTCGGCCATCAGCTACGCACTTTACACTGTAAACCGATCGCTCATCGCTCTTATTTAGCTGATAAACCAAATGTAAGTACGCCAGAGGAGCTTTGCGACTTGGAGCACATCCTTTATAAAAGTCGTGACTTGGTGTTAGATAAATGGATGTTTACGCATAAGCAAACTCAGCAGCAGTGCAGTATTGGGTTAGAAAGTACGCTGAGTTTTAATCTTGTCCGGTCCATGTTGGATGCTACTTTGGCTGGTTGTGGTGTTGCCATGTTAGATGAATTTGCGCTGGCCGAACTCGAACCTGCACAAAAAGAACAACTCGTGAGTTTGCTGCCAGATTGGCAAACGGATGCGATTTTGCCGCTTTATCTGCTTTACCCAAAACGTGAGCACTTACCAAGAAGAACGCGAGCGTTCATTGATCACTTTAGGAACATATATTCTGTCGGCGAATAGCGACAGCAAACTTAGTAACAATAGAGGAAGCAAAGGAATGCGAAAACACTGTATTGCGATTGGTGGTGGTGGCTGGATGATGGGAGAGAATCCGAGCCCGCTCGATCAATACATTTTGTCTTTGTCTGGTAAGGAGAATCCAAACATTTGTTTTCTACCGACAGCCACGGGAGACGCCGATGAAGTGATTGAACGTTTTTACGATGCGAAGCTTAGTGAAAACGTGACCCATTTTCCGCTGTTTAAGTTTGAAGCTGGTTGGAAAGAAACGCTATTTGAACAAGACATCATTTACGTCGGTGGCGGTAATACGCGTTCGATGTTGGCCATTTGGCGCGAATGGGGAATCGATAGAATACTCAAGCAGTGCTATGAACAAGGCATCATCATTTGTGGCATGAGCGCTGGTGCAATTTGTTGGTTTGAGTTTGCGGTGACAGACAGTGATCCCGAAGCATACCAAGTTATGCGTTGTCTTGGATTAATTGACGGTTTGGCTGCGGCGCATTTTTCTCATGTAGGTGAGAAGTTCGAGGTTTTCCAAGCCTTTGCTCGTTCTCAACCGAGCATCACTTGTTATGGCATTCACGATTATGCGGCATTGCACTTTGTTGATGGAAAATTGTTAGCTACTGTCACCAGCTTTCCTGATGCAGGCGTGTTGGTCAAAACAGGTAACGAAGAAAAAATATTACGAGGGTGAGCTTCTTCAAATCAGCATTAAAGGCAATAACTACTGACCGGACACAGAAGAAGCTCATGGATTCAGCTAACTTACATTAAGTATCGTGCTTACAGCTCGTAACGCAGACCTAAGTGGTAGTAGCTTTCGTCTGCGTGCGCACCGCCAAACGAGACTTCTTGTCCATTACTGTAGCCACGCGAGCCGTTACGATCAACGTAGTTTGTGTAGATAGAAGAACGAGGCGTCAGTTTGTATTGCACTTCTAGCGTTGTATCTTTCAGCTCTAGCTCGTCACCATCACTGTTTTCTAAAGAACGATAACCAGCACGCAGTGCCCATTTGTCATTTACACTGTAAACCGCCGTCAATTCCATCACTTTATCGGTGCTGGTTTGTGAGTAATAGCCCTCTAGTTCATCTTCCGAGTACAACGCACCCAACATCAAATCACCTAGGTAGTAACGCGTACCTGCGCCCCAGAATGTGTAATCGGTGTCGTTGCTTTCACGTGCATCACCTTTATTTTTCTGCATCGCCACCACTGGTGCCAAGGTACCCAAATTCCCCATATCTAGCGTATAACGCAGTGCAGTGTTGTAACCGTAGTCGAGTTCAGAAGTGTTGTTTCCTAAAATGTACGCGACAGAAAAATCGAAATTACCTAGGCTGTTTTGGTATTGCAGCGTGCCATCTTGACGGAAAACTTGCGTCGCGGTTTTGTCGACTTTATTCGCTTGGCGCGCCATAGAAACATCGGAAGAGGCGAACACATCACCAATGTCGGTAAACATAATCAATCCAGATGCCACGCGACCACCAGTAATGCGACCATAATCTTTCGCATCAATCCCCGCCCATACATAACGTGCGGTCAGAGACGGTTTGTCGTTTACTTGGTTTGCGTATTCAGCAGCACCCACTTGGTATTGCGCTTGGCCGATGATCGACGCGTACTCGTTGATGGTTTGTGAACCGTTTAAACCAATACGGCCATCAAACTCGCCATTTGTATCGCCGTGCTCATCATTTTTACTGGTGACATTGAAACCAAGACGAGAGTAAATATTTAAAACTGACCCATCTTCCGCTTGATACAGCTGCGCTGCCATTGCGTTTGATGCCATCAATGTTGGGATAAGTAGAGTCAAAATGTGCTTTTTCATGATTAACGACCTTTCATTTCTATTGTTTTAGGTACGACAAAGCCCCTTCCGAGTAGCGGAATAAGAAAAATTGTCGTGAAGTAGAGAGAGGGTGCGCCCTTGTTTGCCAAGGGCGCGAGCTAGTCCATTCCTATAGGGGAAGAATGATTTAGCTTAAATCGACGTCTTTGCTGCCAAAGAAGTAAGTCGCGAGGAAGCCAACGATGTAAGAGATAAGCAGGCCAGCAACAAACACCATCATGCCCGGGAAGATGCCATTTTCTGATGTCATGAGAGGAATCGCCACGATACCGGACGGGCCAAACACCGTATTAAGACCAACTGGCAAGCCAAGGTAAGAAACTAAGCCGATAAAGAAGCCGCCCGCAGCGCCACCAATACAAGCGGTAACGAATGGTTTTACGCGTGGTAATGTCACGCCGTAAATCAATGGTTCGCCAATACCTAGAAGTCCAGGAATAATAGCGCCTTTAACTTGAATACGCAGTAGAGCGTCTTTTTTGGCTTTGAAATACAGCGCCATTGACGCGCCAACCTGACCGCCACCAGCCATCGCCAGGATAGGAAACAGCGAGTTAAAGCCCTGTGCTTCCATCAATGCGAAGTACACTGGAACAAAACCCTGGTGGATGCCAAATACCACAGAAATTAAGAACAAACCTGCCAAGATTGCAGCGCCTAATGGGTTATCGTTCAAGTTGAGGAACAACCAAGACATCCCTTTAAATAGCTCACCACCGATCGGCATGATGATCAAGAAGGTTACCGCACCCATGATCAATAGAGTGATAACGGACGTTAAGATCATGTCCAGATCATCAGGCATGTATTGACGAACCTTACGCTCGACTTGCGCACCGATGATCGCTGCCAAAAGTACGCCGATAATGTTGCCGCGTGGATCAATCGCAAAGCCAAAAAACTCGTTCATGCCAGAGTAAATGCCGGATGTAGCCTCTGGGTTGTAACCCAGCACAAACAAAGAGGCGAGAATAGCACCATTAACACCAGAGCCGCCAAACGCTTGCTGCGCGTTGTAACCAATCAGAATACTTAAGAAAGCAAACAGACCCTTACCAAAGACTTTCATGTAGGCGATCAAATCCAACATAAACTGGCTTGGTGTCTGGTCGAGAACAAACATCTGTTCCAATAACGTCGCAAAACCTAGCAACAAACCAGCGGCAATAAAGCCAGGGATCAACGGCGTAAAGATGGTAGCAAACTTGCTTAAAAAACGCTGAACCGCACTGGTTTGCTTACTCTTCATCTGTTTTTTCTGCTCGGCCGCGACGGCAGAAAGATCTTGTTGCGGCATATCTGGTTCTTCACTGTCACCAGAGGTTAAGCTGTCGATCAATTGATTCATCATCTCAGCCGCTTGTTGAGCTTTTCCGGGACCGAGAATGATCTGAAACTGCTCATCGCTTTCCACCACACCCATTACGCCGGGAATCTGCTTGATAACTGACTGATCAGCCAAACCATTGTTGGCGAGCGATAAACGCAAACGCGTCATACAGTTACCACATTTGCTTACGTTGCTGCTGCCACCCACTGCGGACAGCAACTGCGATACTGTGTTTGAAGTTATTTTTGCCATAGGGTCTATCCTTCAGAACTCGGATTATTTAGTTATTATTTAGTGCTGCGCGAATAAAACCGTTGTGCGCGGCGAGGCGTGATTTGGCTTGTTCGGCATCCAAATCGGCCAAAATCATTAAGATGGCAGTTTTGCAGTGGCGAGCGCAGGCATTTAATGCTCGCTCTGCTTCTTCTTTTGATGCGCCAGTTGCTTCTACAACAATGTTGGTTTGGCGTTGGATGAGCTTGGCGTTGGTGGCCTCTACATCCACCATTAAGTTACCAAATACCTTACCGCTACGAATCATTGCGCCTGTCGTGAGCATGTTTAACACCAGTTTTTGTGCGGTGCCGGCTTTCATGCGAGAAGATCCAGTAACGACCTCTGCGCCAACAATCGGCAGAATCGCGATGTCGGCCGCTTTTGCCATGGCACATTCTGGATTACAGGCGATAGATGCGGTCGTAGCTCCGATGGATTTAGCGTACTCCAAACCACCTAGCACATAAGGCGTGCGGCCACTTGCAGCTATGCCTACAACCACGTCATGCTTGGTGAGGTGAAGCGCTTTTAAGTCGTCTTGACCCATTTTCACGTCGTCTTCGGCGTTTTCTACCGCTTTCAAAATCGCTTGGTGTCCACCAGCAATTAAGCCAATCACCATATCTGGATGCGTACCGTAGGTTGGAGGACACTCGCTCGCATCAAGAATTCCTAAGCGGCCTGATGTGCCAGCTCCCATGTAAACCAAACGGCCACCATTGGCGAACGCTTGGGTAATTGCATCAACCGTCTTTGCAATTTGTGGTAGTACCGCTTTGACCGCGAGCGCGACTTTTTGATCCTCTTCATTAATGACTTGCAGCATCTCGATGGTCGAAAGCGTATCAATCTCTGCACTGGCTGGATTACGGCTTTCTGTCACCAATCGGCTTAAATCAATTTTCATGTTTTACACTCTTCGTAATGTTCAATCTGAGGGCGATTCTATGGAATAAAATATTCTGTTTTGGTGATAAAAATCACACTTGAGGTTATTCTTTGTGTAGGCGAAATTTGGAATAATGAGAGAAAATATACGTCCATTACATCCGGTATAAACTGGCTTGGTTAGAATAATCATGTAGTTAAATCAAACTCCAATTATTTTTGTTTTGGAATAATTTATTTAAATTTTTTGAGGTTTTTGTTGTGTCAGTTGTCAATAAGATAGTCGCGAGGCGTACTCAGCTTTCGCAAAGTGGTCGTTTGGTCGGCGATTGGATTGTTGAAAACGCAGAAAAGGCCGCGCTGCTCACTAGCCAAGAACTTGCGGCGCAAGTAAAAGTGAGTCAATCGAGCATTGTGAAATTTACTCAGCGTATCGGCTTTAAAGGCTACAGCGAGTTTAAGTTAGCTCTGAATGAAGAGATTGGCCGTAAGCATGCGATGCAGTCGACACCGCTGCACAGTGATATTTTGGCAGACGATCCCATCGCGGTTATTTCACAAAAGCTGGTGAGAGCAAAAACAGATGCTATGTTTCAAACCACCAATGCGCTGTCTTATGAAGCGTGTCACCAAGCGGTGAAATGGTTGAGTGAAGCGCGTCGAGTGCAAGTGGTCGGGATTGGGGGCTCTGCACTGACCGCGAAGGATTTAAGCTTTAAACTGCTTAAACTTGGTATTACGGCGCTTTCTGAACAAGACAGCCACGTGCAGATTGCTGTTGCCCGCACGCTCTCTCCAGAAGATGTTCAGATCGCAATCTCGTTTTCGGGTGAGCGCAAAGAAATTCTCGTCGCGGCAGAAGCGGCAAAAGAGCAGGGCGCGAAGGTGATTGCGTTATCTGCTCCTGGGAGAAGCCGCTTGCGCGGTATTGCCGATATTACGTTTGATACGATTGCCAATGAAACGGAACATCGCAGCTCATCCATTGCTTCACGCACCGCGCAAAACGTGATCACCGATTTGCTGTTTATCATCTTGGTTCAGCAAAGAGACGACAGTGCCCGTCAGTTGATCAGCGATATCAGTACTGATATCAAGCAGATCCTCACATGATCGCTTGTTCAACAGTGGACTAAAGATCCGGATCGTGCCTCAGCAAAGCAATAAAAGCGGAGAGATGTTTTTCAATGGTGAGATCGGCAGAAATTGCCGGTAACTCCAACGTGATGCAAGGTAAATCACGTTCACTACACCAAGTGCCGAATGAGCCGGGTGTTTCGTAGTCGACATCGTCTACGATTGGCAGCTGGAACTGCTCGCCGAGCCATTTGGCAAGGTCGGAATGTTTGGGATCATCTACAAACGCAAGCGGTTCATGAAACGACACCACAAACTTTGGCTTGCGCAGTTCAATCAAGTTAATTAATGCGCTAACTTCTGGCTCTAGCTGGTTTTTAGTGCCAGTTTTCACTTTTACGTCTCGAACGGGTGTGTGAGAACTCCATCGATACACTGTGCCATGCTCAGTCCAATTTTGGGTTGGAAACGCGCGATTGAGGTCCACTTGGTTTGCATTTGCGCGTGTGCCTAGCTGGTTGCCGTCCGGATTCAGTGACAGAATCACATCATGTCGTAAGTTTTCAGCAGGCAAGCTTCTTAGCGCGCAGGACAAACCTGCAATCGAGGCCGTCTCATCCCCGTGAGTGCCTGCTAAAATCAAACCTCGCGAAGCACTTTCGACTTGTGCCGGAAAATACAGTAATGGCGCACCAAGCACGGATTGACCGTATATTGTTGGCCGAATTAAAAATGCCGCTCTTTCCGTTCTTGGAATTAGACTCACCGTAATCTCCTGATTGATGAAGTAGTATCAATATCTAAGCTAATTAAACCTAGCTAAACCGAACCGTTTAAACTCGTCAACGGTTGAAATGTTAATTGTGGCACTTGCTTCACAAGACGCGTTAGGAGAACGAAAAACGATATGGATTTTAAAAAACATTCAACGGCGTTGCTGATTTCCTCTTTATTCACCCCTTTTCTTGCTACATCGGTTGCTGCGGAGACCTTACCTAAAGGCATTCAACTTGCCGCAGAACAGCATTTAGTACGTGCGAATGACGCAGAGGCGGCGACGCTTGACCCAGCGAAAGCCGAAGGTCTGCCAGAAATGCATGTGATTCGTGACTTATTTGAAGGGCTTGTGATTCAAGATCGTGACGGAAACATCATTCCCGGTGTGGCAGAATCATGGGAAACCAACGACAACCAAACCTTTACTTTTCACTTGCGCAAAGACGCGAAATGGTCGAATGGCGAGCCTGTGACAGCGGATGATTTTGTCTATTCACTGCGCCGAGCGGTGGATCCGAAAACCGCTTCTCCAAATGTTTGGTATCTCAAACTCACCAAGATCAAAAACATCACCGATGTAGCAGAGGGCAAAAAGCCTTTGGACGATCTCGGTATCAAGGCAGTGGATAAATACACCCTACGTTTTGAGTTGGACAGTCAAGTGCCGTACTTTGTTGCTATGACTGGGCACACGTCCATGATGCCAGTGCATCAAGCGACAGTGGAAAACCGCGACAAGCCGTGGAGCGATCCAGACCAATTTGTTAGCAACGGTGCATTCACATTGGATAAGTGGGTCGTGAATGAGCGCATTGAACTGGTTAAGAGTCCAAGTTACTGGGACAGCGCAGATACGCATCTAAACAGAGTGACTTACATTCCGTTTGAAAACCAAAACGCGTCGATCAATCGTTATGCGGCAGGAGAGCTGGATATCACGTCAGATGTGCCGACTCATATGGCGCAGAAGCTTAAACAAGATTATAAGCAGGCTTACACGGTGGTGCCATTACTGTGCACGTATTACTACGCGTTCAATACCACTCGTCCGCCATTTGATGATGCGCGAGTGCGTCAAGCGGTGTCGTACTCCATCATGCGTGATGTGATTACGAATGGTGTCACGCAAGTGGGCAACCTTCCTGCTTATACCTTTGCGCATCAGTACACCGCCGGGTTTGATGCGACGCCGCCTGAATACAGTAAGTGGAGTCAGCAACAACGTGACGAGAAAGCGCGTCAGTTGTTAAAAGAAGCGGGTTACAGCAAAGACAAGCCGCTCGATTTTAAATTGCTGTACAACACCAGTGAGGCAAACAAATCGATCGCGGTTGCGATAGCGTCGATGCTACAAAAAAATCTCGGTGCAAACGTGGAGTTAGAAAACCAAGAGTGGAAGTCGTACTTAGTGGCGCGTAAACAAGGCAATTTCGATGTGATGCGTGCTTCCTGGTGCGGTGATTACAATGAAGCGTCTACTTTCCTGAGCTTACTTCGCTCAGGTTCTTCGGGTAACTTTGCACGTTACAGCAATGCAGCGTACGACAACGCGATGAACAGTGCATTGGCTGCAACTAATGAGAAAGCGCGCCAAGGATTTTACGATCAAGCTGAACATTTGCTGGCGACAGATATGCCTATCGCGCCAATCTATTACTACATGCAAGCACGTTTGGTTCGTCCAACCGTGGGTGGCTTTGCAAAGAATAACGTAGAAGGGCGCATCTACTCGAAAGATCTCTACATCAAGAAGTAGCGCTCAAAACAAGCGATAAACAGAAGCCCCGAAGATGTGTCTTACGGGGCTTCTGTTTATTGTTAGCGAGCGGAGAGCTTGTCCACTAGCATTGCGACTCGTTTGCCAAGATACTCCGCCGTTGCAACATCAGAAGCATGCAACTGACCACCTTCACCACCTTGTGCAACAATACCACCTTGTACACCATAACGATTCAGGTTTTGCTCCCCAGAATTGCTGATCTTATCCAACCCGACCCACATCATGCCGTGTTGGTTAGCGAGCGTTTGTAGATATTGTAATGTGCAAGATTGGTCGCCATTCATTGCCCCACCACTGGTAAAGCCAGCCGCGATTTTGCTCGCCCATTTTTGGTAATACCAAGATTCACTGCTTGCATCTGCAAATGCTTTAAACTGCGCTGCTACACCGCCCATATAGGTCGGTGAGCCAAAGATAATCGCATCACACTCAGCAAGTTCATCCATTAGTTTAGGGTTCACAAAACGTCCCTCAATAATCTCACTGCCTTCAATTCGGTGAGAGAGGATTTCACATTCATCTTGCTGCTTAATGCCTTGTTGTTCAACACCTGCGGCAATCGCGCGAGCAAGCTGACCAGTAAAGTCGGTTTTAGAGAAATAAATAATCGCAATTTTGGACACAATGGTTCCTTTTTTCATTGTTGATTTTTAATCGTGCGACTAAGGCTAAAACCTCAAGCTAAGTTGAGGTCAAGAAGAGATTTGAGATAGATAAAGTACGAATTGGTATCTAAAGAGCTTTCTTATAGGGTAAGTCGACGGCATAACTACAGTGAATGCAACGACGATGAATGTCGTGTATAAAAGCGTTAAAGGAAGATCTTAAAGATGTAGAAAACTCTCTTGGAAACAATGATAAAGGTACCGATGCTAGTGATGATTAATAGGCGGAAAAATAGATTAAAATATGTAAACTCAGACCTGATCCAAGGCGGGAAAAGTACATTTCATCGTTTCTTAAGACGAGGGATTATTATCATTATGGTAGGAGGCCTTTCTACAGCCTCTTCCACGGTATTTGCACACTTTATAGCGGGGGTGGTTGATGTGGATATGAATGTTCATCCAGAGAGCTTAGAAGAAAAAGTGCATGCACTACTTTTTGTTTCGGTCAGTCTTGTTTTTTACCTCTTTTCTGCCCTTATCTCGCTAAATATTAGTGGGTGGCTCATAATGAAGCTAAAAATATAAGCTTAACTAAAACCATGTCCTTGTATTTTAAGGAAGATGGAACTAGTGACGATTTTTTCTTTGCTTGCACCATCTCTATTTTTTGTATTTATTTAAGGTTCGTAAAGAAGAAGCTTACTTTGGTTAAAGTGGCGCTTTTGGTTTCGGCGATGTGTCATGTGTTTATCATGAAAGAATACAGCGGTGACCTTTCAGTTTATACGTTTTGTCTCTTCACTGTTGTTCTCCATTAACTTTGGGTTATTTGTGACTACCAAGTGATATTAAAAAGCCGATGTATCTACATCGGCTTTTTAGTGGGTTATTTCTTTCTGCGAGTATAAATCCGAGATTTTGCTTTACTTGGCTCTGGCTTGTTTTTCGCCAGCTTTAGTACCGCTTTTTGCAAAATCTGGTTGTTTGGGTAAGTGATCAAGTTACCGTTGTCGTGCTTAATTAACACGTGAAACATGCTGATTTCTTGAATCTCACCGCAGATGTCTTCATCTTTGTCTACGACTTTAATTCGGTCACCCACTCGGTATGGGAAGACAAAAAAGATCAAAAAGCTGGCAGTGATGTTGCTCAGAATTGACCACTGCGCAATAAACGCCACACCCAATACGGCAAAAATGGACGATAGGAACAATGACACATCGCCATAGCCAATCCCGGTGATAATGGCAAAAACAGACGCGGTTAAAAATAAAAGCACGACGTTAAAACAACGCTGAATAAAACTCAGGCGGGCCTTTTTTACACCTTTTGAGGTCGCTAAGTTTAAAATGGCTCGATTGACGATTCTCTTCAGAATGCGATAAGCAATCAGGACAATAATGCCCATTAAGACTTTGTACCCGAGAGAGCCTGCGGTGAAATACTGGCTCACTTGATCTAGATGGATCCAATCATTCATTTCTTCAACTCGACGATATTAAGAAAACCGCTGTTATAGCTGATTTTCTGATGTAAGTAATCACAAATTTTCTCTCTCCATTTTTCGTCTCTCTACCTAGGAACTTCGCCCTAGAGCCTACGGAGAGTTGTAGAGTTTTATCAATAGTGTGCAGAGCTTTGCTTCTGTTTGCGCTCACCGCATATATTCAACCAAAGTTGATGCGGTTTTAAAGTGTTTAATGTTTGAGCTGTATCTCATATCCGGTATTGTATGAGGCTAGGAGCGTATAAACGTGCTGAATATGATTTTTGTCCTGATAACCTAAGACGTGTTGAGTGAAATGGCTTGCTAGGATATCTATCAAATGGAAGAAGATGAAAAGGCGATTATGATGTTGGTCGTGATTGTGGGGCTAGTGTTCGTTTGGATAGCGCTTGAAGAGCTTAACTATCTTGGATTCTCAATAAAATAAGCCCCGTTAAACATGAGTCAAACGGGGCCTTTCTCTTTTGTAAATGCTAATTTCGGTTAGCTAACCGCACGTACTTTGCCTTGTTTCAAGTCATTCAGCACTTGCGCTTTAGGACCATCAGCAATGATGCTGCCTTTCTCCATCACAATTACTCGATCAACGATGTCGAGCATCGACGTTTTATGCGTAATCAGTATCAATGTTTCGCTAGGTTTGAGCTGAGATAGCTGGTGCTTAATATGCATTTCAGAGCGGTTATCCATCGCGCTGGTCGGTTCATCCATGAGTAGGACGGGAGGACGGCCCAAAAATGCACGAGCGATCGTGACGGCTTGACGTTGACCACCAGAAAGCATCGCACCACCTTCACCTACTTGACGTTCTAAACCAGCTGGATCCGATTGTGTAAATGCGGTCACGCCTGCACGGTTTGCTGCATCAAGCACGTCTCGGTCATCCGTTAGTGGACGACCCAAGGTAATATTGTCGCGAATCGAACCGAAGAATAGATTCGAATCTTGAGGCACACAGCCGATGTTACGTCGAACATCAACGTGGTGAAGCTGTGCGATATCAGTATCATCTATACGTACGTGTCCCTCTGTTGGCTTATACAAGCCCATGATCAAGCGCTCTAACGTTGTCTTACCCGAACCAATTCGACCGATTATCGCGACTTTTTCTCCAGGATTTATCGTGAGAGAAATGTTACGTATAGACGCGACAGGAGAGTCTGGGTAATGAAACGTTACGCGATCAATTTCAATCTTACCTTGGATGATTGGGCGATGGATGTAGCGTTTCCCTTCTTCTTGCTCATCCGGCATTTCCATGACTTGATTGATAATCGTCATAGAAGACTTCGCCTGGTTGTAGCGCGTTGAGAGCAAAGACAACTGAACCAAAGGCCCTATGGCGCGACCACTCAACATGGTTGCGGCGATTAAGCCACCCATAGTGAGCTCGCCCTCTGCAATCAGATAAACGCCGAGAATGATCATCCCAACGTTACTACTTTGCTGTACGAAGCCAGCCGCATTCTGGATGCTGTCGGTAATGCGGCGGCTTTTGATGTTCCAGTTCGCCATGTGCGCCACCGCTTCTTCCCAACGGTATTGGAATTGGCTTTGCGCGCTGAGCATTTTTACGGTTTCTAGCCCCGCTAGACTCTCAATTAAGTTGGCGTATTTTTGCGATGCTAAGCGTGACCCTTCCTCTATAGAGCGACGCAGCGGTCCTTGAATCAGCAGTGAATGAACAATCAAAATGACCACGCCGACCATTGGAACATACACAAGATCGCCAGCCATTAGCCATATAATCACCAAGAACAGAATGGCAAAAGGCAGGTCAATTAGGGCACTGACGGTTGCAGACGTGAAGAATTCTCGAATAGATTCAAACTCTTGAAGATGGCGAGCGAATGCGCCGACCGAAGGCGGCTTGGACTCCATTCGGATGCCCATCACTTTGCTGAACAGCTTGGAGGAAATCAGAATGTCAGACTTCTTTCCTGCGACATCAATAAAGTAGTTTCTCAACGATTTGAGTATGAAATCGAATAGAAAGACAACAAAGATGCCGCTTGCCAATACCCATAAGGTTTCAAACGCGAGATTCGGTACCACTTTGTCGTACACCAAACGAGTGAACAGCGGGGCGGCAACGGCAAAGAGGTTGATGAGAAGTGAGGCGATTAAAACATCGCGGTAGATACGTTTTGACTGCCACAAGGTTGACCAAAACCAGTGACCTTCGTTGGTTTTGAGCACCTCGGGAGAGCGCTCATCGAAACGGAATTGCTTTTTAACTAAAAAGTAGCGACCAGTGTACTGCTCAAGTAGGTCTTCTAATGGAATGGAGATTGGCACCATTCCACTTTCTAAGGTGGTGACTTCGGCTTCGCGTGTCTCCGCGTTAATGCTGTTGAGAACGCATGAGTCACCGCCTTTAAGAACTAAGATTGCCGGCAGAATCAGGCTGGAGATGTTCTCCAGCTCTGCACGGTTTTCCTTGGCAACCAATCCGGCCCTTTCCGCTGCTCTTGGTAGCAAAAATGGAGTTAGCTTGCCGTCTGAAAGCGGAAGGCCATTGACCAGCGCTTCTGGCGAGTTAGCTAACCCATAGTAACGGCTAACGTAGATGAGCGAATTCAGTAAAGGGTCTTTCATCTGTGGTAAACCTTTTTATTCCTTGTCGACGATGAATCCTTGGAATACCTCAACAAAATGCTCGGTGAGGAAGTCCAACTGGATTTGAGTTTCAATACGCGACGCGATAGTCGTAATGCCTAGGTTATGGGCAGTACGAGAAATCGACGTTAGCGTGAATTTCTGTTTTTCGTCGTGTAAGTTGTGTGTGAATAGGTAATCAAGCTTCACATAGTTAGGGCGGAACTCTTGGATGTACTCCAATGACTGGAAGTTACGTCCATAGTTATCTACGCCAAACTCAGCCCCGGATTGGCGAATGGCATTACATAACAGCGCCGTGTGGTGAGGCTGATCAATAAAACACTCTTCTGGAATTTCAAAGTGTAGCTTAGAGGCCACTTTGGCGTGTTTTTCCAACATGCTGGTGGTCCAGCGAATGAACGATGGCTGAGACAAGCTGCTTTGCGCAATATTGATCGCGACAGGATCGGTTAGCTCGCCACTTTCCAGCATCTTAATCATCGACTCAATAACGTATTGGTCGAAAATATTGGTGGCGTCTAGCTGCTCTAGTGCGAATAAATATTGGTTGGCACGGAACGTTTCGCCCTCTTTTTCGATGCTTGAGAACACTTCGTTATGGAACACTTTACCCCAAGTGTTCTTCGCTGCTTGGAAGCGGAATTTAACCCAATCGCTATGAATCGCTTCTTCAACCAGCGCTTTCCACTGCTGTTTACCCATTAAGTTAGAAGGTGTGTCACTGCCGATAAAGCCGTAAGCTTTGTCTGGTTGAGCTTTGGCTTTCGAGAGCGCATTATCCACCATAGATAAGATTTCAGAGCGCGTTTTTTGGTCTTTACTATGCGCAACACCTAAGGCTGCTTTTGGTTTGGCTAGGCCGGTTGGATCAGTGTTCAACCCGTTAACGCAGTTCACGATGCTGTCCGCCAAAATGCGTAGTTCGCTTTCATCCATGTGTGGGAAAAGCAGGCCAAATTCATCACTAGATAGGCGTGCAATGGTAGCTCCCGGCACATCAATGGTGTTTTTCAGACGTTGAGACAGCTCTTTTACGTGGGCATCGGCGCGTTGGTAGTCTTTTGTCTCGTAAATGTCACCAATGTATTCTGCATGGAGTAGCGCGATACCCCCTTGCGTTTGCTCTGCCAACCATTGGTCTATTTGGTTGATGTAGAACGAGCGATTACCCAGTTTGGAGATAGGGTCGAGGTAAGCTTGAGCACGCAGTCGTTGTGCCTCTTTCGCTTGTTCTTTGAATGACAGCTCAATTTGAGCAGACATCATGTTAATGCCATCTACCACCGCGATCAGATCTTTAGTTCTTGGACGAGCAAGTGGTTCACCAAATTGGTTATTAGCGATTTCATGCATTTTCTTCACGATGGCCGCTAATGGTTTTAGTGAGCGACGGAGGATGTACGAAATCGCAATTAAACCAGCCAGGAAAATGACACTGAATGCAGATAACAAACCAATAAAGCCTTGCCAGAGCTGCTCGTAAGCTGCTCCTGGGTGGCTAATGATTTCCACTTCAGCAAGTTGCATCCAACCACTGGTTACTACGCGCTTATCGTGAATGGCTTTGAATAGATTCATGTCGATAAACCATTGTGGCACCGTACTTGGTTTTACCGGGTAAGTGCGCACGATTTGGTAGTCAGAATCTAAAGCGGTCAGGCGAACAACCGAGTAGGTGCTGCCGTCAAACAGAGCATTAATCACGGATTCTACCGCGACTTTATCTTTGTCTTTAAGGTAAGGAGCCAATGCCAAACCTACGGTGTTAATGGTGTTGTTGACCTCTGAACGTTGCTGTTGTTCCAAGCTGTCTCGAGTCGTGTTGAATTGGATTACGAATACTGATGCCAACAAGAGTATAAAGACCGTAACCATTCCCACTACAAGCTTCTTATATAGGGTCATGTTTCTCACTCGTCATAGTTAATTTTAGGTTTATTTAACTGCAACTTACGTTCGCGCGAGCGTAAGTCATTCCAAAGGCTCAACCGTGATGCTTTCCCTGCCAGCTCTCCAGTGCTAGCAGAAGACTTCATCAACCACAGGTTTGTACCATTAAAACTGTATATCGGTAGCAAGTCGCTACGTTTAGAGGCTCGGACAATATCAGGGTTGATATTGTCGAGAATGAGCGGCTCAGAGCTTGGGGTTGGGTAGTAAGCTAATACCATGTGAAACTGATTCAGTTCGATGGCTTTTACGTAGATCAAACGCATCTTAGAATCTGGTATTCCTAGCTCGAGTAACGAGAAGTACTTGGCGATGGTGAAATCCTCACAATCCCCTGCATTACTCCCTAAAAATTCGAGTGGCGTAGCCCAATAATCTGTCTTTCCCCACAGTTTTATGTCGTCAACAAAATACAGCTGGTTAAAAAAGTCGTTGACGCCAGCGAGCTGTTCATGTGTCTCTAATTGTTTAAATAAGTCGAGGTTTTTTCGCCATGTATTTACGCGCAATCCCGCACGTTCGCCGTACACCGCTGTGACCGTATTGACCCATTGTTGTTCTTTACTGCTTAACGCACCAATTTGGAACGAAAAACAACTTAAACTGATTAATAATGTAACTTTACGCTTCAAATTGGATCGCATATTCGACTCATATCACAAGTATACTCTTCTAAAGGGTTCGTCAGTGAGAAACAAGTGCTTTTTATTTAATCACTTATCGCTCAATACTCGCCGTTGTGAGTACCTTGGTGTGATTTACTCCTTCAAGGCGTTCGTTTTGGCACTTAAAATCGGTTTAAGTAGATATTCCAAAACGGTTCGCTTCCCTGTGATGATATCGACCGATGCCGTCATTCCTGGAATGATTGGTAAATCTGCATCTTGACCAAAATTCGTTTTATCGGTGCGGACACGAACGATGTAAAAGCTATTTCCTTCTTCATCTTGGGTTGTATCTGCGCTGATGTGCTCCAATTCACCCTCTAAGCCGCCGTACTTAGTGAAGTCGTAAGCCGTAAACTTCACGATGGCGTGTAGGTCTGGGCGCAAAAATGCAATGTCTTTGGGCGCAATTTTCGCTTCTACTAATAACGTATCTTCAGTTGGTACAATTTCGACGATATCCATGCCTGGCTGGATAACACCCCCAACGGTGTTGATGTTCAGCGTTTTGATTTTGCCTGTTACTGGCGAGTTCACAACGGTTCGATTGACTCTATCTTCTAAACCCACTGCTGATTCAACCAAGGCAGATAACTGGTCTTGGGCGCTGTTGAGTTTCTCTTGCTGTTCAGAGCGGAATTTGAGCGCAACATCAATGCGATTAAGCATGGATTCTCGAATTGCTGACTTTAATACCGGGATTTTGAGCTCACTGGAAGTCATTTCGCGGCGGGTGTCGTTGACTTGGCGTTGTAACTTGAGTAATTCAATACGAGGCACAACACCTTCATCAGCCAACGGTTTGGTGATGTCTAATTCTTTCTTCGCATATTGATAGCTTTGACGTAAGTTCCTTACTCGCGCTTCAATCTCTACTAAGTCCTGCTGCTTTTGCTGAACTTGTTGGTCAATCACCGAAAGTTGGTTGCGTAAATTGTCTAAATCTTCGCGGTACTCTGCTTTCTGGCGCTGAGTGAGTTTCGGCTGAGTTTCTTCTAAAATTGGTGGAAAGGTCAGTTTGCCATAATCGAGTACTACGCTTTGGCGCCAGTTTTCCGTTTCAAAATCACGATTCACGGCAACACTGTTGATTGAAGCTGAGAGTTGCAGCACAGACGCAGTTAGGTTGGCAACTTGTTGTTCACGCTCACGAAAATCAGAGCGAAAGCGAGTGTCATCGATAAGGAGTAACTGCTGACCTTTTTCAACCAACTGACCTTCTTTGACTAAAATTTCTTTGACTAAGCCACCTTCTAAGTTTTGGACAACTTGAATCTGTGAAGAGGGAATGACTTTTCCCTGACCAACAGTGACCTGGTCGATTTCAGCCCAAGACGCCCAGCCTATTGCAGCAATAAAAAACAACACCATCACCCAGAGCATCAAACGTGCGCTGTTGGGGGTGTTGAGGAGCAATGCTGCAGTTTTGTCGTCAACAAAATCCAACTCTTCATTGTTGAGTTTGTTGTAGTTATCTCGGCTCATCACAGTCCCTGCTTATATAAATGCTGATTATCTTTTTGATCTTATTATTATTAACCGATCATGTCAGTATGCTCGGCGAATAAAAATATGAGACGAAGACCATTCTCTCTCCGAATGAGCGTTTTCAATGCTTCTCTAGCAAAAGAAAAGTGAAGATATCGTCAGAGTATGGCTATTGCGCCTTGAACTTGGTTTTATCCAACTGATGTTTTTTTAGTTTGTCGTACAAGGTTTTGCGTGATACCTGTAATTCTAGTTGAACCTCTTTGAGTCTGCCTCGGTGTCTTTGTAGTGCATCGAATAATAAGCAATATTCAAAGTATTCTGTGCGCTGAGTCATACTCTGAATTTCGATACTTTTTTCACTGTTCCAATCTTCCATTCGGAAGGTATCTGGCTTGAGCGCGCGAAGTTCTGCAAATTGGCGTAGCTGCTTAATATTTTCTGGCCATTCTAAATCGGTCAGATGTTTGACTTCTTCTAAGCTGATGTGTGGCGGTTGAAGTTGGTAACGACTCGCAGCGTGGCGTACAAAGTGCTTGTATAAAGGTCCAATGTCTTCTTTTCTTTCATCGAGTGTCGGCAAGTGAATTAGAGTAGCTAGGGCTTTGATAGACGGATCGACTTGGGTTGTTGCACCAAAAACACGCTCAAGTTTCGGGTGGTTAAACAAGCATTGCCATTGTTCATATGAGACATGCTCAGCACTATGTAAGTACAAGCTGCAATGGCTTTTTCCTTCAATCAAGCGATGTATGGCTTTATCGAGGGCTTCTAATGAAAGCTCATAGAGATCCTCACCAGAAGCGGCGATTAACTCGCTGTCTGGCGTTGCATGTATGTCGTGGGCAAATTGCGCGGCGAGCCGGCGACCTGTGCCATCTTGACCAACAAAAATGATCGGCTGGTTCGTTGGTGCGCTGATCAAAGCGCGACGAATGCTCACCATGGCTTTACTGTGACCAATCATTTTCGGACCAACATGAGTTTGCATGTCGAGCTCTTTCTTAAGCCAGATGTTTTCCTGCAATAGATTCAACTTATCACCAGCGTTATTGAGCGACTTCATCAGTTGTTCCGTTGAAAAAGGCTTTTCGAGAAAGTCGTACGCGCCGCTTTTCATCGCATCTACCGCGGTTTTCACATCTCCATGTCCGGTAAGTACGATAAATTGAAAGTGATCGTTTTTACTTCGCAACGTTCGCATGAACTCCAATCCATCCATCACGGGCATATGGATATCGGTGATGACGATCGCTGGCGTATTTGGGTCGATAACGCGCAAGGCTTCCACGGCGTTTGGTAAGCAGGTGACGTCTATCCCTTCAATAAGCAGTGCTTGAGCGACGGCATCACGAATATGTGGTTCATCATCAACAAAGAAAACGGGATTATTCATGGTTGTTTTCCACTTCTGGGTTGCGTTGGTTTTGGATAGCGATTGGCAGCGTCACGATAAAGGTCATGCCTCCTGCTTGTTGTTCCGTGTTCTGATGTTTATAAGCACTGAGTGAACCGTGATAGCTTTCTAAAATGCGTTTGGAGATGGTCAAACCTAATCCTAAGCCCTCTGGCTTAGTCGTAAAAAATGGGTCAAAGACTTTTGCTAAGGCTTCGTCCGACATGCCGGGCCCGTTGTCGGAAACAAGAATGTCACAGCTGTCATCATGACACTGAACGGCAATAGATATTTGCGGATCAATGCAGTAGTTTTCCATCGCTTGTGCAGCATTATGGAAGAGATTGATCAGAACTTGCTCTAACTCAACGCTGTGAATTGCTAGCTTCACATTATAATCGATGGCTGGGACTTTTAATGTCACCCCTTGTTTAATGAGTTTGTTGCTCAAAATGCTGGTGGCAGTATGCACTGCGTCGTGCAGTACCGCGATTTCATTGTGTGAATCGTGCGTGGCTTTCCGAGTAAAGACTTTTAAGCGAGCGATCACTTCCGAAATGGTGTCATTGAGTGTCAGCATTTTGCCCAAATTGTCGGCGACCATTGGGTATTTTTCCATTGCCAACAAACGCTGCGAGTTTTCGGTATAGGTTCTTAGTGCGGAAAGTGGCTGATTTATCTCATGATTAATACTGGCAGACAGCTCGCCCAACAGTGCCAATTTCGCGGCTTGGGTCAACTCTTGTTGCGTTTGTTTGAGTTCTTGCTGGCTTTGCTCATATTGGCGGATGGTCTGTTGTAGCTTTTGGTTGGCTTCACTCAGCACTAGTGTCCGTTGCACCACTTTTTCTTCTAGGCTCACATTAAGGTCGGCTAGGCGTGCCTTGTTCACGAGTGTTTGGAACCACGCCAACGCAATCAGCGCAATGAGCGCATATAGAATCAGGAAGACGATATCAGCCTGTAAAACGGCGGCAAGGACGGTGTTGTGGTTTATCAAGGCAACGACGCGAAATCCTTTATCCAATACATGTGTCGCGTATGCGAGGTAATTGGGTGAGAGGAGCAATTGATTATCAGCAAACTCGGTGACGCCACTTTGCGCGGTAAGCTCACCAAAATACTCTGGTAAGGTATCGCCATACTGACGCGTTTCGGTAAGCTCGTTTATTGCACTCGGTGACAGCGGGAAGAGTGCACGATAGCGCCAGTTAGGCAAATTGCTCATAAACACGACATTGTGTTTATCCGTGATGAGTACGTCCGTCGTGGTTTGCGAAAGACGCTGTTCCAACTGCTCCAAATTCACTTTTACCGTGATCACGCCAACGACCTCATCATTTACCCAAAGCGGAGATGAGAAGAAGTACCCACGTTTATTTGAACGAACGCCTAACCCGACATATTGAGCAGGTTCACCGCGTCGCGCATTTTTAAAATAGGGACGATAGCTAAAGCTGGAACCAACAAACGTATCCTCTTGCTGAAAGTTACTTGAGGCAATGACCAACCCTGTGCGGTCATGAACGTAAATCGTATCGGCCAAACTTTGTTTCAACCAATCTGCTAACAATAGGTTGAGCTCGTGAGAGGGCGCTCCGCGTTCTACTGCTTTGAGTAATCTCGGATCGTGACTTAATAGGTTTGGTATCTGTTCAAACTTTGCCAGCTCGTAGTCGACTTCTTGCGACACTTGCGCTGCTTGTCTCTCTAGCTTTTGTTGCCACTGATCATGTTGGTATTGAGTTGCGTAATGATGAGTAAGCGCAAGCCCTGAAATGCCAACGGCACACAGTAGCAATAGAAAATGGCGTAGGGCTTTAGGGTTGAGTAAGTTCACGATCAGCTCACTGGTTTTTTGTGTCATGGTATCAAATGACACACTGTGATGCTGTGAGCGGCAACGATAACAGGCACAATGATGTCCTTGTATTTCCTCAGTATCGGGAGCACAATCGACAAAAACGAGTGAAGGAGTAAAGATGGAACTTGCTGATATTCGTCGTGAGTACACCAAAGGTGGGCTACGTCGTAAAGATTTGAAAGCTGATCCTATTGATCAATTTAATCTGTGGCTAGAGCAAGCAGTTGAAGCAGGGTTAACGGACCCGACGGCGATGACAGTTGCAACGGTTGATGAAAATGGCATGCCGTTTCAACGCATTGTTCTATTGAAAAACGTCGACAAAAATGGCTTCGTATTTTACACCAACCTAGGCAGTCGTAAGGCCCAGCAGCTTGAGCATAACAGCAATATTAGTTTGCACTTCCCTTGGCATCCGTTAGAGCGCCAGGTTCATATTACTGGTGTGGCGGAAAAGCTCACCGCCGTAGAAAATATGAAATACTTTACTTCTCGTCCAAAAGAGAGCCAATTAGCCGCAATCGCGAGCAAGCAAAGTAGCCGTATTTCTGCTCGAGGCGTATTAGAAGGTAAGTTTTTAGAGCTAAAACAGAAATTTGCTAAGGGTGAAATACCGGTTCCAACCTTCTGGGGTGGCTTTCGCGTAAAACCACAGAGTATTGAGTTTTGGCAGGGTGGTGAACACCGTCTTCATGATCGCTTTCTTTTCTCCCAACATGATGGAAGTTGGGACATTGACCGTCTTGCGCCATAAACTCTCGTGCCTCATGAATAAACAAACACCGCCCACTTGGGCGGTGTTTTTGTAGGTAGAAAGTGGCGCGAATTATCGCTCTCCATTCAACACTACCGATAATTGATGCTTAAGCAGCGTTTTGGGTACAACAGAGCCGTAGCCTGCTTCCATGGCTTTATCTATTAGTTCGTTCTTGCTGTTTGCTGCAAACTTATTACGTAAGCGTGCGACGTGACCTTCAACGGTTTTTGTTGATATACCCATGACCTGAGAGATGAATTGTGGCTTCTTGCCGTAGAGCAAGAGGAAAAGCGTTTCTTGCTCGCGACATGTGAGCTTCTCTGGTTTTGGCTGTAAGTCAGAGAAACGAAAGATGGATTGCTGATTAGGGTTGGTGCTGATTGCACGACAAACCCAATACCCGACTTCAATCACGGCGGTGTCGGTGAGTTCTCTTCCGTAGAAAATGGTCCCTACGATGTTACCATTGTCATCTCGCCACGGTGTTTTAGTAAAGATATGGGCTCGCCAGCGGCCATCTGGATAAGGATGGATATCAAGAATTTTGAGTGACTCACCAGTTTCGATGACGTGTTTATCTTGGCGTTGAAATTCTTGTGCACATTCAGTGGTTGGGCTTGCCATCTCAAAATCAGTTTTACCGACGCACTCCTCGGGCGACGTGTGTCCCAACAGTTCTGCGTATTCCTGATTTACGTAGCGGAATACCGAATCTTTATCTTTGCATCCCCAACAACCTGGTAGCTGTTTAAGGAGGGATTGTTCTATGGTATCGACTGAAATATTCACAAAAGGACTCACTACATACTGCTTTTACCAATACAGAGACGTTTGTGTTGCGTTGTTAATATTGACATTGCCAAGTAGGCAGTCACGTTGCTAGAACACGTTCGTTGATTGGCGCTCAATCCAATTAAGTTCATGGTGTTCGATATTTTCGTCACACAGCGACAAACAACAACGAAATTGAACGAAGAATTTAATTGGGAAAATGGTCTGTTTCATTACAGATATGTGCGCTCACGGATGTCCGCCTGATGTTCGGCTTACAACTCGTATCGTCCTTGATCATGCTTCCTACAACTCAGTTGTAATTTAGTTGGCGTTCATATCACTCATCGAGAGGGAGAACGGCGCCTAAGTCATATGAGAGGGACAGTGAGACGAAAGCTATAATATCAGCTTATGCCATTGTTTTCATTGTTGAGAAGCGAAAAAAAAGCCAGCCTGAAGACGGGCTGGCAACACAAGATATAATCTTGTCGACGTGTAGAAGAGGTTCTAAATTACCTAGCGAGGGTCTGCTAAGTAAGTTAGAGGTATCAATGAGATACCGAGAGCTTTAGATCGTATGCATCTTAAAGCTCGAGGACTAATGTATTGAATCAGAAGCATATTAGTAAGAGGGGAAATCCCTCTATGTTGATTTCAAGAGGTGGCTTTGATCTGTTTATGAGGCGATTTATCTATTTTGAACCGCAGTGTTCTACCAAATAACGGATTGTTCGGTAACAAGGATCTTTATATCTATTGGTTATGTATACGTAAGGTGCTTCTATCTATCCGTTTTTGTTAATAAAATTGGTTGCTCATTGACCGTAAGTTAACCTCGCATGATCATCGTTCCGGAACTATGATCATGTAAACGAACTTGATCATGCTGTTTTGATCTTGTGCGATTGAGTTGGGGAAAAGTTGCAACCCAACAAGGAAGGTATATGATGCCAAGACGTAAGCTGACCGTGTAAAGACGACTGTTTAAAATGAGTGATTCAGATAACCCCAAAGCCCTGCCATATCAAGAGATTATGCTGCCTAAGCCAGCAGAACTGATCACACTTCCGTCTTATATGGATTGCCATGATCATTCTTACACACAGATCGTGATTGGTTTAAAAGGACAAGCCGAATTTGAAGTGCGTGGACGAGGTAATCTTGTCGGTCCTGGCCAAGGTTGTGTGGTAACCGCATGCTCTGATCATGCTTTCGGTGGCGTCATTAATCAATCGGATATTTTGGTGCTGAATATGCCAAAACCGACAAATGATGATCCTGAAATGCTGCAGAAAATCAATAATCTAGAAAGAGACCATGTCTACTTTCAGTTAGACGGTCAAATTCAGAAGCTGATACAGATGTTGGTTCAGGAAATGCGAAACCATCCGGATGATCTGCTGTTAAGTCGTGCGTGCAACGACACTGTGATTGCACTGATGCAGCGCCATATCTCGGCATTTGAGACTAGCCGAAAAGAGTCACGCTTTGATTTGGAGGCGATTGATCGCTACATCGAGCAGCACCTTAGCCATAAGATCAGTGTGGCTCAGTTAGCGGGACGAGTGTTTCTTGGGGAAAGTCAGTTCCATTGCTTGTTTAAGGAGCAGATGGGGATTACACCTCATCAATATGTTCTCGGAAAGCGTATCGACATGGCTCGTGAATTAATCGAGCAAGGCCACCTTTCTTTAGGGCAAATTGCCGAATTCACTGGTTTCTCAAGCCAGAGTACGTTTACTCATACTTTTACTCGCTTACAGGGAATATCGCCATCCCGTTATAAAAAACAAGTTGGATAACAACGCGTATTTTTAGGTCAAATTAGCAGCAATCAGAACAAAGCCATGCAATATGCATGGTTTTTTTGTGTTTTATTCACGTGACCTATCTCTCGTTTTGTTAAATTCTCTGTCCTTTGGTGTGACTGATATGCCACTTGATCCTACATTTTCTCTTAGAACGAACGCTTCACAAAAATCTTATTGATATTCTTGACATTTTGTTGTGATTGCAATGAAAAAATTAAAATTTACAACACAAAATATTACCTATTTGAATGTGACTATGTGGATGTTTTGTTATAAAAGCGAGTTTTTGGCAAAAATGTCGTAGTTTTTGACAAGTATTCTTATCGGCCTCAAAATACACTGCCAGCCATTGATAATCCTCGAAGCGGTTTTCGAGGAGTGAGATTGAGGAACACACATGTTTACAGCTACGAACGTGTTGACACCGGAATTTATCGGGCAGCCGCTTGATAAGTTGTGGTCACTGATCTCGCCATTGTATATGGTGGACGAGTCTCAATGGCTAGAGCAACTATTGCCACTAGCGACGCCGACAGAGGATGAAAAATCGGCGATCACTACCCAAACGACCCAACTTATCGAAGCCATTCGTGCCGATAAGAAGTCAATCCAGATGATTGATGCTCTATTGTTGGAATACAGCTTAGATACTCAAGAAGGTATCTTGCTGATGTGTCTTGCAGAAGCATTAATGCGCATCCCAGATGCCGCGACAGCAGATTCTTTGATTAAAGATAAGTTGAGCGTCGCAGACTGGAAATCTCACCTGAAAAACTCTGACTCTGTGTTTGTTAACGCATCAACATGGGGCCTCATGCTAACAGGTAAAGTGGTTGGTCTTGGTGAGCAAGGCACCCAGAGCCCAGGTCAGGCTGTAAACCGTCTGGTAAATAAATTCTCTGAGCCTGTGATTCGTAAAGCCATGTATCAGGCAATGAAGATTATGGGTCACCAGTTTGTTCGTGGTCGTACGATAGAAGAAGCGCAAAAGAACGGTCGCCCAATGCGCGACAAAGGTTTCACCTACTCATTTGATATGTTAGGTGAGGCGGCGTTAACTACAGCGGACGCGAACAAGTACTTCAAAGATTACCTAATGGCGATCGAAGCGGTAGGTCGAGAGACTTACGGCAATGACACCAGTCCTGCGCCTTCGATTTCCATCAAGCTTTCTGCATTACATCCGCGCTACGAAGTCGCAAATGAAGAACGTGTAATGACAGAGTTGTATGACTCACTAATGCAGCTATTGAAACGTGCAATTGAAGTCGACGTTGCAATCACAATCGATGCAGAAGAAGCGGATCGTCTTGAGCTTTCTCTGAAGCTATTTGAGAAAGTGTACCGTAGCGATCTTGTGAAAGGTTGGGGCAAGTTTGGTTTGGTTATTCAAGCCTACTCAAAACGTGCTCTACCAGTCTTGGTGTGGCTAAACGCACTCGCAAAAGAGCAGGGTGACCTTATTCCGCTGCGTTTGGTTAAAGGCGCGTACTGGGACAGCGAAATCAAGTGGTCTCAACAAGCGGGTTACGCTAATTACCCGGTATACACTCGCAAAGAAGCGACGGACGTTGCGTACCTAGCTTGTGCTCGTTTCCTACTTAGCGAAGGTGTTCGCGGTAATATCTATCCGCAATTTGCAAGCCACAATGCTCACACGGTGACGGCAATCGCCGTTATGGCTGAGCACAAAGAGTACGAGTTCCAGCGTCTACATGGTATGGGTGATTCACTGTATAACCATGTTATGGAAATGTATGGTCAGCCAGTACGTATTTACGCTCCTGTCGGTAGCCATGCTGATCTTCTTCCGTACTTGGTTCGTCGTCTGCTTGAAAATGGCGCAAACAGCTCGTTTGTACACCGTCTGGTTGATGCGCGTTGTCCGATTTACGAGTTGACTCATCACCCTGTTGATGTGTTGACGGGTTTTGACACGCTACACAACGACAAGATCCCATTACCTGCCGACATCTTCCCTGAGCGTAAGAACTCATACGGCGTCAACATTGATATCGACAGTGAGGCGAAGCCATTTGAAGCGCAAGTAGAAAGCTTCATGGACAATCAGTGGGTTGCAGGCCCGATGATCAATGGTGAGCGTTTTGCCGAAAGCATGATCAAGGAAAATACGGCTGAGATCATCACCGCACCGTACGATCGCCGAATTGAAGTCGGCAAGGTGGCATTTGCAACACTTGATCATGTTTCCGCTGCAATTGATGCGGCGCAAACTGCTTTCTCTGATTGGAAAGGTGTTCCTGTTGAGCAAAAAGCGGCTTGTTTAGAAAAGCTTGCTGACTTAATGGAAGAAAATCTGGCTGAGCTGGTGGCGATTTGTCACAAAGAAGCGGGCAAGACGATTCACGATAGCATTGATGAAGTTCGTGAAGCAGTGGATTTCTGTCGTTATTACGCGAAACAAGCGCAAAACCTACAGCCATTTGAGCTAGAAGGTTTTGACGGTGTGAAACGCATTTCTAGCCGTGAAGGTCTTGGTGTGTTTGTGTGTATCAGCCCTTGGAACTTCCCTCTGGCTATCTTCCTTGGTCAGGTAACGGCAGCACTGATTGCGGGTAACACTGTGGTTGCAAAACCTGCTGAGCAAACAAGCTTAATCGCCGCTCGCGCTATTGAATTAATGCTTGATGCTGGCTTCCCTGCTGGTGTGATTCAGTTACTTACTGGTCGCGGCGCTGAGATTGGTCATGCACTGACTTCTCATGATGCTATTGCTGGTGTGGCATTCACTGGTTCAACGGCAACTGCGCAACGCATTAACGTCACGCTTGCGGAGCGCAGCGCGAAACCGGTTCCGTTTATTGCGGAAACAGGTGGTCAAAACGCAATGATCGTGGACAGTACTGCATTGCCAGAGCAGGTGGTGCGTGATGTGATTCGTTCGGCGTTTGCATCTGCCGGTCAGCGTTGTTCTGCCCTTCGTGTTCTATTTGTACAAGAAGATGTAGCAGACCGTATGATCAACCTGATTCAAGGTGCGATGAATGAGCTGCATGTTGGTTTACCTTACCTACACAAAACGGATGTTGGTCCGGTTATCGACAGCAATGCGAAACAAAAACTCCTTGCTCACCTTGAGCAAATGAGCAAAACACAGACTAAAGTCGCTCAGCTACAGCTGGATGAATCGTGCCAGCATGGTGACTTTGTCTCACCAAGTGCGTTTGAAATCTCGGGCATCGATGTGCTGAAAGAAGAACAATTTGGTCCAATCTTGCACATTGTTCGCTTTAAAGCCTCTGAATTACCGAACGTGGTTGCGCAGATCAACAAGACGGGTTTTGGCTTGACGATGGGTATCCATAGCCGTAACGAAACCACGTACCGTTGGATTGAGAAACACGCTCGAGTGGGTAACTGCTACATCAACCGAGACCAAGTTGGTGCTGTGGTTGGCGTACAGCCGTTTGGTGGTCAAGGCTTGTCGGGTACTGGCCCGAAAGCTGGTGGTCCACACTACCTATTCCGCTTTACTCAACATCTTCTTGCTCAAGCAGAAAACGCATAAGGAGTCGCATTATGGTTCATCAGATCACCTATTTTAAAGATGCATTCTCTGCGTGGGAGCAGTGGAATCTGACTGATTTTGATTACAAATGCGAGCATGTTCTGGCATTTAAATCTGCATTAGAAGGGCAGCAGTCTACCGTTGCCAAAGTGGTTTCTTACCACTTGCAACAAGCATCAACTCTTCTTGCAGAAACTCACCAGTTAGTTGGCCCTACAGGGGAAACTAACGAACTGTATGCCGCAGGACGCGGTGTGGCTTTGGTGATTTGTGAAAACAACATCGAGCCTGCTGATAATGCGTTATACAGTGCTTTTGCGATGATCACCTGTGCCTTAATTGCAGGCAACAGTGTGGTCGTTTGCAGTGACAATGCAGAGCTAAACCAACTGGTTAAGCAAGCTGTAGCGTTGGCAAACTTCCCATCTAACTTAGTCCAGGTTGTTGCGTACGATGCGTCTGCCCCGTTGCTTGAGAGCGATGTACGTAGTGTGGGTTATGTTGGGCGTTCACAGGTTGAGCATGCGCTCAATCTTCAACTAGCTAAGCGTGACGGTGCAATCGTCGGCTTAGTTTCTGAAACGGATTTAGAGTCACCGAAATTGGCTCATGATCCTCATCTCTCGTTGCGCTTCATTACCGAGCGCACTCGAACGATAAATATTACCGCGGTGGGTGGTAACGCGACTCTACTCGAGTTGGGGAACGAAACTCACTAACCTGACTTGTGATACCAATCTGGAGTAACTGGACTGAGAGCCGGTCCAGATTGGTTTCTTATACTCTGATGTATTGCTGAGACGGTAAAATATCAGGGCAGGCAAGGAAGGAAATAATTATAACGAGGACTATCTAATGATAGAAAATAGCTTTGCTATCACGTCCACTTTTGTGGCGTATTTACTGATTATGGTTGCTATTGGCGTTTACGCGTATAAGAGGACTTCCAATTCATCTGATTACTTCCTAGGTGGCCGTAGCCTAGGTCCGTGGCCTGCTGCATTATCTGCAGGTGCTTCAGATATGAGTGGCTGGTTGCTGCTAGGCTTGCCTGGCTATGCGTACGCTGCGGGTATCGAGGCCTTCTGGTTAGCCGGCGGTCTACTTCTTGGTACATGGGCAAACTGGCTCATCAGTGCAAAACGCCTACGTACCTACAGTATCCAAACTGACGCGTTAACGTTGCCAGAGTTCCTGTCACGTCGCTTCAACGATAAGTCGAAACTGATCCAGACAATCTCTGCGTTTTTCATTCTTCTATTTTTCCTTTTCTACACCAGCTCAGGTTTGGTCGCAGGGGGCAAACTGTTTGAGACGGTATTCGGTCTAGATTACACTTACGCTGTTATCATCGGTACGGTGTGTGTGGTTTCTTACACACTATTCGGTGGTTTCCTTGCGGTATCTTGGACTGACTTAGTGCAAGGTCTGCTAATGGCCGCTGCGCTAATGATTGTTCCTGTTGCTGTTATGGACGGTGGTCTAGGTCAGCTAACTTCTGATCTGCATGACATCAACCCAGAACTTGCAACGCTATGGAATGACGCCAAAGGCGAACCACTGTCTGCGATTGCTATCATCTCTTTAGCGGCATGGGGTCTTGGTTACTTTGGTCAGCCACACATCCTAGCGCGTTTTAAAGCGTCTCGTTCAAACAAAGATCTAACGACTGCACGTCGTATCGCTGTGATTTGGACTGCACTATCTATGGTTGGTGCAATGCTTGTTGGTCTTGTCGGTCTGGTTTGGGTTACGGGTCATCCGGGCACTCAACTAGAAGATGGCGAGAAGATCTTCATGTTATTGGTTAACGCAGTATTCCACCCTGTCGTTGCGGGTATGTTGTTAGCAGCAATCCTAGCGGCGGTAATGAGTACAGCAGACTCACAGCTTCTTGTTTCATCTTCAGCGCTTGCAGAAGATTTCTACAAGCAAGTATTCAAGCCAGAAGCCTCTTCTGAAGAAATCGTAATGATTGGCCGTATCGGCGTTATCGTGATTTCGCTTGTTGCGCTATTCCTAGCAATGACACCAGATAGTTCAGTACTTGGTCTTGTTTCTTACGCTTGGGCTGGCTTCGGTGCTGCATTTGGTCCTGCGGTTGTACTTAGCCTTTACTGGAGCGGTATGAACCGTAACGGCGCACTAGCAGGTATCCTTGTTGGTGGTATCACTATCGTAGTTTGGAAGCAGCTAACTGGCGGTTGGTTTGATGTGTACGAAATCGTACCGGGCATCATCTTCTCTACGCTTGCTATCGTTGTTATCAGCAAAGCGACAGGCGGTGCAGCGCAAGACGTATTAGACCAACATCAATCGTACGAGAAGAAACTAGTTGAACTAGACTAATTACTTCCTTTTACGAACACAAAGCCCGCTTATACAGCGGGCTTTGTTTTATCTGAACTTAATAAACGTTAATGGTGATTGCTTGAGGCCAGACTGTCACGTCGCTTTATTCTTTGTGAGTGTGTTAGTCACGACGAACTTTGGCGTAAATAACGGTGTTACTCAGCTCGCCAGAAGGCGCACGCCGAGCATTGCGTAGCTCACCTTCAAACTCATACCCACAGCGCTCAGCAACCGCACGACTTTTGCGGTTGTTCGCATCGGCTAAAATCGCGATTCTTTTCGCGTCCAACGCTTCGAATGCATAGTTTTCAATCGCCGCTACCGCCTCAGAGATATAACCGTAGCCTACCGCGCGATCATCAAGCCAATAGCCAATTTCAAATGCCGGTATCTCTTGATCATGGATCATTAACCCAATGGCGCCGAGTAAACGATCGCTTTCCTTGTCGATTAGGTAGTAGCGTAACTCTTCTTCGAAGTTTTCAAAGTTTGCGATGGCTTTCTCTGTTCCTGCAATCATCGCTTCTAAAGTGAGCACGTGAGGTACCCATGGCAGGTAAACTTCAAGCGTTTTTTGGCTACGAACAACGGCCTGATGTGCTTCTTCTGCACGTTCCAAGCAAGCTGGGATGAGCTTTAAACGTTTGGTTTCCATGTCGAATCTCCTAGGCTTTTATACTCCAATCGTCTCGTAATGCAGGATTCAGAGCGTTATCACTAAAAATCATTTAAACAGAAACACTTAGAGACATCTAGCCTTCGCAAGAACATTATTCACTTGGTTTGTAAGGGAGAAGCTGAGAGAATTGAGGCGTTATAAACATAAAATGGTTTAATATGAAACTTCTAGTAAGAAACTTAGCTCGTGAGACGACAGAGCAAGACATCCGTACTCTGTTCTCAAACTACGGCAAAGTTGAGCTTTGCACCGTCGTGCTTGATCAAGAAACGGGTTTATCAAAAGGGTTTGGTTTTGTGATCATGCCGGATGAAGCCGAAGCCGTTGCGGCGTTGGAGGCACTAAACCTGTCTTCAGTACACAAGAGCAAGATTCGTGTGAAAGTCGCACAAGACTAGTATTTATGCCTTTCAAGGTGAAAGATAAAACCAGCTGAGAGGCTGGTTTTTTAGTGCCTTAATTTTGAGAGGTCGCTACGGTTACTTGAGGCGAAAATATTTGTTGGTATACACAGACTTCTCGTTCTTTTCCCTGCATTTTGATGATGTGATTGTCGATATACGTCATGCCCAATTTTTGAATGACTGATTGGGATTGTCTGTTTTCGACCAAGTGCATCGCTTTTAGGCCCGATAACTCAAAATGTGGTCTGGCGAATTGAATTAAAGCCATTGACGCTTCTTGAGCCAACCCATTCCCCCAATAATCGACGCCAAGCCAATACCCTAATGTGCCGACTCCCTCGGAGATGTTTAGCAGACTAACAGCACCAATTAACGCATCGTCTTGACGTTGAGTAATGGCATATATGACCCCACTACGTTGGTGATATAGGCCAACATGGCTCTTAATCCAAACTTGTGCCATCGGCTCTTCATAGGGATGAGGAATATTTGCCGTCATATCTGCAATGCTCTTGTCTCCTGCGAGTCGTGCGACTTTTTCGCTGTCTGTCGGATGAAATGGGCGAAGAATAAGCCTTTGTGTCGTGAGTGTTGGTTGAAGCGTCATCGTGCGTCCTTGAGATGCGTCAGTATCGTGGAAATTGCAGATTCACACTGTAAATCAGGCATGTTTAAACAACCAAGTAATGCCTGAATAGGAAATGTGAGTGAAAGCCATATTTAAAACGCCATAGAACTGTTCATTGCAGATTGAAATAGCGAGTAGCAACAATTGCTTATGTGTGATGTGTCGTATTATTACACACATAAGTGCGTTCGTTCATAATAATGGTACAAAAGTTGAGGTCTGACCAATGTCTCAATTTTTTGATACTTTCGTCCAATTTTTTGAAGATAGGACACAAAAAATTAAAGGGGCTTTTTTATTGTGGAATTATTTTGAACAAAATATGTCAATTGTCAGTAGTACTGAAAAACAGGGAGAAGAGAAATGCCGGATATATATTGCGCAGCTTGTAGAAAATCAACGCAACATAAAGTGATCATGAAGCGTTGCGAGCCACAGCCCGTTGATTCGTTGACAGGTAAAGTGGTGAGTTTTACACAGCTGATGGCGAAATTTGTATCAGGTGAACACTACTACGAGATGGAACCACAATACTACTGCCGATGCTGTAATCATCGTGCAATTGGAGAAGTGATTCCTCATCCTACCAGGCATACGTCGGCAGCTCTCTAATTCAGAGCGATAGCTATGATTAATAGCTAAACAGGGCGGCTTGTCCCGCACGCCAGATCTATAAAGGCGTATCACACGCTTTCAAATTTGCGACTCTACGGGAGCCGCTAGATTACTTTTGTTCTTCATACTCGGTTATGGAGAGAGCGGCAGTAATCGCAGCCCTTTCCTTCCTTAGTTATTTTCTAATTATTCTCTGCTGAATTTCACATGCTGTGCATTTGATGGTTTGCAATTGTTTAAGCAACGATTAATGTGATGCTTCCTGAGTGGTTACAAGGATGTGGTTAATGAGTTACCAATTGGACCGGATTGATTTACACATTTTGAGAGTGCTTCATTCAAGAGGCAGAATTCCAGTTGTTGAACTCGCAAAGCAGATCAACTTAACGACCTCGCCATGTTCTGACCGCGTGAAGCGGCTAGAAAAAGAGGGGTATATCAATGGCTACCATGCTGAGCTGAATGCGGAAAAATTAGGGTTGGATGTGCAAGTATTCATCCATATTCGCTTAGACCAAACCAGTTTTTCCATTTTTGAAAAGTTTGCGAAAGCCGTCGAATTGATGCCGGAAATTGAAGAGTGTTATTCGCTCTCTGGGGACTTCGATACCATGATAAAGGTTCGTGTTAAGAGCATGAAAGCGTATCAGGAGTTTATGTCGAGTAAGTTAGGCACGCTTCCGGGCGTAATCCAGACTCGCAGTGAAGTGGTAATTGAAGAACATAAAACAGGATTTGGCGTGAACCCGGAGCTCCTTGGTTAGGCGAGGCTGATGTCTATGACTACAGCGCTTATGCGTTGAGCATATTATTTAACGTGACTTGGCGGATTACTTTTTCAAGATCAAAAAGGAGCCGAAGCTCCTTTTTGATAAATCGGTGAGCGACTATGCGCCGATAAAGGTGCTGATAACGCCAATTAAACCGCCAAAAACACCGCCCCAAACGACTAGCCAGCCAAGGTGTTCTTTAATCATTTTTTGCACCATTTCTTTGACTAGTGCGGGTGTTAATTCGCTCAAGCGCTGATCAATGATGCCTTCAATGTTCTGCTTTATTTCATCCATCATAGCAGGAGACTCGAACTGCTCTTTCAGTGCTTCTTTGATGTTATCGCTCTTGCTCAACTCAATAATGGATTCTTGCATCTTTTCGACGAAAGGCTGCCGCATAGGTTGTAATGCCTCCGCGCCGCCAAACATCGCTAGCATGCCGCCAAATTGAGAGCCTTCGATCACTTCTACCAAAGAGTCAAACGCTGGGTTTAAATCCACTTTCTCAATCACAGGTTGAAGATCGATGTTTACACCGCCCGCCATTTCTTTGTTCAAGAATCGATCGATGTTCGCTTCGGTAAAGAACTGCTCCATCATCAAGTTTTTGATAGCCAGTTTAAACTCTTCAAATCGCGCGGGGATCACGCCAGAACCGTATAATCCAGGCACTTTTTCAAACAGCATGTGGATGGCAAGCCAGTTAGTGATGGCGCCTGAGAACGCAAACAGTCCCGCATACCAAAGGTAGTCGTTTTGTAATTGATGACCTCCAGCCATCAAAGCGATAGCGAGGACATTCGTTAGCAAACTTTTGTTCATAGTGACCAGTTATATGTGAATATCGGAATAAATAAGTGGGCCTGATTCTATACCTAAGTCACATTGAGATGCTAGGTTTTGCCGTGATGAGTGACCGTGTTGCGAAGGGATAAAAATGGATGTACAGAAAAACAAAACCCGACAATTACTGTCGGGCCACTGCTTTTTCTTAGAAAAACTAAGATTCTATTTTTAATTTTAGATGCGGTAGATCTTACAACAAAGTTGGCATTTCCATCTTTCTGAGTAGCCGAATAGCTTGTCAGCCCAACTTGGTTTGAGTTGTACGATCTGCATTGAACCACATTTACACATAAGCTAATTACCTTATTGTTAATCTAATAACTAAGCCATCTATTGAGTATAGCTGTTTCTCAAAAAGTGAAATGACAAATGAAGACGGCTCAAAACTCTGTATTGTGTTCATTGCAATGGATACGCAACGAGGCGGTATATTAGCAGAAAAAATGTGAGCTTTATCATGGAGGGTGTTTCATATATGAGAAACTATAATGGCTATATGAGTATAGGTTTATTAATAAAAATGAAAAACGGCGCTTCATGCGCCGTTTTTATTGGGTTTCTCGCTAATTAAGAAACGTGTTGATTTTCTAACTCTTCAGCGATAAATCCGCCAGTTTGATGCGCCCAAAGCTGGGCATAAATACCGTTGTTCGCGATGAGCTCTTGGTGAGAACCTTGCTCAACAATACTGCCTTTATCTAGCACGATGAGGCGATCCATTTGTGCTATGGTCGACAATCGGTGCGCAATCGCAATAACGGTTTTTCCTTGCATTAACTCATTCAAGCTTTCCTGGATGGCTGCTTCGACTTCTGAATCCAGAGCCGATGTTGCTTCATCCAGTACCAACAATGGTGCATCTTTGAGTAGCACACGAGATATTGCGATACGCTGACGTTGGCCGCCAGACAGTTTCACACCACGTTCACCAACTTGCGCATCGTATCCGACATTACCAAATGGGTCGGTCAGAGTTTCAATAAACTCATGGGCATGCGCTTGCTTAGTGGCTTTCAGCAAATCTTCTTCTGTCGCATCTGGGTTGCCATACAAAATATTGTCGCGAATAGAGCGGTGCAGCAGAGAAGTATCTTGGGTCACCATACCGATCTTTGAACGCAAAGAGTCTTGTGTGACTTCTGAGATGTTCTGTCCATCGATCTTAATGCTGCCGTCTTCGACATCGTGGAAACGGAGTAACAAGTTCACCAAAGTCGATTTTCCGGCGCCGGAGCGCCCAACCAAGCCTACTTTCTCTCCTGGTTTGATGTTGAGATCGAGGTGGCTAATCACGCCTTTTTTCTCACCGTAATGGAAGCTGACGTTATCAAAGTGAATGCCACCTTCAGTGACAACTAAGTCTTTTGCGTCTGGTTTATCTTTAATATCAATTGGCTTAGAGAGCGTTTTCATTCCATCGACTACGGTTCCCATATTTTCAAAGAGGGCGCCAACTTCCCACATGATCCACATCGACATACCATTTACGCGTAATGCAAGGCTAACAGCAATCGCAATCGCGCCAACGCTGATTGCGCTATCCAACCACAGGTAAATCGATAAAGCAGCAACGGAAAACACCAAAATATAGTTTGAGATCTCTACAGCAACGTCGAAGCCGGTCACTAGGCGCATTTGACGATAGACCGTATTCAAAAATCCCTTCATGCCTTGCTCAGCATATTGGGTTTCGCGCTGGCTATGGGAAAACAGTTTGACCGTTTGAATATTGGTATAGCTGTCGACGATGCGTCCGGTCATTGTCGAACGTGCATCGGCTTGCGCTGAAGCGACATCTTTGAGCTTAGGGACAAAATAGATTTGGATAGCGATGTAAGCGAGCAGCCAGACGATCATTGGGATCATCAAACGCCAGTCTGCCGTCGCTAACATAATTATCATGCTTGTGAAGTAAACCGTAACATAAACAAACACATCCATAGCTTTCATGACGGTTTCGCGCACAGCTAGTGACGTTTGCATGACTTTAGTTGCAACTCGGCCTGCAAAATCATCTTGATAGAAGTTTAAGCTTTGATTGAGCAAATACCGGTGTGCAAGCCAGCGGATAGACATTGGATAGTTGCCCAATAATGTTTGGTGAACGAGCAACGAATACACGATCACCAAAATGGGCATGACAACCAACAATAAGGTTCCGTAGAAAATTAAATCTGCTTTATTGTCTTGCAAGAACGTTTCTGGATTGCTGGTAGACAACCAATCAACCAATTGTCCCATCGCGCCAAACAACATAACTTCAACGACAGCAACAATCGTGGCCATCAAAGACATGATGATCAAAGGCTTTTCGTAGCCGCGGGTATAATAACGTAAAAAAGCGAGCATCCCTGAAGGAGGCTGATCTGGTGTAGATTTGGGGAACGGCTCTGTAAAGCCTTCAAATCGTTTAAACATAACTCATCCTAAAGTTAAAACAGTGCCATTTGGGGTGGCTAAATCCATCGATTCACGCAGCTTTGGACGAAGTCGCGTGTATAAGGGTTTTTGGCTGCTCCTCGAGAAAGCAGACGGATTGACGAGAGGGGCGAAAAAATAGTCTAACCGATTGTGTTTTAAATGTAACTAGTTGGTTATGGGTGTGGTTGTCTATGGTTCTGATTCTTATGATGAATTCTTCGCATGTTCATCGCGATGCCATAAAACCTTAAACCTGCATAGTGACAATAAAATTTCGGGAGAAATAAGCTAAGTTCAGTGAAAATTACTTCTAGATAATTAAATTAATTGTGAAAACAGCAAAACTGAAGTTAACAATAAATTTACAATCTCCTCATTCTAGTGATAAGGAATGTATTGGATGCTATTACACGAATCAGTGACCCAATTTGCTAATGGGAAAAAAGAAAGCACGCAAAGTGCTCAGCGCCAAACCGCAAACTGCGTAGTGATGGTGCCACCGAAAGAGTTTCGTTTTAATGAAGAAACCGCACAAGATAATGAGTTCCAACATAAAGTGTCACTCAGCCAAGAAGAAGTCTCGCGTAGAGTGATGGCCGAGTTCGCGAGTATGGTAGCAACGCTGCGTCAAGAGGGCGTTCAAGTTGTTGAGTTTGATTATCCGGCTTCAGATGTTGCGACGCCAGACGCGGTATTTCCAAACAACTGGTTTAGCACTACGCCAGATGGCACGTTGTACACCTTTCCAATGGCCTGTGAAAACCGTCAAAAAGAAGTGCGTCCCGATGCGCTTGTGGCGGCACTAGCGCAAGCTGGGCGAGAAGTTCATCGACGTAGCAGCCTAACTGAATATCTTGATGAGCAAGCGTATTTAGAAAGCACGGGTGTGATGGTCTTTGACCACTTAAATAAAACGGTCTATGCCGCACTTTCACAACGTTGTGATCGTCTGGTTTTAGAAGATTACGCCGATCGTATTGGCTATGAACGAGTGATCTCTTTCCAAACTCGTTTGCCATCTGGTGCGCCTATTTACCATACCAACGTGATGATGGCTGTGGGTGAGCAGTTCTGCGTGATTTGTGACGAAGTGATCCCAGAATTTGAGCGTCGTTTTGTGATGAAATCTCTCGCTAAAGATAAACAAGTGATCTCTATTTCGATTGAGCAAATGAACCACTTCTGCGGCAACATTCTTCAGTTGGAAACCATCAATGGAGACAAAGTCATTGCGATGTCGCAATCGGCATACGATGCTTTCTCTCCTGCACAAAGAAATCAACTTGCGACGCACGGTAAATTGCTGCCATTCGATGTTTCTACCATAGAATCTATTGGTGGTGGCTCGGTTCGCTGTATGTTGGGTGAGGTATTTTTGCCTAGTCGACAAGCGGTGTTATAAACAATATTGCGCAGTTTTGCTTGCAAATGCAGGTGACGTTCATTCTCTCCCAAATAATAAAACCGTTAGCCTCGAGGCAGTACGAGGCTGACGGTTTCACTTTCTAGCTTCTTCCTAGGATATTCCGAGCTTAACCCATACTCTCGCGCAAAGACTTGATGTCTTTGGATGGTGGCGCACCAAATAAACGGCTGTATTCACGGCTAAATTGAGAAGGGCTTTCGTAACCCACTTTAAACGTAGTCGCCATGGCATCGAGGTTTTCTGTCAGCATTAAACGCCGAGCTTCGCTGAGTCTTAATTTCTTTTGAAATTGCAGTGGAGTCATGGATGTCATAGAACGAAAGTGGGTATAAAACGCCGATTTACTCATGCCACTGTAGGCGGCTAACTCGCTGACACTTAACGGCTTTACGAAATTATTCTTCAACCAATCAATGGCCTTCGCGATTTGATGGCTGTGACTTCCTGCAGTTACGATTTGATTAAGACGAGCGCCCTGTTCGGTGATTAACAGTCGATAAAAAATCTCTCGTTTAATGATCGGCGCTAAAATTTTGATGCTTTGTCCTTCATCCAGCAGCTCTATTAAACGCAGAAAGGCGTCAAGTAATGGCTCCGACAACTCTCCAACCGCTATGCCTTTTTGTGCTTCTTTGCTTTGATTAAACGTCAGCTCACTATCGACAATAAGTTGAGATATTTCAGTCAGATCCAGCTCCATAATCACCCCTAAATAAGGTTTATCTTCACTGGCTTCAATGATATTGGCGATAATCGGCAAGTCGACAGAGGAGATCAAAAAGTGGTTCGCATCGTAAACAAAGCTATCTTCACCCAACAACACGCGCTTTCTCCCTTGAGCAATTAAGCAAATACTTGGGTTATGGGTGTAGCTTGTCGGTGGTGTTGGGGTTGCCCAGCGACTGAACCTTAATCCTGGAATTTCTGTGTCATATTGGTTCGCGCCATTTGCCCATTTCTCAATGTGCTTGGCAAGCTTTTCTATTGCACTGGCCAGGGTTGACGAAGTGTTTGACGATACCTCTTGCATAAGTCAGTGCTCTCCTCTGGTTGGCCTCAGGTTCGGGGTTAACGGCATGCGATTTCTGCCTTTGTAGTTAACGCTTTTTCGGAGTCAACTAAGCGACTTGATTAAGCATAGTTATAACAGTTCATTTCTTTAAGTAAAGAATATTGGGCAAGTGTCTATTTCGAGGTTAAGCGATCAGAGAGTGATCTTTCTGGTTGGTTTTTGAGCGGGTTAATTGTCTGTCATGAATTTTATTATTTAATAGTCAACTACTTATGTATAGATGAGTTTTTATTCCGTTTTTTCTAACCGGTCTCAAGTATGGTTGTCTTTTGTATTGGTTTGGAATATTGGGCAAGTATTAGCAATGAATAGGCTAACGGTCATCTATCAAAGCGCAATACAGTGAACCCATGGTTTGGTGAGTTGTAAGCACTCAAGAACACTATTTGGAGTCATGATGAATAACAAAAGCAATACTCAAATCCCTGACGTACTGCAAGCCGGTGTATTTCAAGGTCGAGGCATTTTCGAGTTTGGTGAAAAGAATGAAGCGTATGCGGATTACTTTACCGGTACGAGTTATCTGGCGTTGCTCCATCAGCCTGGTCTTATCGTGGCGAACGTAACGTTTGAACCAGGGTGTCGCAATTTTTGGCATATTCATCATGAAGGTGGGCAGATTCTGTTAGCGACAGGAGGGCGAGGTTGGTATCAGGAATTTGGCCAACCAGCACAAGAGTTGAATGTTGGTGATGTCGTGCATATCGCGCCAGGTACTAAGCATTGGCATGGCGCAGCTAAAGACAGTTGGTTCTCACATGTAGCAATAGAAATACCGGCTGAAGGCGCAAGTAATGAATGGTGCGAACCAGTCTCTGATCAAGAGTACATGAAACTAAAGTAGCCCGAGCTAAGTTTTCAGTGAGAAAAGGGAATCTCGATGAGACAGGCATACCGTTTCAATCAGTGGGTGAGATGCGTTTTGGTGAGTAGTGCCTGTATGTTCCCCTGCATTGTAAACGCAGAAGTTAATAGCGCTGGATTGGAGGAAAATATGGTGAAAATTCGTTTTATTTTCGATGATTGCAGTGTTTTAGGCACATTGAAGAGCAGTGCGAGTACAGACGATTTTGTTCGTCAATTGCCTCTTACATTAGATCTACAAGACTACGCAAATACAGAGAAAATTGCTTACTTACCGAATAAGCTAACTCGCGAAGGCGCACCTTCTGGAACTCAATCAAAAGCGGGTGACATCTCTTATTACGCCCCTTGGGGAAATTTAGTTATCTTTTATAAAGACTTTGGTTACGCGTCTGGGTTAATTAAATTAGGTCAAATCGATGATGGGATTCATTGCTTTATTTCGAAAGAAACAAACCGTGTCACGATCGAAAAAGTAAATTAATGACCCAGTTAACAATGTGAATTATTAATGTAGAAATCAGAACTCTAATAAATATATTTCTAGAACTTCTATGGATTAGAACACCGTTACATAATGGAATTTTGATATGAAATCATTAAACAAATCTGTTAAATCAATATTAATATTGGTGCTCACTATGACAACGCTATGCACAACGAATATCGCTTCAGCATCAGAAATATTCAGTGATAAAGAGCGAGCTATTATTCCTATTTCTGCTTTTACTGCGAGTGGTGAAATAGAAAAACTAACACAAAGCCTTAATGATGGGTTAGACGCAGGCCTAACGGTCAACGAGACAAAAGAAGTGCTGGCTCAGTTGTACGCGTATGCTGGATTTCCGCGCAGTTTGAATGGACTAGCAACATTTATGACGGTGTTGGAGGAACGTAAAAGCCGAGGTATTACCGATATCTTAGGGCGAGAATCAAGCGCGTTACCTAACGATAAAACCAGCTTAGAATTTGGCGCTGAAAACCAAACACAACTTGTTGGTGCAGAAGTAAAAGGCGCGCTATTCGATTTTTCTCCGCAAATTGATGAATACCTAAAAGCACATTTGTTTGGTGATATTTTTGAACGCGATGTGCTCACTTGGAAAGAGCGTGAAATTGCTACGATTGCAGCATTAGCAAATATGAACGGTGTTAATAGCCAATTAGCAGCTCACTATAATATCAGTATGAATAACAATGTTTCTATTCAAGAGTTAGAGGAATTTATTGTTGTATTAAGTGAGTGCTGTGGTGAAAGTGTGTCGAACAATGCTCAATCGGTCCTAAAAACAGTTTTGGAAAAATAAATATTATTTGGCCAATCATATCAATTAGAAAGGAATTCGTTTATGAAAAATAAATCATCATTGTTTATTTGGTCTGTGCTGTTGTCGACGGGATTTATGCTTCCAATCGCTCAAGCAGCCGATGGTAACTCATCTTCGCAGCAAGTTTATCGCTCTGCTGATCAGAAATCGTTTCAAGGACCTGAAAACCTATTTACCGGGAAAGTTAACGTCGAGATGTTGTTTCCTGAAAACGAAGTTGCAAACTACAGCGCCGCCTATGTCACTTTTGATGCAGGAGCTCGAACCGCTTGGCATACTCACCCTGCAGGACAACACATGATCGTCACTTCCGGTACCGCACTTACAGGAACGCGTGATGGGCATGTAATTCGATTTGCTTCTGGTGATAGTGTTTGGTGTCCGCCTGGTATCGACCATTGGCACGGTGCAACACCAAATGCGCCAATGACTCACCTAGTGGTTACGGCGTCAAAAGACGGTGAAAACGTTATCTGGAAAGAGCAAGTCACCGATGGTCAGTATGCAGCAGGACAGTAATAACTAAGGCCACGTTTTTATAGTGAGCGCAGAGCTTTTACTCTGCGTTTTTTATTGTCTTGTTGGGCCAACCAAGCGCATTTCCCAATCCTCGACTTCGCCAGTTTCTAGGCGGCGCTCGACCAACTGGCCCCAAGACTCGACTAACGGCAGCTCAGACAGCTGAGTGAGTTCTTTTCTATCTAAACTGCCAGTGAAAACCGCCCCCATGATGCGAGCCAGTGGCCATTCTGGATAAGGTCTTTCACACAGAATAATCTTGTCACCTGCACCGATATCACCTTCCTCCAACACTCGGAAATACCAGCCTGTTCGAAGCGTATCTTGCAGTCTTCTCGCCATGTCGTGTTGGTCAAAGCGTACGTTAAGTTTCCAACAAGGCATGCGACCTTGCGATACTTCCAGTAGTGTTGAGCCGATGCGAATTTTATCTTTCAAGCAAATCGTGGATTCGGTGACGCCCTCGGAGCTGATGTTTTCGCCAAAGCCGCCAGCGGATTGGAAAATTGTTCTTTCGCCTAATTCTTGTTGCCAGATTGGGTAGTGCTCGCTTGGGTAAATATGAAGCGCTTTTTGAATCCCACCATGAAAGCGTGGATCGCCTTGCTCATCACTGGTAAAACCAAGCTCTGTTGCGTGCTGGCGCTCGGGCAACACTTGTTTGTTGATTGCGCTTTGCGCTCCATGAGCATAAGGGACAGTTTTCCCTGCTAGCACAGCTTTTACGACGCCGATTTTCTTCATGTAACCTCCTTATTATTGGAATGAGAGATAAAGTGTTTACCTTCATTCGCGATGCGGAGCATGATAGCCTAGTGAACTTGTGTCGGAATAGGGATGAAAAGACAATCAACGATGCTAACTCGCCAAATTGATTCGAAGTCAGGCGTCATGACCTCCAATGAGATGATGGTCGCTAATCCCCATTCTCCTGTTTTGGTGAAAACCATCGACATGCCAAAAGGTTACATTGATGCGCTGCACCAACACACTTGGCATCAAATCATCTTTCCTATCAAAGGGTTATTGCAAACACAAACGGAGCATTATCAGCATTTGGTTCCGCACACTTCTGCGTTATTTGTTCCTGCGGGTGTTCAACACGAGTCGATTGCTCTGAGTAACACGATCTTTGTTGGCATTTACCTTAACCCTGCGTTTGGCGCAATGTACGAGCCACAAGTGAGAACCATTGCTCTAACGCCGTTTTTAAATGAGCTTTTACAAGAGATCCGCAGACAGTGTGAAAATGAGACAAGCCACGAAGAAGTACTGCATTTGCTGGCGGTGTTGCATGATCAAATTTTGAAAAGCAACGTGCAGACATTTCAGTTATTACTGCCACAAGATCGCCGACTAAAACTGATTTTCGAGCAACTGACTGACGAGCCCGCGTTGAGCTGTTCGCTAAAAGAGTGGGGGGAGAAAATTGGGGCGTCTGAGCGCACTTTATCACGGTTGTTCGCCAAGGAATTCAACACTTCATTTCTGCTTTGGCGGCAACAAATTCGGCTGATTTACTCGCTTTCTTTGTTAGATGAATCGTTGCCAATCCAAGCCATTGCAGACCTAGTGGGTTATCAAAACGACTCATCCTACATCAAAGCATTTAAAGCCTATTTTGATATGACGCCACAACAGTTTAGAGTGAACGGCGCATCGCGCAGGTAGAAATACAGAGCTTCGACTTCACTTAATGCTTTTGAGTAGAAGTCGCGAAACTTCCTTTTTGAATTTCAATTACATGGTATGAATAACAATGGCACCAACGATAAATACTCGAGTGAATCAATTCTGTTTTGGTCAGCCCAAAACGTCGCTGTCGTTGGAAAAAGAGCCCCTCAAACCGCTTGTTCAGGGCAAGATTCGGGTGAGGCTCGAAGCTACAAACATTAACCCAAGTGACTTGCTTTCCATTTATGGTGTTGGGCAATACCGCCGCGTTCACGTACCACCTCGCGTGCCGGGATTTGAAGCGGTTGGGCGTGTGGTGGAAGTCAGTGCAGTCGGTCAAACTGGCCTTCAAGTTGGGCAAAAAGTGTTGGTGGCGATGAGTGGTACTTGGCAATACTACATCGATGCTTCGCCCGAGAATCTTTTTCCGCTACCTGAGAGTTTGGATAACGGCTATGCCTGCCAGTTGTATATCAACGCGCTAACCGCGTGGGTTATCACCACGAAAGTAGCTAAGTTGAACAAAGAGGATGTGGTGATCATCAATGCGGCGGGTTCGGCGATCGGTAAGATATTTGCCCAGCTCGCCCATTCACTGAGTTTTACACTGATTGCTGTCACTTCAAAGCCAGACGAGTATCCGTACGATACGATTCCAGTGTTGGACGCGAAGCAAGACTTACACGTGCAACTGCAAACGCGCAAACTGCCACAACCAACGGCCGCTTTGGATGCGATAGGTGGTGAGGCTGGCACGTATCTCATTCGTACCTTGAAAGAAAACGGTCAATACATCAACTACGGAACGTTGTCGTTGGCGCCTTATACGCCGGCGTTTTTTGAATCGATGAAGACCAACAACATCGACTTTAGCACCTTCTTTTTGCGATATTGGGAAGAGTCGATAGGTAAAGGCGGGAGAAAAGCGGTATTCGCTGAAATGTTAGACCACTTTATCGCCAACGATATAAAGTTAAATGTAGCGTCTGAGCTGCCACTAGAGGATTTTCAAACTGCGATTGAAATGGTTGAGCAACGCTCATCGGCAGTGTCAGGAAAAATCATTTTGACGCTATGAATTACAGTGAGTCTGTTGAGAAAAGGGAGGATAAAATCCTCCCTTTTTTGATGGGTTATTTGTAATGATGGGACTATTTTAGATGGAAAATTTGTTCTGTTTCGAGCGATGTCATCGTACGTACTTGACGCCAAATGTAATAAAAAATACCGAACATCATTAACATGCTTGGAATTGCAATCATCGGGTAGCTGTAAAGCGCCATCTTACCCAACTCTTCATTAAAGGCAGCCGTGCCCGAAGGACTGGTCACGATCCAAGTCGCAAGGAAGTAGTTCATCGCGGATGAGAACGCAAAAGTACTCGCAAACAGATAGTTTGATGACATTAGACAACGTTCAAATGCCTCTGATTGACCGTTCTCTTTCAAGCGTTCGTTAATCAGCGATAAATTTAATACCGTGTCATTCAGTACTAACTTCTGCATCAGTGGGTAACGGGTAAACGTTGAGCCCAAAACCGCTAAACCGATCAGGCCAGGGATCAGGGCTTCTTTCAAGGCTAGCCAACGTGTATCAAGCTCTAACAAGCCAATGCCGCCAGTTAATAAAACACTGATAAAGCCAAGTGCAGAAATAAAGTTAAATTTCTTGTTCCGGACAAGGTCCATACCGCCGTAAATGATAGGAAATAGCAAAGCGACAACCAGCGCCATTGCTGTTCCTAGGTGTTCATCGCCGCTAAACTTCATCAAGATAAAGGAAGGGATGAATACGTTAAAAAGAATCTCGAATAGGGGATTCGGCTTTTTCGCCGTTGTGTTACTCATAATGTTTTACTGACTCTACTCTATGTCGGCTGTTATTGTACTTTGACGAGAAGTGTTCATCTAGTCGCGCTTGATGTAAAGCGTTAAAGCGCCGAGTTGTGTAACGACTTATGAAATAGACCGGAGCATAGCCAGTTAGTTGACATGATTGACTACTTTTTTTGTGTCTTAATCGCGCTCCCTCTGCGCAATGATCTGATTGCGTGCTCTGAATAATCGAGTCGCCACGGTGTTGTGATTAAGCTCTAATACTTGAGCAATTTCATTATGATTAAACCCGACTACGAGTTTTAAGACCAATGGCTCTCGGTATTTGGGTTCGAGAATCATCATTTGTTTTTGAAGCCAATCTTGTGCCATGTCGTGGTCACTGCCAGGGTAGGTTTTTGCCTGTATTACACACTCATCAATATCGACAAAATCGTACTGCTTTTTATCAAAGCGCCGAGCATTCTCACGACGCAAAATGGTGATGAGCCAAGGCTTCGCGGCATTGGGATCATTTAAGTTATCAAAGAATCGCCACGCTTTCAGGAAGGTGTCTTGCGCCAAATCTTCAGCAAGGTGATGATCTTTGCATAGCCAATATGCGAGACGATAGATATCTTGGTATCGCTCCTTCGTCAGTGCTTCGTATCGTTTGTGTTTTTCCATAGCATTAAGATCAGAAGTGTAGAGCTGAGTAGCAAGGTAACCTCTGAAGCTCAAAGGTTACCTGCGGTTTCATTCTTGCCCGCTTAAAATGGCTGGGTAGAAAAACGTGAGTATTGAAGGGCGTCTGCGACTTCTTGAGCTTTAGATTCTGAAGTCATGAGATGCAGCAATTTAAGGGCGGCTTGATAGCTAACTAGGCTTCCGTTTGAGGTGATGACACCCTCATCAACAACAAAATTCTGGTCGACCTGTACATCAACTGCTGGATAGTCTTTTTGTAATCCGTTTTCACCTCCTGCCCATGTCGTCGCTTTCTTACCGTTTAACAGGCCAGCCTCGGCCAATAGATACGCACCAGAGCAATTACTTGCCATCCAATCTGCCGCCTTTGATGTGGTTTGAATAAAGTGAATGAGATCCTTGTTTTCGATTAGCGCATCCATGTCGTAGCTGGATGTTAAAACCAGCACGTCGAGCTCCGGCTGATCGCCAATCCAAGCATCCACACCAATTTTTAATCCCTCTTCAGTGGTGATGGTTTTCTGCTCAGAGACGGAAATAGTGAGCACTTCATAATCACTAAACCAAGTCAGCCGACTTGCGACACCAAAGACCTCTAAAGGCGCAGTAACATCAGAGGTCAATACGCCGTCATAAACCAGAATGCCAATGCGTTTATCCGCCGCATGTGCCGTTTGAAGCATCCCAAAGAATAGAACTAAGGTCGCTATCAATAGTTGTAGTGCATTCTTTAATCCATTTTTACCCATTGTTTTTTCCTCGCTAACAGAGCATCAAGTTATTGAGATTCATTATATTTGGGCTGATTGGTGATTGAAGAGCCACTTTGTCTTTACTAAAGTGAATAAAGTTCACGAATGGAATGCACGAGTTTTATGGATAAGATACGGTCCCTACGATTTTTTATTGCCACTTTAGAAGGTGGCAGTTTTGCTGCGGCCGCCAAAGCGTATGGCACAGACCCTTCTACGGTGAGTAAGGCCATCCATCGTCTTGAAAGCGACTTGGGAATACAGCTTTTCCAGCGTTCTACCCGACAGATCCGTCTGACAGAAGCCGGTCGTCGATACGCAAATACCGCTAGGTTTGTACTGGACGAACTGACGGCGTGTGAGGATTCATTAAAAAGCCACAATGATGCGCTTTCAGGACTGCTTAAGATTAATGTGCCGGTCTCTTACGGTCGCCTTTACATTCGCCCTTGGTTAAAAGAGTTTTGTCGCCGCTACCCCAGTATCACTATCGATATTCATTACGATGACGCCTACGTTGATATTATTGAACAAGGGATTGATGTGTCGATTAGATCTGGTGTCGTTCAGGACAGCCAGTTGATTGTGCGCCAGCTGAGTCCTATCGATTTTATTATTTGTGGCAGTCAGGATTATTTAGCGCGCCATGGTGTTCCGAGTGGCCCGGATGTATTCAATGACCATTCTTGGGTTCGTTTTCGTTTTAAACAAACGGGGAAACTGTTGCCGATTCGGATGCCAGAACCAGACGGTGCAAGTGAGTATAACCCCGAGAGAAATTTTATTGTAAACGACGGCGAATCCATGGCAGAGCTTTGCGCAGAAGGCTTAGGGTTAACTCAGATTCCTCACTTTATCGCGAGAGATTGGCTCAAAGCGGGGCGTTTAGTGCCGATATTTCCGAGTATGCGCCAAGCAGGAAATGGCGTGTATCTTCTCTATGCTAACCGGGAATATGTGCCTGCTCGAGTGAGGGTGTTCATCGATTTTATCACCCAAGCGATACAGGATATGGATGAAACGCCATTCCATACGTGGGCTGAAACGTTGCCGATTTACCAACCGAACCAAGGAGATTGAAAACTTCATGTGAGTCTTTGGTTAAAACACTCCAAGCCATATGGTGCTTTTATGGGTTTTTGTTAGGTTATTGGGCGTTATTATCGACAAGCGCAGTTTGCTCTTCGTCACTCATAAAGGAAAGACAATGCCAACTAAGATCTTAGTGCCTGCTTTGGCCCTACTTCTCAGCGCATGTGGCGGCGATGGGGAGTCGTCAGCACCTGTAGAAAACGGCTCTCAAAACACAGGTTCCACATCGTCACAGGGCACATTTGCCGAGCAGATGCTTGCAGCGGTCAACAGCGCTCGCTCTACTACACAACAGTGTGGCGCAACCACCATGCCACCTGTTGGGGCCCTGACTTGGAGCTACGATTTGGAAAGCGCCGCTTATCGACACTCAAGCGATATGGCGAACAGCGATTTCATGAGTCACACAGGCTCTGACGGCAGCAATATGTCAGATCGAGTCAACGCAACGGGCTATGCTTGGAGCGCCATTGGTGAGAATGTCGCCGTAGGGCAAAGTTCCATTAACGCCGTCGTTAATGCTTGGTTATCGAGCGAAGGTCACTGCCTCAATATCATGAGTGCGGATTTTGATCAGATGGGCGCGTCGCTTGTCGAAAATCACTCGGCAAGCTACGGGTATTACTGGACTCAGGTTTTTGCCAAACAGCGCTAATGCGATAAAGAAACCTGATAGATAAACCAAAACGCCAGTAGTCACCATCTGCTGGCGTTTTATTATTTACGTCTCTTTTAGCTTGTCAGGTTACGAAGTTTTGGATCATCCGTCAGGTATTCAACGAATTCGATCTCAAAACCTGCAGGGTCAACAAAATACACATTCTTGCGATATAGCTCATCAGCCCCAGGTTGGGCAATCGGATAACCTGCATCGGTCAGTCTTTTTGTGATGGCATCGACGTTGTTGGTCACATAAGCAAAATGCGCTAGTCCAACTTGGTGGCCGCCCAACTCACGGTTCTCACCTTCACCGTGGTCACTCATCGCAATGTATTGATACTCGTCGCCAAAATGTAGCCAGTTTCTTGGCTTACCACTCCATTCGCCTTTCCCCTCATCACGCACGTACCAATGTGGAAATGCAGTTTGATAAAACTTCAGCATTTCAGGGATGTTTTTCACGACTAAATTAATATGTTCTAGTTGGATCATGATGTGCTCCTTTTTTCATTTCCTAGCCAACGATGAACATGCTAAAACCTCAAGTTAAGTCGAGGTAAAGGGCTTTTTTAAAATTTTTTAGGGTTGATATCTTTGGATCTTGATACATGGAGAGATTCGGTGGGGTGGTACTTTGAATCTGCGAGTTGGGTTAGGTGCTTGCAACCCTCTTTCATCTTTTGTTCGTGCTAATCATTTTCGAGCGAGTTTGTGGTGAGTAGATTCCCAGTCTCACCTAGGTTCGCGGGAATGACGCGAAGAGAGCGCTACACGAACAGTGTCATTCTGAAGGAGCCTAAGCGAGTATTCAGAATCTATTCGCAGCGTGTTGTGATGCTAGCGGTGTGAAGTTAACTGTCCACGATTGCAGAACCAGTCCCTCCCCTTTGAGCCCGGAGTATTGAGATCTTTAGAGTTTGATACAAGCGAAGGTTAGGTGGGGTTGGTGGTTTGAGGTTGAGAGGAGGATCATGTTCATGAACTCTCTAACCGTTGATGCTTCACGTGTATGTGTGTGAATTTCTTTCGTTCAAGCTTGTGGTGAGTAGATTCCCAGTCTCACCTAGGTTCGCGGGAATGACGTGAAGAGAGCGCTTAACGAACAGCGTCATTCTGAAGGAGCCTAAGCGAGTATTCAGAATCTATTTGCAGCGCGTTGTGATGCTGGTGGTGTGAATTGAATTATCCGTGATTGTAGAGCCATTCCCTCCAGTTTGAACTCGGAGTGCTGGAGGATGTGCTTACACCCCTCTCCAAAACCAAAAAAGCCAGCAGTTAGTACCTGCTGGCAAAGTCTTTGGGCTTCTAGGTTTTTTGCTTTTATTTCTTGTTACTCATCGCTGTCACGGTGCCCCGATTGGTTTTCAGGGGAAGAAAACACCGCACCGTACGCTTTGTGCTCAAGAAATTGGAGATTAACCTTGCTTACGGATTAGGTAGTCAAATGCGCCTAAGCTTGCTTTTGCACCCTCACCCATCGCAATGATGATCTGTTTGTAAGGAACCGTCGTAGCGTCACCGGCTGCGAAGACACCTTCTAGGCTGGTTTCACCACGGCTACCAACTTCAATTTCGCCGCGCTCAGAAAGCGCTACTTCTGAATCTTTCAGCCATTCTGTGTTTGGTACTAGACCGATTTGAACAAAGATACCTGACAGTTCAATCTCTTTGATTTCATCTGTGTTGCGGTCTTTGTACTTCAAGCTTGTTACGCGAGTACCGTCACCCACAACTTCAGTAGTTTGCGCCATCGTGATGATGTCTACGTTTGGTAGTGAGTTCGCTTTGTCGATAAGCACTTGGTCTGCGCGAAGTACGTCTGCGAATTCAAGAACCGTTACGTGTTCTACGATACCAGCAAGGTCGATAGCCGCTTCGATGCCTGAGTTACCACCACCGATAACCGCGGTTTTCTTGCCTTTGAATAGCGGGCCGTCACAGTGTGGGCAGTACGCGACGCCTTTGTTGCGGTACTCTTGCTCACCCGGAACGTTCATTTCACGCCAGCGTGCACCAGGGCTTAGGATGACACTCTTACTTTTCAGCGTTGCACCGCTTTCAAGTTGGATGTGAATCAAGCCATCATCTGTGTGCGCTGCGCCCATCAGTTTTTGCGCTTGTTGCTCAGTCACAACGTCTACGTCATATTCTTTTAGGTGTTCTGCTAGGTCAGTTGCCAGTTTTGGACCTTCAGTACGTTTTACCGAGATAAAGTTCTCGATTGCCATGGTGTCCATCACCTGACCACCGAAGCGTTTAGCGACAACGCCAGTGCGAATACCTTTACGCGCTGCGTATAGTGCTGCTGCACTACCACCAGGGCCACCGCCGACAACTAGCACGTCGTATGGGTCTTTTTCGCTCAGTGCTTTGGCTGCTTTCTCGCTCGCGCCGTCATCCACTTTGTTTAGGATTTCAGTCAGAGACATACGGCCTTGTCCGAATAGCTCACCGTTCACGAATACGCTTGGTACTGCCATGATGTCACGTTGTTTCACTTCATCTTGGAATAGTGCACCATCGATCATGGTTGCTTTCACTTTCGGGTTGATCGCCGCCATCATGTTGAACGCTTGAACAACGTCTGGACAGTTTTGGCACGACAGTGAAATGAACACTTCAACATCCAATTCTTTATCTAGCGCCGCGATTTGTTCAATCACTTCTGGATCTAGTTTGATTGGGTGACCACCAGAGTGCAGTAATGCCAATACCAGAGAGGTAAATTCGTGACCCATTGGTAGGCCAGCAAAGCGAAGTGCTGTGCCTTTTACTGGGTTCGTCACCGTCATCACTGGTTTACGTGCGCTTGCGTTGTCGTCACGTTCAACGGTGATAAAGTCGCTCATCTCTGCGATTTGGTTCGCCAGAGACAGAATGTCATTCGATGCTTTGCTTTCATCTAGACTAACCACTAGACGAACGTCTTCTTTTACATTAGCCAGATATTGTTTGAGTTGTTGTTGGATCGCTTGGTCTAACATAGTTGTTGTTACCTTAAATAAACAAAAGAGTGGTTACTCTGGATAAAATCAGTAGGGAGAGAGCAAACCAGGCAGAAGGTCGTCAAGGTATCTAACCTGGAATGCTCTCTAAGTTAAGCGTCAATTAGCATGTCAAATTGAGCTTAAATTCAGTGGCTTAGATTTTGCCTACTAGGTCTAGAGAAGGAGCTAGCGTCTCTTCGCCTTCTTTCCATTTTGCTGGGCAAACTTCGCCTGGGTGTGCTGCTACGTACTGAGCTGCTTTCACTTTGCGTAGTAGGTCTTCTGCGTCACGACCGATACCTTCAGCAGTGATTTCCATTGCTTGGATAGTACCTTCTGGGTCTATTAGGAACGTTGCACGGTCTGCAAGACCTTGACCTTCACGCATCACACCGAAGTTGTTTGTGATGTTGCCTGTTTGGTCGCCAAGCATGTAGTACTGGATCTTGCCGATGGTTTCTGAGCTATCGTGCCAAGCTTTGTGAGTGAAGTGTGTGTCTGTTGATACTGAGTACACTTCAACGCCGCGTTTTTGTAGCTCTTCGTAGTGGTCTGCTAGGTCACCTAGTTCTGTCGGACATACGAATGTGAAGTCTGCTGGGTAGAAGAAGAATACAGCCCATTTGCCTAGAACATCTTGTTCTGTTACTTCAACGAATTCGCCGTTTTTGTATGCTGTAGCTGCAAATGGTTTGATCTTTGTATTAATCATTTTTACTTTCCTCAGAATGTTTTAGGGTGAGCAGTTCTTGCTTTCGGAAAGTATATTCGCATTGGAACGTGTTTAAGGAAAATCGCTTGTAACTATCCTATTGATAGTCATTTCCTATCTTTCTTAATAGGGAAACCCGATATAAGTGAGTTTGCTTTGATAGGTTTTATTGAAGAGGAAGGCCAAGTGGTAATAGAGAATACTGATGATGACCTTTAAGAGATCGTCTGGCTAAGATCGAAAGAACCTGCATCTCGGCAGGCTCTTTCTAATAGGAAGTGGGGAAGCTGATGCTTTTATTTCTTAGTTCAGATTGTCGAGCACCTTGCCGCACAACTTCTTCAGCATGATCATTTCATCCAGCTCTAACGTGATTTTACACATCATGGCGTTTGGCACTGACTTGGCTTGCTCTTTGAGGTCACGACCTTGCTCTGTAAGGTTGAGTACGCGTACGCGCTCATCGGTGTCACTGCGACCACGTTCTACATAGCCTTTTGTTTCTAATCGTTTAAGCAGCGGCGTGAGCGTGCCTGAATCCAAATGCAGTTGCGAGCCCAGTTCTTTAACGCTGGCACCGTCTTTCTCCCACAACACCATCATCACTAAGTATTGCGAATAAGTCAGATCAAGCTCGTCCAGCAAAGGGCGGTAAGCTCGGATCACCGCATTTGCTGCACTATAGAGCGGGAAGCAAACTTGGTTTTCGAGTAAGAGTTTATCGTCGTTGGTCATGGTGTTGTCGGTGTAACACTGGCTCATTGGCGTTGCCTACCTGCTCACAGAGAAAGAGAGTAATAAAATAAATTGTGCACAATATAGTTGCAAACGATCTTTACTTCGATATAAGATTGCAAGCAATTAAATTGTGTACAACTTAAATTAAGAAGGACACTCGCATGACTACTCTATACAAAACTCAAGCTACCGCTTTGGCTGGTCGTAATGGTCAAGTAAAAACAGATGACGGTCTTCTCGATCTAGAGCTGTCATACCCGAAGGAAATGGGCGGCACAGGTGCAGCAACTAACCCTGAGCAGCTTTTCGCAGCGGGCTATTCAGCATGTTTTTCTAACGCGATTCTGCACGTAGCACGTGAAGGTAAAGTAAACCTGAAAAGTGCACCCGTAACAGCGGAAGTGGGCATTGGTCCGAACGATAATGGAGGCTTTGCACTAACAGTGAGCTTAGCGGTAGAGCTAGATATGCCACAAGAACAAGCATTAGAACTAACGCGCATCGCACATCAAGTTTGCCCATACTCAAACGCCGTTCGTGGCAATATTGATGTTGCTGTTACAGTAAATGGCGAAGCGATCTAATCGATTTAGACATTATTTCTAATAGAAGGAAAGCCTGCGAACGTGCAGGCTTTTTTCGATTATTTGATAGCAGTGCAGAAGCTGACGTCTGCATGGTGCGTTTGTGGATCGTAGCTATGATAAAGTTCGAAGCAAGGTCGGCAGTCGTTTTCAATACCAGATTCAACCACTTTGCTCATCAAATCATCCCATGCTTTAGGGTATTGGCTGAATTCGGTAATTTGCTGGCGCATCACCGCATATTGACCGCCGGGGAAGTCTTGCAGCTCAATGCCTTTTGGTACTTCGGTATCCTCTAACGCGATGTTCAGCACTGGTTGCTTTGATTTGAAAAGGTCGTCTGCTGCCGCCTCTAGCCGTAAACGTCGGATGAAGTCGGCTAATGTTTCGCCTTGTACCGCCTTGAAGGTACGGTGAAAATGATAGGGAGAGAGGTTGGCTAGCGCTGCCACTTCGAGCAAATTGAGAGGATCGTTAAAGTGCTGTTCCAGATAGCGAATAACAGGAACGAGTCGTTGGTGATAATCGACACGCATGAGAGGGGCCACCCTTGTTTGATTTGCTCAAAGCGTACCGCAACGAAGCAAGGATTCAAGGCTAGTATCGAATAAATGCGTCGTAGTCATTTATTTCTGATTGTGACGCATTCTGTTGCGGGTAGGAGAGGGTTCTTAAGATGGCTTCTCAACGGTAATTGAAATCTGTTCAGAGCGCTTAATATCCCGTCAGCTCCATATAACCTGTCCCTGAATGAGAGCCCTCAATACGCACTGGGCCTTCCCAATAAGGCACAGAAAGCGGCATTTTCGCGTTCGGGTTGAGAGCAGAAACGGTAAGCTCAATTTGCTGATTTGGAATCGACACTTGCCACTGGATTGGATACTTTCGCCCTTGGATTTCTGTTTGCTTGGTCGCCTCTAACTGAATGTCTTTTTGTGGGATAGCGATGCCAGATCCATCTTGCTGCATCAGCCTTGCGCTGGAGTAACTGGCTTGTCCTGTTTTGGAATCCCGCAATTGGAACACTACCAAGCTGGTCTCGTCACTCAACCTTAGAGCAAACCAGTCCCAGCCTTGTTGTGAGTCGAGTAAGAATTGCGAGCTCCACTCTCGGTCTATCCAACCTTTACCCGACACTTGATGGGTTTCTCCGTCGATAGTGACTTCACCGGAGACATCAATAAACGGTTGGCTGTAGTAGTACGAAGCCACCTGACCATCGGCGCTTTTGGTGCTGTAACCTTGCTCGCCTTGCTTTTGATAAGGCGCACTGCTGTTAAGCGTCAGCGAATAGCCAAACTGTTCGGAGTTCGCCTTCAATGTGGCAGGGAAGAGGTCGTTGGTTGAAGAGGTCCACTGCCAATCATCGAGATAAACTCGAAATGGTGAAGTATCAACACCTGCTAGAGAGGCTTGGTCACGTGACCACTTTTCATCGGCGTAGTGTTTATCCGTTGTAGTGACCGCGCTGTGCGCCATGTAGATTTGCTGAGCTTGCCACTCGGTTTTCTTCACGTCATCTTCGCCCGTTGGCGGCGCAGCAGCAAAGCGAAATTGTGTCCATTGAACACCAAGTGGGTTGCCGTCTTCATCAATTAAGTTAGCGGTTAAGTACCACCATTCATGACGAAAATCCGGGTGTGCTTGATGGTCTGCCGGGAAGGTGAGTTCAATCCCTTTTTCTACGGGTGTGAATAGGTTGCTCTCGCTTTGCGTATCTCCACTGCCCAGCAACGTGCCCATATTTTGTGTGCTCATATTTTTTTGTTGGGGATCTTCACATCCAAATAGGAATAGACTACCTATGAACAGAGTAAGTTTGCTTGCTAATCGAACCATCACAACACCTCGCTTTGCAAACTGGACACGACAGGCTTACTGACCAATCGCCACAGCGGGATCAAGGTGGCAATCACCGCCACCAAGATGGTGATCGCCGCAATGCTGAGGGCATCACTCCAATTCCACAGATAATTTAAGCTCCAACCAAAAGCGCGCAAGGTGACGATGTCTGTCAGTACATAACCCACCATGGCTCCTAAAGGTAGGGCGATAACCAGAGTAAAACTGACCAGAGCGACGATCTGTCCGACCACCATGGTCATTAATTTACGACGGCTGACGCCAAGTGCATACAGCCTTGCAATGGCGGCTTTGCGCGCGTCGAGCAACATAAAACAAGCACTGAACAAACCAATCACGGCGACCATCAAGGTCACGCCGTTGAGCGCGCGCGTAATGGCGAAGGTCTGCGAAAATATATCCAACGCGATGGATTTGATTTGCGCCTGATCGTAGAGCTGACTTGGATGCAGATTCAATTGCTCGCGCAGTTGCTCGTAGACGATTTGTGGGTCCCCCGAGACTTTAATGCCAAGGCTTGTCGGCAGGTCGGTAAATCCGCTCTCTTGCCATAATTTTGGTGCCAATAACACTTCACCATTGGGTGAGCCGTAATCATGGAATATCGCGCCCACAAGCAGGTTCTTATTTGGAATGGCATCAAGTGTGAGTTCGCTACCCAGTGATAAACCCAGTTTGACCGCAGTAGGTTCACTGATGGCGACCAGTTCACCTCGGTAAAAGCGTTGCCAGAAGTTCTCCAAGTGCGATTTGAACACCATGGTTTGTTCTAAGGTGTCTTTGTCTTTTGTGCCAAGCAAAATCGGTAACCCTTGCAGGTTATCGTCGACGTAGTATTGCTTGTAGACGGTCTCAACCTTGTCGAACTGTCCTAATGCGCGCTCTACATCTGCGATTTCTCCTTGCGCAGGGCTGACGTAAATATCGGCGTGTAGCCTTTGTTCTAACCACTGTTTTAAGGTGGACTCAAAGCTACCAACTAAGGTATTCATCCCCATATTGGCTGTAACGGCGAGTAGCAGTGCCATCATGGCGAGAGAAAGCGGAGAAATCAGCTCGCGCAACTCAGCAAACAGATATTGCATCAAACCAGAACTGGTGCGCTTTTCACACCAATTGGCTAAGACGCTGAGTGTTTTGGGTAGATACAAAGGAATCGACACCACAAGCACGCCGAGCCATGCCATGGTGAAGCGGTGATGCTCACTCAGCCATAACCCTGCGAGTGCGAGAGTCGTCAACGCGGCACCTATCACGAACAATTGGTTTTCGTTAGAGGCTTCAGGCGCTTGATAAAATCCACCATGAGAAGAGAGCGGCTGGCGCACTCGCTGTTTAAAGTGCTGCCAAAACGCCAACAGGGTTGCGGCTAACGTGAGCAGCAGTGCTTGCGCCCACCATTGCCACTGCCAAGTTCCGGGCAGAAGTGTCGCGCCATAAAGTTGTTCTAAAGTCAGTGCCACGGTCGGATGTAACCAGTGGCTAAGCTGCATGCCCAATACAAAACCGAGGGAAGAGCCGATGGTAACGAGAATAGTGAGTTCAACTAACAGCGCAGAGAACACAATGCTCGGCGCAACACCCGCCTGTTGAATCTGTACTAACAGTCGATTGCGTTTCAGCAAGCTGTACTTTACGCCGTTGTAGGCAATGAACAGCCCGACTAAAAAGGCAAGTAAGCTCATTGCGGTGAGATTGAGGTGAAAGCTATCGGTCAGCGAACCAAGGTCTGTAGTTTGATTATTGGAAATCCATTGTCCTTGCTCACCAATGATGCTTTGCCAATTTGCTTGCGTGTCTTTATGCCCTTTATCACCCGAATGGAAAACCGCAATGTAACTGAGCTGTCCTTGTTTATTGAGCAGTTGCTGGGCAAAGCCAATGTCCATCAACATTCGGCTACCTAACTGCCATTCGTCTGGTAGCACCACCACTTGGGTTGGAATGTCGTCCAGAGTTAGGGTTTCTACCTCTCCTAAGTTTTGATGTTGAGATTGGCTCATCATCACGATGGGCTTGCCAGCCAAAAGCTCAGGTAAAGGCAAAGCACTGTCGAACAAAGACACGTTCTGTTGGTTTTCTGATGAATAGCGCGAACGTGAAGAGATGGCGGCAATTAACTCGCTACCTTGTACTGACCAGCGACGCCCTTGTTCGTCTCTCACTCGCCCTTCAATTACAGGTAGTGTTGCACTGAGCCCATTTTGTCTAAGGGTGAAGTAGAGCGATTCGGGCAGATAGTTTTGCCCTGCTGGTGGAATAATTAAGTTCTGAGCTTGTGCGCTAAGCTGCTCGGTAGACTCAGCATAACTGCGCTTGGCATTGAGGTTGATGGCTTGCACTGCAACAAACAAGGTCACAGCCAGCACGATACCTATCAGAATTGCGGCGGCTTGCAGTGGTGCCTGCCGATAGTGCGCCGCAAACAGATTCAGGGCGAGTCGAGTATGAGTAAATCTGGTGTTTGATAGCTTAGCTTGCTTCATGGCGAAGCTCATGTTTGTTTTGGTGATGACCGCCATGCAACTGATTATTTTCCAAACGCCCATCCTTTAAACGTAACTGGGTTTGCATGAACTCAGCGCAGTCAGGGCTGTGGGTGACTAACAGTACTGCCGTATTGCCTTGGGAGGTGATTTCACTGAGTAGTTTCATCACTTCTAACCCTGCTTTTTGGTCTAGGTTTCCTGTGGGTTCATCGGCAAGCAGAAGTTTGGGTTTGTGGGCAAGTGCTCGTGCAATCGCGACGCGTTGTTGTTGACCGCCTGAAAGAGCAGAAACATGCCTGTCGAGAAGCTGGCTGATGCCTAACGTTTCGACCAGATAATCGCACCAGTCATTCCATCTCTGTTGATTCAAATTGAGAGGAAAGGCGATGTTTTTCTTTACGTTAAGAGGTGTTAAGAGGTTGAATTGCTGAAAAATAACCCCGATTTTGATGGCGAAATCGGCTCCATTGTGGGTCTTTCCAAGCCACCGTGTTATCGCCATCTAACCACAACTCACCTTCGGAAAGCGGCTCAAAGCCAGCGATGATATTGAGTAAGGTACTTTTGCCGCTGCCACTCGCCCCCGTCAGTGCGACACTCGCTCCTGAATTCAGGGTGAAATCGACTCCTTTCAACACGCGATGTGTCTCTTTGCCATCAACAAAGCTTTTGCTGGCGTGTTTGAGTGTGACAAGTGGGCTTTCCATTTCCTCTCCCTACAATCAAAAGGTGTCGTTTCTTTTGGCAATCGCTATTGCAGTTAGTCCTTTAGAAACTTTAGACAACAATCAGATAAAAACAGCGATTTACATCGATTTCTTAATAACTTGTACTGAAAAGAAGAGGGAAGAGATTAAATGAGGAAGGGATATGACAGGCATTAAAAAAGCCCGAGTCAGACTCGAGCTTTCAAAGAAATTCAGCGTGGTCAGCTTACACGTAGTACGCTTCAACTTCGCCTTTAAGTTTGATTAGCATTGGGTTACCGAAACGGTCTTTTGCTTTAGGAGAAGCAATTTTTACCCAACCTTCGCTGATGCAGTATTCTTCTACGTCAGTACGCTCTTGGCCGTTGATACGAATACCGATTTGGTGCTCGAAGCATTCTTTGATGAAGAATGGGCTACGTGGGTTACCTGCTAGGCGATCTGGTAGAGCTGGTTTAGCTGTATCTGTCATGTTTGTGACCTAAATTCCGTAAAAAGTGCGCCATTGTAGTCAGTGCACTGTGTGTGTTCAAGATATGTTGAGAGACTTAATACTAAAGCCTTTTGAAATAATGCAAAGTTTCCCGCTTTCAAAGTGTGGAATAAAAACACGGTCTCGTTGCTCAAAGGTGTTTTGCTCTCGAAACTTCTCCTGCCACCCCTTATTTGGTTTTGAATCATGACTATACTCATTACTGGCAGTTCTAACCTTATTCATACAACTTAATGTCTCAGAGCATGCCACTAGTCGAGAAACGATTAACAAGGAAGGGTGAATGGAGACTGTTGAACAGGTTAATAAACGTCATTTATCGGATAGATATACTACCTCTAGCACTTCTATTTTTCTTTGTATTCTAATCGTAGTGGCTGTAATCGCTCGGTTTTTTGTTGCGTTTAATTACGAAGTAAATTGGGACGAGTTTTATTACCTATCTTTTGTGCATCGGTTTATTAACGGCGAGGTGATTAATAGTTTCCAAACCTTTCACATTCACTTCTTTACTTGGCTGAGTGGTGTATCAGATAACGATGTTGACCAGATCATTGTGGCGAGAGTCGTTATGGTGTTCTTTCAATTACTCACGGGATTTTATCTATACAAGTTATGTCGATTGTACTGCAGCAAATCGGCGGCACTTTTTGCGGTGCTTGCCTATTTTTCTTTTGTTTATAATGTTCGTATGGGGGCCAGTTTTCGTACTGATCCTATCGCGACATGTATGATCATGGCGGCGCTGTATTATGTGTTTAGTGCAACATTTTCTTGGCGTGTATCCATTCTTGCTGGTGTCCTTACGGCTGTCGCCTTGCTCGTCACTTTAAAGACCGCTCTGTATATCCCGACTTTTATAGGCATAGTTTTAACCTCGCTTTATTGGTCGCGAAATCGTAAGCGTTATTTTAGGCAAGTTCTCATGTATGGAGTCGCAATACTGGTTGCCTTTGCGATGCTATACAGTTGGCATTACTTCTCTATACATGGAGCGAGTTCGGTTGGTGATGCAGGAACGATGTTCGGTGCTGCGGATAAGACACTAAACCAGCGCGAGCTTTTTCCTCGATTGTTTTACTTTGTTCATTCAGTTTCGACGAACTCATGGTATTGGTTAGCTCTTTTCATTGGTATTGGTACTGCTGTTTATGCGTGTTTTTCGCAAAAGCTATTAAGCCGTGAGTCATCGATTAAGTTTTTGTGCCTAAGTTTATTACTCTTCACTTTGCTCTTTTATCGCAACGCTTTCCCATACTATTACGCTTTTATGCTTGCTCCAGTGAGTGCTTTGTTTGCTGTGGCTTGGGTTGGTATCCAGAATTTCACTAACGCAAGAGTTGCACAATTTTTTAATTTTATTGTTCCCTGCTTGCTTGCGGTATCCATTGTGGTGAATGGTTTTGTTTTACCGATAAAAAGCAACTTGGCCTACCAGCGTCAGTTTCTTGATGAAATACATAAAATCTTTCCTCAGCCTGTTGCTTATATTGATCGATGCTCCATGGTTCCGACTTTTTCAAAACAAGGTTTTTTCATGAGTACGTGGGGTTACGAAGATTATATTGCGAGAAACATCCCCGTTATTCGCAATGCTATAGAGCAAGACAATCCGGCTTTTGTACTGGTTAATTCGCACTATTTAGATGTGTTTGGCCCTGACAAAACCGATAAAGGGCTATTAAGGCAAGATATTCAAGCGTTAAGGCAGAACTACATTCATCATTGGTCGCACCTGTATGTTGCGGGAAAGACGTTTGAACTGACGCCCAACTCTCTTAGTCGGGAAGTTATGGTGAACATCGAGGGCGTATATACGCTTGAAGCTAGCAATAGTCTTATGATTAATGGCAAGGTTTGGTTGGCTGGTCAAGCTCGATACTTGGTGCGGGGTGTCTATGAATTAGCGTCGAAAGAGCCAGGTAAAGTCGTTCTGCGTTGGGGAGATAACCTGTACCGACCTCGCAATCTTGAAGAGAAGCAGAGGTTATTTACCGGCTTCTAATACGCACAGTAATGTTGATTCAGAACATGAGGAGCAAGCATGAAGTTAATTGTTCAAATTCCGTGCTTTAACGAAGCGGACAATATTGCTGATGTTATTCGCTCAATACCAAAGCGCGTTGATGGTATCGCTAAGATAGAGATTCTAATCATCGATGATGGTTCTACGGATGGTACTTCAGAAGTCGCACGCAAGTGTGGTGTTGAGCACATTATTACTAACCAGGGCAATAAGGGGCTTGCTTACTCATTTCGAAGAGGGATTGAGGAGTGCCTTCGTCTTCATGCTGATATCATTGTGAACACCGATGGCGATAATCAATATAATGGGGCCGATATTCCGCACTTGGTTAAGCCTATTATCGAGCACAAAGCAGAAATTGTTGTTGGTGACCGAGGAGGGTATAGCAATACACATTTCTCTGTATTTAAACGATGTTTACAAGTGTCGGGGAGCTTTATTATTGCCAAAGCGACGGGATTGGATGTTAAAGATGCTGTGAGTGGTTTTCGCGCAATATCGAGAAGTGCGGCACAACAACTTAATATCGTATCGGATTTTAGCTACACAATAGAAATGTTGATTCAAGCAAGTGCAAAAAGGATTGGTGTGGTTTCGGTGCCAATCCGAACTAATGAAAAAACGCGAGAGTCCCGTCTGTTTAAGAGCATTCCGCAGTTTCTAAAAATGTCGCTCTCTACCTTGGTCAGGGTTTATACCATGTACCGACCTCTGCAAGTGTTTTTGTTTATTGGCTCTGTGGCGATGATTTGCGGTGTGATTCCCATTATGCGATTCCTGTATTTCTTTTTAAATGGAGCGGGAGATGGCCATATTCAGTCATTGGTCTTGGGGTCAACGCTACTTATCTTGGGTTTCATCACTTTATTGATGGGGTTGGTGGCCGATCTAATAGGGTTCAATCGAAAGCTGACCGAAAAAGTATTGCACCGATGAGGTATTGGAAGAAAAGCTGGAGCATCAGGAAAAGTTGCCCACTTATCAGTTTGAAACCAAGCGAAAACGATCTGGAGAGTAATAGCGAGTTACCTCGATACTTTAAAGAAGTGAGTTATTTGATACGGCTTGCTTAGGCCTAAATAAACTCGAGATAGCGAAGAACAACATATCCCCTAGAACCGTGACGATTCTGGAAACAAGGACGGCAACTAAGAGTGTATCTTCAATACTCGGCGAATCTAGAAGTGTGATTAAAACAGCCTCTCGGACACCCAACCCCGCAGGAGAGCCTGGGGTGGCAAACCCTATTAACCATGCGATGATGAAGTAACAAGATGTTTGTAAAAATGTCTCTAAAGTTGGAGTTAGATTGTCGTTTAGCGTAAAAAATATGAGTGAGAAAATGCCGCCCGATACCAAAAAAAAGCAGAGATAAAGCCCACAAGCTTTTAGGTAATTGCGACTGGCTATCAAGCTTAATATTGATCCGGTGATCACGATAAGTCCAGCGAATAAAGTCATCTCGTACCCCATTAAATTAGGGAAGTACTCATTCAGCAGAAAGACGCCAAACGAACCAGCCGCAATACCCATCAACCCTATTTCCCATAAGGTCGATTTCAGTAATACATTATTTTTAATTCCGTGTTGTACGCCAATTACTTGTCGGCTAGCGAATTGGAAAATGTTTCCAGGCAGATACTTAGCAATTTGAGATCCGCCAAACACCCAAATGGCAGTTGATGCAGACAAAGTATATTCACTGTTCGCGACTAAAAGTCGCCACGCCATAGAAAGAACATAATTGCCAAAGGCGTAGAGGCCTATGCAAAAAATAAATACCAGATAGGAGTAAGAGGGAATATCCTGAATATTTAGTTGCTGCGAGTATGTAGAGAGCTTGATTAATACAAAGGCTATGGAAAAAATAGTAATGATTCGCCCAACCCAGCGTAATATGAATTTACTCTTATTATGTTTCATGATTCACACGCTGGCATAAAACCATGGTCCAAGGAATGGGAGAGCGTACTTCGAGAATCTCAAAGTGTTGATTGAGTAAAGTCAGAAAGGCATTCTTGGACCAGTGTTGGATATGTCCGGGAGTATTGCCCCAACTGTTTAAATATTTACCTCTTGCCATGTTTAACGCACACCACAACGGCTCTCTTGGCACACTAAAAATGTAATAGTCAGTATCGAGATCTTGCAATGTTGCTAGTGCTTGCTCGGGATGCTCCAGGTGTTCCAAGACCTCACAACAAACAACAAGGTCAGCAGAATCAGTCTTTCTAGCAACGTCATACACACTTTTTTGTTCAAACAAAATGTCTTCCAAGTTGTGTGCTTGGGCATTGTCTCTTGCTAGTTGAATCACTTGTTGGGAGAAGTCACTCCCTTTCACACGGATCCCTTGTTGATGCCATTTAAGTGCCCAGACTCCTTCTCCGCAGCCGATTTCGTGTATCGACTTTGGTGTGACCATATCAACCAGTTGCGATAAATGATGATCGAAATTGCTCATCATTTTTCTGGCGATGGGGTTCTGAGTATTGTATTTGTCGTAATAGTTTCCGACAGGGATCCCCTGCTCTTCGATACCTTTAGATATTTTCATGGCGTACTCAAATAAATTATCTCAAATGGCCAGGAAGTTCTTCTATTGATGAACTATGTTCTTCAGCCAACCATCTGACTTACAAAGCGTTACGCTTCCCTCTAGTAGAGTGTAGGATAATTTATTGTTTTGTTTGCCTCGTTAGAAAAATTCTACAACCCCTTTAAATACTGCGCGTTGGCTGTTGGTTTAATCATGGCATTCAGCGTTTGGACGGTTTGTTCGCTGTGTTCTTCAAGTAGAGCTAAGAACGCGTCAATCAACTCAGGTTTGCTTGCTGAGACTGTCGTTTCGGTCTGGATATCACGCAGATCGATCAACACATCGGTAAATAATTGAGGCAGATCGTGCAGCACTTGCAGGTTTAAGACGTTGTGTTCGCTGTAGATCGAATTGTGGCTGCCTTTCTGTTTTTGCACCACGTAAGGATTGTCTTTTAAGTTGATGATAGACGTGCGTTTATCACAGCGTTTCAAACAACCTTTGTTGACCTTCACCTTACGGCATCCTTCGGTTTGTTGGAACAAACATTGGCGGCTCGTGAGTAGGGTATTTGGATGATAAATGCTGTAGAAGCTGCGCATGTTTTTCGGACGCTTGATATGGCGCATCTGCTTCATATTCAGCTCGTTAGAAACAAACGCGCCACTTGCCGCGAACTCGTCTTGAAGGCATTTAAACGCGTATGAGTTCACCGTGTTCATTTGTGGGCCTGCCACCCAGCCTAAGCCGAGCTCTTTTGCGATCATGCCGACGCCTGAGTTGTTGGTGATCAACAACTCAGGTTGGATGGTTTCCAAAAATACGCGCGCGGCGTGGTAGTCTTCGCCAATCAAAATGGCTGGGAACCAAGGTTTGAGCATTGGGTTGGCTTGGAACAACTCAATCATCGCGCTCAGTTCGCCAGACAATCCCATTGGCAATTGATAGTAAACATCAATGTCGTGGTATTCGCACAGCATGGCTTCTTGTGCTGACGAGATCAGAACCGATAATTTTGGCGCACCTTGGCGAGGTTCTGGTTGAGGTAACGCTGGCAGAGTTGGCACATCAATCGACCCTTTCAAGCTGCTGCCGGATACTTGTGTCGAAGCGACATCGAACGACTTAGTTTGCTCTGCCACTTTCTCAATGATCGCGGTTTTGTCGTCGTAGAGTTTCTTTTTCACCGCTTGCACATCATCAGCAGACGGGCATTGATAAACCTTCGAAAAATGCTTTACAGCGTGGTCGCGCGGGTTGTCGATGTACATCGCCTTGCCGAAATCACCTTGCAAAAATGCGTTGGAGAAATCTCGGTTGAACACCGTGTATAACTCGGTGGTGTCTTCAGAGAGTTCCAAACCCTCGCACAAGCGATCGATTTGCTGACGCCAATTGTCGACCACGGTATAGACGTAGTGCGATTTCTTGATTCGTCCTTCCACTTTTAATGAATACACGCCAGCATCGGCAAGCGCTTTCAAGTCCCCAAAGGCGGAATTGTCTTTCATATTGAGTGGGTAGTTGTTGCCCGTTTTGGTCGTTTCGTACTGTTCGCGACAAGGTTGACTGCAGCGTCCACGGTTTCCTGATGCGCCATTGCGAGCGGAACTGATATAGCAAATTCCGGAGAATCCGATGCAGTATGAGCCGTGGACAAACACTTCCATCATTACGTTGTGCTCGCGACCAAATTGCGCCAGATGTTTTATTTCATCGATGTTAAGTTCGCGAGATAAGTTTACTCGGCTTGCGGTGAGCTGGTTGAGAAAGAGGATCTGGCCTTCGTTATGCGTGTTTAATTGCGTTGAAGCGTGCACATCCAAATCGGGAAAGTGATGTTTGAGAATGTAGGCCAGACCGAGATCTTGCACGATCACGCCATCGATTTTGGTGGTGTTCAGTTGGCTGAGTAAGCGAACAATCGCTGGAATTTCACTTTCTAAAATCAGCACATTCAACGTTAGGAAAATCTTACAGCTGTGCTGATGGGCCAACGTTAACACGCCATTTAAGTTATCTAAGGTGAGGTTGGTCGCTCGGTTACGAGCATTGAAGCGGTCGAGCCCACAGTAAATTGCATCGGCGCCAGCGGCAATGGCGGCTTTGATGGAATCTAAATCACCACCGGGTGCTAATAACTCAAATTGATCGCGTGTCACTACTTTTCTCTTTCTTACTAAAATAGGCTGCAAATGTTACGTATTTCACGCTTTTGATGCTCAGCTAGTTAACGCTTTATTAATCTGAATCAATTAATCCGTGTTACACGGTCGACTCTTGAGTGGGTAGAGTGCAATTCGCGATAGCGGAATCTGACTTCTATAGTTTTCCTACACTTGGTTTTTATATAGTTACAGTTTTCGACTCAGATAGAGAGGAAGGGACGACAAATGAAAAAAGTAATCATCGGGTTGGTCGTGGCGTTGACGTCATTGAGTGCATTGGCTGGGGAGGGTGTGGTAACCGTTGCGAGCACGCATTAACCATCAAGAGAACGCCGTGAAAGTCGATATGACTTTGCGACCAACCGAAGTTATCGTGTTTGGGAACCCTAAAGTGGGCACACCACTGATGATCTGTGCGCAGGAAGTGGCGCTCGATTTACCCCAAAAAGTGTTGGTGTATGAAGATGCTGAAGGTAAAACGTGGTTAGCTTACAACGATCCTATGTATTTAAAGCAGCGCCATCATATTGAAGGCTGTGACGAGGTATTGAACAAAATCAGCGGCGTGTTGGGCAATTTAACCAACGCGGCGGCGAAGTAGGGCTGGTTATTGGCTTCGCTTTTTTTACTCCGAAAACGAAAAAGCCAACCTCACAAGGAGGTTGGCAAATCTTACCTATATTGGGGGAGGTAAGATCAGGAGGTGGCGAGTACGCTGTGCACTTCTGACTTAATTGAGTCAGACTGCGTACCGAAAATCGCTTGTAAACTGTCGCCAATCACTAATACATCTCGCGCGCCAAGTGCTTTTAGCTTAGCAACATCAACGTTGGCAATGTCTTTCACCGAGACACGCAGACGAGTAATACACGCATCGACTGACTTGATGTTGGCTTTGCCGCCCAATGCAGCTACTACATCCACCGCAATTTCATCAGGTTGTCCGGCAATCTAAGTTCAATAAGGTAAAAGGCTCGATTCCGGTACGTACTGATATCGACATCAGCGATTTTAATCCGTGTCAGGTCCAGTCATATCAAGACTTTCACTACGGCGTTAAACACAACCTCGCTGTGCCGAGTATGATTGATTCGATGGCGGTCAATCCGGTTGCTCAGCAAGCGATAAACTCGGAAATCTTCCGTTTTTACCGCAATCCCAAGATGGAACCCGACGAGCTGATAAAACGCATTATTGCTATTTCGCAAAGCGGTTAATGGCAATGAATTTGTGCCGAGTGGAGTAAAAAAGCCCCAATGATTGGGGCTTGAATAAAGCGAAGTATGCCGTTTAGAAATAGTGGAAGATCGGCGGTTCATGCATCAAGAAGTTTTGATGGGAGATGTTCCACGCATAGGCGCCCGCTAAGGTAAACACAACATAATCACCAATATCGACGTGGGCGACGTGTTGATTGCGTGCCAGCACATCTTTGGGCGTACAAAGCTGGCCGACAAAAGTTGCTTGTGCATGCTGAATTGGATGAGAAATCTCATGGTGTTGCTTGCTTTTCAGGATGACGAATGGATGATCATGGCTCTGCGCTGCTGGCGTGCGGAAGTGGTGAGTTCCCCCGCGTGCGATGACAAAGTTTTCGCCAAGATTTTGCTTAATATCGAGCACTTCCATCACGTAATAACCGCATGCCGCCGTGATGAAACGTCCGCATTCAAAACGCAGTGTCCAGTCTTGCACTTGCTCTTTAGCGATCAGGAATTCCAACTTGTCGCAAAACTCCATCCACGGAAAGTGTTGCTCAGGGTTTTGGTAGTTAATCCCCATGCCTCCACCCAAGTTGATCATCAGCTCACCGAGTTCAAACTTTTGTTGCCACGCCTTCACGACTTGGAAATAGCGCTGCATTAACGCTAAGTGACGTTCAACATCGAGCTGATGCGACATCAAGTGAAAATGGAAACCTTTCAGTGACACTTGCGGGAAATCGCGTAGCAACATCAAAGCATTGCTCAGTTCGGACTCGTCCAAACCAAAAGGAGTCGGCTTGCCGCCCATCGCCAACTTGCTGAGCGTGATGTCGCCAATATCAATGTTCATACGCAAAAAGATCGAAGCAGGGCGGTTGAGGCGCTCGGTTATTGCTCCAATGCGTTGCAGCTCGGTGAGGCTTTCGACATGAATTGCATCAACATCCAGCTCAATCGCTTGTTGCAATTCACTTGGCATTTTTCCTGGGCCACCGAAGATCAATGGCTTATCGAGTTGCTGCTGGTGGAGGTGTGCCAACTCCCCGCCAGATGCCGCTTCAAAACCATCGACATACGGCGCGAGCGTTTTGAGAATCGGGCCCGATGGATTGGCTTTGGCTGCGTAAAATAGCTCGACATTTTTCGGCAAAACGTGACGCAGTTGTTTGATGTGTTCTTCTAAGGCGTTTAGGTCATACACGTACGCGCACAAGGGTTGATTTTGCTGCTGTGCGAGCGTGTGAACTTGCTGGCTAACGCGTGTCGGTAGGGAGAGTGAATTAGACATGTTGCGCTCCTTTTTCGTGTTGCTGCCAAGGCGCGGCGACTTGGGTATAGCCCGACTCCTTATCGGCTTTTTGCATCAAACGCGTGGTGAAATTATTTTTGCTTGGGAAGTGACCGCCATTCAGCAACGCTTCTAGTTCCGGCTGTTTTCCATTCACTGATTGCCAACGCACAATGGCACTTTGCACCGCATTCCACAGCGTTTGCTCTAGTGGCTCATCACCTTCTGCGATGAAGAAAATCGCTTCGCTGATGTTGTTGATAAAGGTGCAGTATCCGATGCGATTCCAGCCTTGTTCGCGACTGTAGTAAACCGATTGTCGCGCGCGTTCAGACAAGTCAGTTAATGTTTCTGCTGGCCAAAACTCCGGCAGTAACTTGGTTCCTTCCAAATCACGAATCCAAACACAACACGGCATCTCTTGCTCAAAGCCAATCAAGGTGTTTTGCAAATGCGGCTCAAACGCCACCCCGTGTTTGAAGTAGTAGTTAAACACCCCCGGAATTAGGCAATGCAAATAGCGTTCAAACCACAGTGTCGCGATGTCGGAATAGCGATTTTGCGTTGTACGCGCTTTGTTTTTAAGGCGTTGAGCAATGCAACTGTTGCCGTTTTTGTCGTAAGCAAACAGAGCGCCAGCGAGGGTTGGTTTTAAGATATCGACTTCGCTCAGCGAGAAATTTTCGCGGTATAAAATCCCAAACGATTCGCGCGCTTTGGTGTTGTCGTCCCAATTGCGCTCAGCGACACTTTCTAGATTCAACGTGGTGGCGTAAGGCTCCGTCATCACTTTAAATACGGGGTTGTGCAGCTGTTCGTTTTCTCGAATCGGTTTGAGAATCGACGTGAGCTGCACGGCGCTGTCGAGTTCGTACCACGCGTTTTTGCGCACGCAATTGGTTAATCGTACGTTGATGGAGAATTTCGCAAACCAGTCCATGTCTGGATGGTAGAGGGTACGAACTGAAGAGGTCGGCTGCATCTTTTCACCACCTAAACCTAGTGGCGTGATCTTGCCTTGTTCAATGGCACGCTTCACGCTTGGGTTGCTCAAAATGGTGTAGCTTTCCCAAGGATGACAAGGGTAGAGGGTCTTCCCGTTGCTGGTGGCGTGTTGTGGCGCGAGCTGTTGTAGCATGCGTTGCGCAGGGTTAGCGTCTCCGTCGGAACTCAGCACATCAAGTAACGATGTATCCACTTCAAACCAGTACAGCGGGACTTGCGCGCAGACTTCTGGAGAAAACGCCAAGAGATCATCCATGGTGACGCCCGAACGACTTTTTGGGGTCGGATGGAAAGTATGCCCCCAAATCAGAGATTGTTCCGAAGCGATAAATTCGTTGTGATGCGATTTGGGTGCGACGTTGAGAAACTGCTCGGTAACCAGCACGCTATTTTCCAGTTGTTCGATCAGCTCATGGTTAAACGGGATCGCCAACACCTGCTTGAGATAGTTAAGCAAAAGCGTAAGAGTTTGCGTGGCATCCAATTTCGCCCAACCAGATCCCGGCATTTTTGCCCAAGGCAGTTCTGCCAATTTGATTTTGCCCAGTTTGCTCGCGTAGTGAATCGGTAAAACCAGCAGGCCATTTTGTTGAGACAGATGAACGGCTACCCGTTGTTTTGCGGAATAGTTGCGCTTTAACGTTTGGGGGAGCGATGTCGATTGGTAGTGCCATTCTACTTGTTGATTCGGCAGTGCAAATTCACGTAAGTAACAATTAAGAACACCCATTATCGTGTTGAGTTGGGCCTTCTCCCGATTGAGCTGCACATCATGCGCGCGTAATTCGCTAGTCTGAGAAGATTGAGTTTGTAACATGTTGATTTCCAAATTTTGAATGGAGAACCAGCGCGATCAAGGTGATTACGCTGACTATCGCAGAAAGTAGGAAAGGAACCTCAAGTAGCCCCAAGCTAGAAATGAAAGAAGCGCAAAATCCCGCCGCCACGCCACCCCATTTGGACATGGCATCAAAGCGAGAAAATACTTTGCCACTGAGTTTGCGATCCAGATTGCTCGCAAGATGCTGATGCAATCCGTGATAACAACACACCATCGCGATGCCGAAGACAATTCTCGCAGCAATGAGTGCGGTTTCGGACGCAATCAAATGCAAGGCAGAGCTCACGGCAAGCAATGCAAACCCGAGCCACAACGTGCGCAGCGGTTGATGGCGATTCAGCCCATCTGACAACACGTGGATTTTGCCTGCCAGCAACAGATAGACGCCATGCGGCAGTGCGTACAAAAAACCGATCCATGCGTGGTTAGTGATGCCATATTGCTGCACAAACGGCGAGAAATAAGGAAAGGTCACCACCATGGAAAACGCAAACCCGAACTGAGCAAAGAAGATCCAACGAATGGCATGCATTGCGTTTTTCTTTGCAACAGGTTGTTCTTGCTGAGATTCTGAGTTTGGCTTTTCGAGGTTTTGTTCGGCGGGTTTATCCGCTGGCAGTGTTAGTGTGATGCCCATCGCAATTAAAGGCAAAATGCATAACCACAGGTACGCGTTGAGCGGGTTGGTTTCGGACAAGCTCCAGCCGAGCCCAATGGGCGCAACGATCAGCGCCAAGCGAGCAGATAGTTGGGTTTTATTGAGTGACTTGCCGAGTGTTTTGGCTTCTTTAATTTGACTAGATAAGTAGCTGTTTGAGGCGGCCATGGTGCCGCCAAAGGTTCCTTGAACAATAAGACCAAACACAAACATGGCGAGGTTGTCTGCCAAGCCGCACAGCGCAAACCCTGCTGCAAGGCCAAGTTGCGCACGCAAGAGTGAGCGGCGGCGACCATAGCGATCGGCAAAGCTGCCCCAAAATCGTGCCGCCAACGCAGTACAAAACGTGGGTAGGATAAACAATACCCCTGCCCAGTCCGCATCAATGCTTGCGCCTAACGTTGGCAACACGACGGGTAGAAATAGCGGCATACCTAACGCGGCAAACGCAGCGATAAAGTGGCACAACAACACACTGTAGATGAGTTTGGTCATAATCGTTTAACGTACGCTTTTTTTGATGGCTTCTAAGTAGGCGCGTTGCGCTTCTTCGCTAGAAAGCAGCAAGAAGTTCGGAGCCGACAAACCATAGAACTTATTGATGTCACTCGCGCCGGAGGCCTCTTTCGAGAGCAAACTGCCAGAGCTCAACAAGTACTTGGCGTACAAATCAGGCGCCTCTTGCAGTAACTCGCGTGCCAGTTTTGTTTCTAACCCTTCGCCTTCCAATCGGTTGAGTTGCTCTGCAATGCTTTTGGCCACGATGGCGTAAAGCGATGCTGAAGAGGCAATGCCCTTCGCTGCCATGGCTTCTACAATCGCTGCAATATCCAGTTGTAATGTGATGGTGGTAAACATCTGACCGAGCGCCAATTCATTGTCGACTTTGATGCGTTGGTCGAGCAGTTCATCGCAATCCACTGGAAGTAGTTTTGCGCCGTGTTTTTGGGCAGCATGCTCTGTTGCAAAGTGGAAGCGCTCTGGCCAAATTCGCGCCGCGTCGTTGTCTTTCATCGCGAGCGTCATTTTGCCCTGTTGATCAAATGCAACGATGGCGTTTTGTTGGTTGGACTCCAATGCGATGCCATAACGAAGCCACAAGGTGAGGTGCACTTGGCATAATAGGTCGACGTAATCTTGGAACCAAGCCAGCGTATCTTGTTGATAGTACTGCTCCGCCAAATGTTCTAAAAACAAGCGACCGTCAGGCATTGGGCTAGCCAGTGCTGCAACCGGAACTAACGCTTTATCTTCGCAATGAGTAAGTGGGTACTCACGTACGATGTACGCCAAGGTTTTATCCTCGCCGACGTGCCCACCGTGCTTTTCGTTGCAATGGAACAAGCGAGTGTTTAAGTCTGCGTCCGTTTGTTCAAGGTGGCTGAGTAGACGTTCAAACCAGTGGCCGTCATACAGTGTTGAAGGCTTGATTAAGCGAATGTTTTTCGTGCCTAGCGATCGCATGATCAGCGGAACTTTGATGTGAATGTGCGGCGCGTCGTTGACGACCACAGTACGAACGGAAAGCGTTGGCGTCACGTCTAGGCACGTAAACGGCGCTTCTATCATGCCTTCGGGTAAGGCTTCTAAAGAGCGAAGGGTTAGCGGATGCGCAGGGAACAGTACGTGGCTCAGTGCAAAATCAGCAGGAAGCCCCACTTGATCCATTGTTGGCCAGCAATCAGGTTGTTCGCTGGTTAATGTCACCAGTGATTTTTCAATCGCAATCCAATGCAGAGCAAAGCTTTGTGCGAACTCGGGCGCGTACTTAGCAAGGTCTTCATCGCTCAGACCAAACTTCGCACGCGCAGTTGGATAGTACGGATGGTCAAGGTAAGAAGCGATCTGGTCGGCTAGCAGCAGCTTTTTATGCCAGGAACCAAGCTCGGATATTGGTTGAGAAATGTGGTCTGCGTGATGATGAAACGCTTGGTCACACAGCGCTTTGTGTTTCTCTGCACATTCCAGTTCTTGAAGGTATCCCGCCAATAATTCGTGAGAGCTCTCATGCGCCAGTGTCGTTAGTAGTGCAATCCACTCTTTGTAATGTTGTTGATGCTCGAATTGGCCATTTTTCTCCACCCACCAACCTTGTGGTGTTTCGTCATTGGAGTGACCGTAGCGCCAGTGCTGCATGTAATACGTTGGCGCAACAGGTAAATACAACGTGAAATCAGAGTTGGCAAATATCAGCCAGACTTGCTCGTCTTGAGGAACAATTCCCCCTTTTGGCGCGTCGCTACTGAACTTGGCCTTCGACAAAATGCCAAACATGCCTTCGCGTAAGCAAGTGTCGATCAATCGTTGCGTTAGATACAAAGCGTTGTCATTCATGCTGCCACCTCACGAGTCGGAGCTAGATCGAAATTGCTAAGCGCGTTCTGCAGCGCTTGGTCGAGGTTTCGCCCTGATGGTGAGACAATCGAAATTCGGGCGAGATAATCCTTATTGGAATAACTCTGTTGGAAGTGTTCTCCAGCGGTTTTTAGTACCTGTTGCTGGGTGATGATATCGTCATCGTGTTGGATGAACGACGTCGAATCTCCATCAATCACACCACTGTGTTCCGCAACTACGTAGTGCACGTGCGCTGAACCATGAATTTGGTAATCGCCGTCCAATCTTCGGCCTAAATGCAGACCTAAAATCGTGCTAAACCAACCGAAGTGAGCGAGATTGTTGAGCAAGAATTCGCGACCATCTCCAATGCTGCGGTAGTTAATTTCCACTAGGACTGGGCCGTTTTCAGTGATAATAAATTCGCTGTGGCAAACACCAAAACCAACGCCAAACGCTTTCAGTTGAGCCACGCAAGCTTCTCGGTGAACAATGCCGTTTGGTCCGTTCCAGTCTGCGGCCGTTTCGATAAAGTAAGGCGGCTCTGAGAGCGACACATCAAAGCCGCCCACGGCGATAAGGCGCTCACCATCTCCTAAAGTTTCTAGCGTAACCAACGGCCCTTGAAGGAAATGCTCCACCAGAATGGCGGCGTTTGGGTGTTTTTGCCAAAACGCATCGCAGTATACGTCGAGCTCGCTTTGGGAGTCACAGCGCTGCACATCTAAACTTGCCACGCCTTCTTTGGGTTTTGCCACGACAGGAAAGGCCATGCCTAATGCCACATTCGAATGGCGGTGCAGCAAACAGCTTTGTATGTTGGGTAGGGCTTTTTCATTTAACACTTGTCGAGTTAAGTGTTTGTTTTTGGCCTTTAACGTGACAGACCAATCTTTGGATGGGAGGCCAAAAAATTGCGCGCAGATGGCGGTGGAAGTTTGTAAGTGATCACTATTGCTGAAAATAGCGTCTGGCTTTAATTCATGCTCCGTGATGGTTTCGATGAGTTCTAATGGGTTGAAGACATCACATTCTAGAATGGTATCCGGATTAAAGTGACTATCACGACTCGCCAACTCTAAATGGCTGAGCTTATGGTCGGTGATAAGAACTACGTGAAGGTCCATCGCTTTAGCTGCAGGCACGAAGCCGTGAGTGACTGCATCGTTAACGACATGACTTACGATAATCATCGTAGATTTCATGAGCTTTCCTAATTTTCTAACATTTTCTTCTAACGTTGATAAAGTCGCTCACGGTCGTCTTCCAATGTGCCTCTCGCGAGACGGAGGGCAGAAGTTTTAGTGTTTATTGTTATTATGTTTGGTTTTTTTTGTTGTTAGTTGTGTTTTTAGGGTAAATAAATATAGAGCATAAAATTAATATTGCAAATAGAAATAATATTTGTTCTTATTTCCATCCGTTGGCTTTATAACAACTAAACGGAATTATGGAATGAATAAATTATTGACCCTGACCCCCTTGGCGGTCGCGATTGGTTCTTCACTAGTAGCACCAAGCGCAGTGGCTTCAGAAGAGACGAACTCAACCTCATCAGCAACTGAAACGATTCAAGTCTTCGGGCATCAGTACGAAGGTTATGCTGAATACATGCCTCAATCAGGCACCAAAACCGATGTGGAATGGCTTGATGTGCCACAAGCGGTATCCGTAGTAACGAAAACAGAAATGCAAGACCGAGGCGCGGTGCGCTTAGTGGATGCGCTAGATGGGGTAGCCGGGGTCAATAACACCTTGGGCGAAGGCAGCCGCGATCAGTTTATGATCCGTGGTTTTGATTCACTCAACGATATGTACCGTGATGGCTTGCGAGATGACGGTACGTTGCAGTCTTACCGCAGCTTAGCGAACGTTGAACGCGTTGAAATTGTGAAAGGCCCTGCGGGCGCATTGTATGGCCGTGGCTCGGCTGGGGGCATCATCAACTTGGTGACGAAACGCGCTAACGGTGAGAATTTTACTCACGTAAACGGCAGTGTAGGCAGCAACAACCAGTATGTCGGTCAGGTCGACAGCTCAATGGCGTTTACAGATAAGGTCAACGGGCGTATTAACTTGGAATACCGTCAAGCCGACTCGTACGTTGATCATGTTGATTCAAACGACTTCTTCATTGCACCGACCATTCGTGTGTTACCAGCGGATGGTCACACCATTGATATTGACGTGGAATACGCCCATCAAGAACTAGTGCCATATCGTGGTGTGCCATCAAAAAATGGCAAGCCAGTTGATTTGCCAGTAAGCACTTACTTTGGCGGTACAAACGACTATCAGGAGTCAGACAGTCTCCGTATTGCGGTGGATTACGAATGGCGTCTGAATGATCAATGGGTATGGAACAACCGAGCGGCGTTCAACCATATCGAACTTGAGCAAAAAGGCACGCGTCAGGGCAAAGTGACGGGCAATGAAGTGTCTCAAACCGTGAATAACTTTGGCTACGACCCTCGTACTACGACCACTTTACAATCTGAGTTGGTTTGGGAAACCAGTGACAATCAATTGATGGTGGGTGCAGATTTCAACCAGATCGATATCGACCTAACGTTGGCAAGTGACAAAACGCTTCCTCCGCAAAATATCTACGACCCAGTCGTTGGCCCAACACCCGATCCGGGCTTCAAACCATTCCGTGACAATACCACCACAACCACGGGTGTGTACGTACAAGATGTGTACACGTGGGGCGACCTTTCTGTGATCGGTAATGTGCGTTACGACTCGATGGAACTCGAACAACAAAAAGCGGGTTCAGGTAAGGAAAAATTGGACGATGACAAAGTCAGCTACCGCGCTGGTTTGGTATACCGCATCAATTACGACACCTCCGTTTACGCCAGTTTAGCGCGCTCTTGGCAGTTGCCGTACGCAGGCATCTACATCAATCCAAAGTTGGCGGAATTCTTCCATACCGACTTAAAAGAAGTGGGGGCGAAAGCGTACCTGCTGGATAACGCATTAATGTTGAATGCGGCACTGTTCCAGATTGATCAAGAGCAGCCACAAACTAACGTAGACGGCGATGTGATCGATAAAATTGAAGTGCGTCACCAAGGCATTGAATTAGAGGCTCGCGGTCAAATCACCAAACAGTGGGACATCTCTGTGGGTTACAGCTATTTGGATGCGGAAGACAAAGCCACAGGCAAAAAGCCGAACGATGTATCAGACCACTTGTTCTCTCTTTGGAGCACTTACCAATTGGATGACAACTGGCGTTTAGGCGGTGGTGTGAAATACGTGGGCGACCGTTACGCAGGTAACGACGAAGCCGTCGCACTTGGCGATTACACAACGGTGGATTTGATGGCGGCGTACACCACTGGTCGTCACAAAATCCAAGCGAACGCTTACAACATTTTGGATGAGAAATACATTCTTGGCGCAACAAACGGCACGTCTGGCTTAAACCAGATTGGCTACGGCGCACCAGCCGAGTTCATGCTCAGCTATGGATATCAGTTCTAGGCTTGTTGTGCGTAGTTAGCGCCTGTTAGCCAACTTTTACCTCATATTGAGGATGTTTAGCCCCGAGAGCTTACGGGATGTATTCTGCCCGAGGCTCAATTTCTCGCAAAGGAGATCTTAATGTCTTACCAGAATTTGGATGGTAAAGTGCGTGTACGTGCTGGTTTGTCTACCACTTACAGTGTGCTTGCGATTGCAATCGCTTCTGCCACATCCATGAGCGCGGTTGCCGCTCCTGCTAAAAAAGAACAAACTACCGCGATGGAAACCGTCGTTGTCACTGGTAGCGTGATTGGTAAATCTGAAATTGAAGACGTCAAAGAGTACCCAGGTGCTCGTACCGTCATTACCCGCGATCAAATCGAGAAAACCGCCGCAGGCTCGATTGATAACGCGCTACAGCGCGTGCCGGGTATTAAAGTTCAGGATGAAAGCGGAACGGGCGTATTGCCTAACATTTCCGTACGTGGTTTGAAAGCAAGCCGTAGCGGTCATGCTCAGTTCTTGATGGATGGTGTACCGCTAACACTTGCGCCATATGGTCACACTGGTCAGTCTATCTTCCCAGCAACACTGTCGATGCTTGATCGTATTGACATTGTACGCGGTGGTGCCGCAGTACAGTACGGCCCAAACAACGTCGGTGGTGTGATCAACTTAGTGACCAAACCGATTCCACACACGTGGCAAACTGAAATCAGTAACCGCCTTACCGTGTTTGATGGCGGTGATGCGCCGTTGAATGATTTTTACCTACGCACGGGCGGCTGGTTAAGCGACACATTTGCACTGCAGTTGGAAGGTAACTTCCTAAAAGGTGAAAGCTTCCGTGAACATTCCGATACGGACGTGAAGAACTTTCAAGCTAAAGCACAGTGGCTATTGAGTGACACTCAAGAGATTCAAGCATTCCTGCAACGTTACGATGCTGAAACGCAAATGCCGGGCGCACTTTCGCCACAAGATTACGAGCAAGATCGTCACCAATCGAAACGTCCTTACGATGATTATGAAGGTAAGTCGACGCGCTGGAGTGTTAAGTACATCCACGATTTGCCATTTGCCGACAGTGCCGAGCTAGAAGTGCTAACGTTTGGCCATAAGTCAGAGCGTCTTTTCAAGTGGGGCTTTAACAGCGCGGGTGGCCATTGGGCGGATCCGGCTTTGCCAGCGACGGACGTTCGTACCTCTCCACGTGAATTTACCGTGTACGGCATAGAGCCAAAAATGGCGATGTACTTTGGCGAAGGTAAATCCGTTACTCAAAACTGGATCGTGGGTACCCGTTATGTTAACGAAGACATTGACTACAAACTCACTCAGACTCCAATCGCCGGTGGTGCAACCAGCGTTCCGCGTGATTGGCATTTAGATACGGACGCGTTTGCTGGATACGTTAGCAACGAAATTGGTTTGTTCAATGATACATTGAAGGTAACGCCTGGGTTGCGTGTTGAGTCGGTTCGAATGACGTTTACCGATCGTGGTAAAAAGCAAACGGCAGACAACACGGTGACCGAATGGTTGCCGGGTTTGACGGTGGCATATAACGTGACTGATCAATGGATAACGTATGCGAACGCGCAAAAATCACTTCGTGCGCCACAAATTGCCTACATCCGAGGCTTGGGTGAAGAAGGTAGCGAACTGGCTTGGAACTACGAAGTCGGCGCGCGTTACACCCAAGATGCGACCAGCTTTAACGCTGCACTTTATCGCATCGACTTTGAAGATCAATTGCAATGGCAAAGCTCAACGCAGACCTTCGATAACATCGGAAAAACACTTCACCAAGGCATAGAGCTTTCTGCTCGTTACGTGCCTGAAGCACTACCTGCACTGAGTTTAGGCGCAAGCTACAACTATCTAGACGCTACGCTTGAAGAAGAAGGCGCGAATAAAGGTAATCAACTGCCTTACACCTCTAAGCATCAGCTTGGTTGGGATGCAACCTACGCATTTTACGGCATGGACACCACGCTATCGGGCTTCTACTTCAGTGATTCGTATACCGATAACGCCAACACCAGTGCCGAAGATGCAACAGGCGCAACGGGTAAAGTACCATCTTACATGGTGTGGAATTTCAACTTGGGGACGGATTTATACAAAGACGACAAAGGCAAGTTACGCATGAATGTTGCGGTGAACAACTTGTTTGACGAGGAGTATTACTTCCGCGGGATTGATACAAGCCCTGTTGGTCGGTACCCAGCTCCGGGACGCTCTTATACACTGGATCTGAACTATCAGTTTTAAGCGTTTCGTTCACCGAGTTTGAAAAGAAAAGTCGCCAATTTACCTTGGCGACTTTGCCGATCTTAGGTAATGGAAAACTCTTAGCACTGGAAAAAAGCAAGATGAAAAATAAAAAACAATTTACGATCAAACACTTTTCAACCGTTTTGCTGATGCTGTTGAGCTCAGTTTTTATGTCATTTTCCGCAAGTGCTCAGGTGCGTAGCGTGCAAGATGAGCAAGGCACGTTTGAGCTAGAAGCGATACCTCAACGTATTGTGGTTTTAGAATTTTCGTTTGTCGATGCATTAGCGGCAGTCGATGTCTCACCTGTAGGCGTCGCCGATGACAACGATGCCACACGAGTCATTCCTGCTGTTCGTGCCAAGGTTGAGCCTTGGCAATCGGTCGGCATGCGCTCGCAACCGAGTTTAGAGGCGATTGCGGTGCTCAAGCCGGATTTGATCATTGCTGATGCAGAACGTCATCGCGCGATTTATCAAGATTTGCAGCGAATTGCGCCAACTTTGCTGTTAAAAAGCCGTGGTGAGACATATCAAGAAAATCTCGAATCCGCACACAAAATCGGCGTGGCAATTGGCAAACAAGCGAAAATGACACAACGAATTGAGCAGCACAAACAGACAATGGCGGAGTTCAAACAGCATTTTGCGACACAAGAAACCATTCAGTTTGGTGTGGTTTCTGACAAAGGGATGTGGCTGCATAGCCCGGTTTCTTACGCTGGGGGCGTTTTGAGTACGCTGGGCATCCAAAGCCCGCTGGCTCCATCTGAGCAAAAAGCGTATATCCCAACCAGTTTCGAACTTTTACTAAAAACCAACCCTGATTGGTTGTTAGTTGGACTTTACTCTCAACCAAATATTGTGGATGAGTGGCGCAAAAACCCATTGTTTTGGTTGCTAACTGCTGCGAAAAAACAGCAACTTGTTGAGGTTTCTCCTGAACTGTGGTCGTTAAATCGCGGCATGTTGGCTGCGGAAGAAATTGCCCGCAATCTTGAAGCGTTATTGGAGCGCTCATGAGTGCGGCGATAAGCTCGGAAAGCGCGTCTTCGGTTAGCAAATCGCATTGGAAAGCGAGCTTGTTTGTCTGTGCTATGGCGTTGTGTACGCTCTCAGGCTATGCAGCCTCAATGATTGGCTGGTCCAACTTTTCTTTGAGCGTTAATGATCTGACAAGCTATTGGTTTGCGTTTGATGAGGGCAATATGCTGCATCAAATCCTCGCGACGCTGCGTGCGCCTCGTGCCTATGCTGGGTTATTAATTGGCGCTTCGCTTGCGGTATCCGGAGTGCTGATGCAAGGATTAACTCGTAACCCTTTGGCGTCGCCATCCATTCTCGGCATTAATGCCGGTGCGGCGTGTTTTATGGCCTTGGCGTCCATCGGCGTACCATTCTTTAGTCAATTGAACCCAATCATCAACGCAGTACTCGGCGCGCTACTAAGTGGTGGTGCGGTCATGTTGTTGGGCGGTTTTTTCTCCGCGCGTTCTCACTCATTGCGTTTAGTGCTAGCGGGCATTGCCATCAGTGCGCTATTGATAGGGTTAACTCGTGCGTCGGTAATTTTGGCAGATGACATGGCTTACAGCGTGTTGCATTGGTTAACGGGTTCACTCTCTGCGGTAGATTCTCAGCAGTGGCAGCAACTGTGGCCTTTTGCGACTTTAGGTTTGGTGCTCGCTATGGGATTAGCGCGGAACTTAAATTTACTCGCGCTAGGGGACGAAGTTGCTGTCGGGTTGGGTGGTAACATTCGTCTTACGCGATTAATCAGTGGTTTAGCGGTTGTGCTGTTGGCAGGTACTAGCGTAGCTATTGCAGGGCCAATTGGCTTTGTCGGGTTGTTAGTGCCGCACTTGGTACGCCCGATTGTTGGTCACAACTATCACATTCTCATTCCGGTTTCCGCCTTGTGTGGCGCGGCATTGGTGACGTGGTCAGATGCTTTATCACGAGCGATTGCCTTTCCGGCCGAAACGCCGGTGGGCGTGATTACCGCACTGTTGGGCACACCTTGCTTTATCGTGATTGCAATGAGGAAATCATCATGATGAATCAAACCAAACTGTTTGCATTACTTGGATTGTTGCTGATTGCGTCTTCTCTCACGTTGTTTGTTGGCGCGGCGAATTTATCGGCTCAACAGGTTTTTGCATTGCTGTTTTCTTTCTCTGATTCGGACTTTGTGATTCACCAATATCGACTGCCGAGAATGTTGCTCGCCATTGGCGTGGGCGCTGGGTTGGGGCTGTCAGGCGTTTTAGTGCAAGGCGTCATCCGTAATCCACTTGCCTCACCAGATTTAATGGGGATAAGCGCCGGAGCAGGACTGGCGGCTACCGCTTGGTTGGTGCTGTATCCGAATGCGCCAGTGGCAATGTTGCCGATGGTCGCCATGGCGGGAGGCTTGCTTGCTGCTGGCTTTATTGCTGTGCTGGCTTACTGGTCGAAACCAACACCAGCACGTTTGGCGCTGATTGGTGTTGCTGTCAGCGCATTTTTAGCCAGCGGTATCGATTTTCTTCTGATTGTGCACCCTATCGAAATCAACACGGCGATGGTATGGCTAACCGGCAGTTTGTGGGGACGAAACTGGCAACAAGTGCCGTTTATTTGGAGTGCTTTATTGCTGCTACTACCATTGGCGTTTTGGCTGGCATGGCGGTTAGATGTGATGGGACTGGGAGAAGAAAGCGCCACTACACTTGGCACGAAACCAAGACAGATCCAAACTCTTGCGTTGATTGCTGCCGTGCTATTGGCGAGCATCAGTGTGTCTGTGGCAGGCACGATCAGCTTTGTTGGCCTGCTTGCGCCGCATCTTGCGCGTTTGCTGTTTGGCCACAATCACAAGTTATTGATTCCTGCTTCTGCAACCCTTGGCGCGCTGTTGGTGATTTGCGCCGATGGTCTAGCGAGAGGCTTACAGCCACCAATTGAGCTGCCAGCGGGTGTGCTGACTTCTGTTATTGGCGCACCATATTTCATTTTTCTTTTGTATCGTTATCGAGGTTGGTAAGCATGTTACGAACGCAGAATTTATCCGTCGCGTACGGCAAACAGACCATCATTCCGGATCTCTCTTTGTCGATTCCTCAAGGTAAAATTACCGCGCTTGTTGGCCCAAATGGTTGCGGTAAGTCGACACTATTAAAAACCTTGGTACGCATCAATAAACCAGCTTCTGGCGAAGTGTTGTATGACGATAAACCGCTAAGCAACTACGGCGATAAACGCTTGGCGCGTTCGTTGTCTTTACTGCCGCAGATTCTTGTCAGCCCTGAAGGTATTACAGTCAGAAAACTGGTCGAATATGGCCGCTCGCCTTATCTCTCTCACTGGGGGCGGTTAAGTCAGCAAGATAAAGCGTTGGTCGAGCAAGCAATGCAAGATACTGGAGTGATTGAGTTTGCTGACAAGCCAGTTGAATCGTTGTCTGGCGGTCAAAGGCAAAGGGCGTGGATTGCGATGGTAATGGCGCAAGATACCGACGTAGTGATGCTTGATGAGCCCACCACTTACTTGGATCTCTCTCACCAAGTTGAGCTGATGAAACTCATGAGGCAGATGAACGACAAAGGCAAAACAGTGGTGGTAGTGCTGCACGATCTAAACCAAGCTTGCCGTTACTGTGATCATTTGGTGGTGTTGGAAAAAGGTCAGTTAGTCACTCAGGGAACGCCGCAAGAGGTACTAACAGAGGGCATGTTGGCATCGGTGTTTGATTTACAAGCGAGAGTATTTAACGACCCAATCTCAGGTACGCCGATGTGTGTGGCGGTGTAGGTTTACGTCTTTCGAAAGCTATCTGCAATAAAAACGTCGAGCCATAAAAATAAACCCCGCTAGTTATACATTTGCTAGCGGGGTTTGTTGTTTTTAAGTGCGTTCCTAACGTGGCGTTTAAGCCAGTTTAAACGTCGCTACTTTCGAGTTGAGATCCTCAGCTTGTGATTTCAGCTCAGCAGATTGATTCATCGATTCTTCGGCACCAACCACCAAGTGATCAGTCACATCTTTAATTGACGTAACGTTTTGTGTGATTTCATTGGTTACGTGCGTTTGCTCTTCGGCTGCGGTCGCGATTTGCGTTGCCATATCGCTGATCAACGCAACGGCCGCGTTGATTTCATCCAGAGCCAGTGCTGCGCGATCGGCATCTTCCACTGATCCTTGGGCAAGTTGAGAGCTTGTATCCATGATGGTCACAGCGCGTTGTGTGGTCTGTTGCAAAGTCTCGATCGTCGAGCGAATCTCTTCGGTTGAGGTGTGTGTGCGTTGTGATAGCACGCGAACCTCGTCTGCAACAACGGCAAAACCGCGACCTTGTTCACCTGCACGCGCCGCTTCAATCGCCGCATTGAGAGCAAGTAGGTTGGTTTGCTCTGCGATGTCTCGAATCGTTGATAGTACTGTAGAGATGTCTTGCGCGTGCTGGTTGAGCTCGCCGATGACAACGCTCGCTTGGTTGACTTCAGAAGACAAATTGTTGATGGACGATTTGGAGTTGATCACCAGTTCATGACCATTTTGTGTGCTCGCTGAAGAGTCTTGTGCGGCTTTGGCCGTCTGCTCTGCATGCGCTGCAATCTCTTGCGTTGCCGATGCCATTTCGGTCACAGCGGTCGCCACCATAGTAATTTCTTGTTGCTGATGGTTCAGATCAGAAACCGACTGATTCGCGCGAGTCGTGCTCAGCTCCGATTGTTGGCTCAGTTCTTCCGCTTGGTGACGAATGTGACCAATAAGTTGCTGCAAACTTTCAACGAACTGGTTGAAGTTTTCAGCCAGTTCACCAACTTCGTCACGGTTTTCTACTTTGATGCGTTGAGTTAGGTCGCCGCTACCGTTGGCGATTTGTGCAAGCGCATTCGAAACGTTGTAGAGCGGACGGAACAAGATGTTACATAGCAGATTAAACAAAGCTACACAGATAACGACGACGATGGTGGTTGCGATGATTTGATCCCAAACAGCATCGTAAAGTGGGGCAACCAACGAGTTTTGATCTAACACTGTGACCGTTGTGAGTTTGGTGCCCTCAATATGGCGCGCGTAAACCACATATTCGGTGTTGTTAATCGAGACACGACGCTCTGTGCCGGAACGTGCGGCAGAGGTAATATCGCTGTTGTTTAGGCCCAGCTTGCTAACAGGTTGATTCAGCAGCTTACCGTCGTTATGGGTGAAAATATTGCCCTGTTCATTGGCAATAAACATGTAGCCTTCACCCGGTAGGATCACTTGGTTGAGGCTGTTCAGAATATCACCGATCTCGACGTCAGCACCCAGAACGACGGTTTGACCATGTAGTTGCAGGGCTTTACCAAGCGACACGACGTTGGCCCCCGTGGCCGCTGCGACGGTTGGGTTATCCATAAAGACTTTCGATGGATTGGCAATGGCGTTGGTGTACCAACCCCATTTGCGAGGGTCGTTATTACCTGGTGGCAAAACCACCCCATTAGCGTTGTCTTGTGAGCCGTCTGGGTAAGCGAGAAAGACGTTATCAAACGCGCCAGAGTCTCGGACTTGTTTCAAGTGCGTAACCAGAGAACGCTTCTCTGAATCGGAAGAGAGTGACGTCAGTGCTCGCTCTTTTGAGAGTAACCAGTCCTTTACGTATTGATTGTAAGATGCGCTGGTGCTTTCTAGTCGTTGCGCGACTTCGACATCCAGCCTGTTTAATGAATCTCGAAAAGACAGCCCTTCTACCAGCACTCCCCCGAGAATGATGGCAGCACTGGCAGAGATTGCCAGTTTGTTTTTTAATGATAGATTTTTGAACATAAAGCGAATAATAGATCTTTGAATAATAGTTGTTGTGTTTTTATTCTCATCAGGACTCACCGAGCCGTTGAATATGCAGCAGAAAGTCAGATTCGAATCTGTTCAATAATTATATTTTATTGCTCAAAATAAATACTGACTCCATGTCGCGATTTTGAGTTTTACATCAAATAAGAAAAAGGCTTTTAAGCTGTGTTATTTATCTATTTGTAAAGTAAGGATTTGTCTATTTTTGTAAATGATAATTTATTTCATTAAAAGGTGATTTACATCACGTTTGAGTAGTAAATAATCCATTAAAAATGTGAAGGTCATCGAACGAGGATTATATTAATCGGCTTAATCATTGTTATGGGCAATAGTTATGCGCAGTATATTGTTAGTCCCCGCGTTATTACTGTCAGGGTGTGCTCTGACACAACAATCGACGCCGATTCAGCCTGACGCCAACTGGCATATCGACCAGTTATCGAACGGTATGAAATACCATCTTTACCCAACAAAAGACCAAGAAGTATCGGTCCGTTTGGTTCTGAATGTCGGCTCATTCCAAGAAGAAACCAATCAAAAAGGTTACGCTCACTTTGTTGAGCACATGGCGTTTAATGGCAGCACGCATTTTACCGGCAACGACGTTGTTAAACTTTTCGAGCAATCTGGTGGTAGCTTTGGTGCCGATATCAACGCCTTTACCACTTATCAGCAAACTTCTTACCAACTTGATCTTGCCAATAATACAAAGCTGGAAGATGCCCTGAAGTGGATGAGAGATATCGGAAACGGACTTAAGTTTGCTCCTGAACAAGTAGAGAAAGAAAAAGGGGTGATCCTTGGTGAATGGCGACGTGCTAACCCGGATGATAAGTCCTTTTCTATGCATGCTTATCAAGCGTCGATTGAAGGCACTATGTATGGTGAACACGACCCAATTGGTACTCGCGAAGCGATTCAAAATGCCTCATCAAGCAAGCTAAAAGCGTTTTACGACAAGTGGTACCAACCACAACATGCCGAGTTGATTGTGACCGGTAATATCGACGTGGATTCACTGTCCAATATTATCAAAAACAAATTCTCGAACTGGGAAAGCACCTCGGATACCGTAATAGAGAAGCGCCGCGATATTCGAGTGAATAACCAAAACCGAATCTTGCCAAGTAACACGATGGAATCACCAAGCCTTCATTTAGTGATTGAGCGTGGTCTAAGTGGCAGCACTACGATTGAACAACAGCATCAAGTGTGGCGTGATGAAGTCGCAACACAGCTAATTCAACAACGTCTGATTCGTGTACTTAATGATGCCGCTGAACCTTTTCAGTATGCTTATGCCCAGCCTTACTACTCCAACTACCAGCGCATGATGTCGGCAGGTATTTCGTTTTCGCCTGAGCGTCGTGAACAAATGCATCAAACTTTCATCAGCACGTTGGCGTCACTGAGAGATTATGGTGCGACTCAATCTGAGTTAGAGAGCATCATGTCAAATTGGCAAGGTGAACTTGCAAATATTGATTCAGATTGGAGTCAGCGTAAGCCAAACAGCTACGCAGAAGCGCGTGTTTTCCAAATTGACCAAGGCAGTGTGAGTCAATCAAAAGAGAGTTACGCCCAGAGTTTGTCTGAATTCATCAACAACGAGAACCTAGAGAGCATTAACACGCAATTGAATGCCTTGTTGTCTGAGCAACCAATCTTTGTGATTGGGTTAGGGAAAAGTGAAACGTCAGCTCAGTTCAATGATGTATTTACCGATCTATACAGTGCCTACCTCCAAACGGGCGAAAAACCGTTAGAGATGTATGACAAAGTGGATGGATTCTTACAGCCTACTCAAGAAGGTACCATCACCAGCATGCGTCAGGAAGCGGGTGGCTTTCAAGTTTATACGCTATCAAACGGTGTCGAAGTGTGGTTCCAAAAAGATGCCAAAGCGGGTGGTCGAGCTTATATTTACTATGCGAGCCAAGGCGGTAAAGCCGCCGTTGATCCAGCGTTATATGCTGCGTATGAAATCGCCGCAACGACGGCGATACGCAGTGGGTTAGGGGCATTTTCTGGTTCAGAGTTAGACAGTTACTTACGCAAAAATAACATTGCGCTTAGCGCGATTCTTGATGCGACCAGTCACGGTTCACAAATTACCGCGCCAACAACGCATTTAACTTACGCGTTGAATGGACTATACAACCTAGCGACGGAGATTAAAGTCGACGAGCGCCAGATGGCGGCAGCAAAGCAAGAGTTTAAACAGCAGAGTGGCGCTTTTTTTGAATCGCCGATGGGAAAACTGATTCAGAAAGCAAACGGTAATTCTTATTTGCCGGGTAGTCGTCATCGTATAGTGTCCAGTGACGATGTTGAACAAGTGACTTCCGAGCAAATACTGGCGGTGCATGAGCAACTTTTCAAAACCAATGATGGTTTTAAGATGGTCATTGTGGCAAATGTCGAGCCGGAAGAAATTACGCCACTCTTGCGTAAGTATGTGGCCTCCATCGAGATGAAACCGGGTCGTTCGATTGATTACCATGTTGCGTTCAACACCGACGTGCCGGCGCGAACAGTCGTTGCGGATGGGCATGAACCTTCATCGTTGTATGTAATGCGTTTGACTAACACGAACGATTACCAACGTACGGCAAGGGATACGGTTATCGAAGATATTTTGCAACGTATCAGTAATGCGCGTGTCTTGGATATTGTGCGAGAAGAGTCTAGTCTCGATTACAGCCCAAATATTTACACTGTGACGCAAGATCGCGAACCAATCTCTGATTGGCTCTTGGAATCTCAAGTTGAGCCCGAAGACGTGGCAGTTTTAGATAGCAAGTTAGGCAAAATGTTTGATGACTTAGCTTCGAACATCACGCAAAAAGAAGTGGATACGGCAGCGAAGCAATTGGCGGTAGCGATGCAAGGATTAGATGATAACCCTGCTCAGCGCGCATGGTCGTATACACGCTACTTGGTGCATGATTACGGCGTCGATGTGTTACTTGACGTTGAAAAAGCGGCTAAGAGTGTGACATTAGAAGAAGTGAAAGCGCATGCGAGAGCGGCTTTTGGTCCACAAGCAAAGCGCTCGGTGATGATTTTAAACCCGGCCGAATAATCACTGTAGCTTCTGACGAAGCTCTTGTCTCTAGTAATAAAAAAGACGGCGTGAAAGCCGTCTTTTTTATGCACTTTAACCAAAGAGTTTACGCTGATTTACGCGCAGGTCGCTTTTCATTGTTGGTATTGTTTTCTTTCGTGCTGGCGTTTTCTTGAGCCTTTCCTTTCAGTGTCACCACTTCTTTTTCAGGTAATTCGGCCGCCTCACCAAAGAATTTACCACCAGGTTCGATGCTGAGGTTATTACTCCAGATCCTCCCACTTACACGTCCCTTGGCAAGTACTTGAATGTGTTCTGCGTGACAGTTACCATCCATCATGCCATTGATGATCAGTTGTTTAGCGTAGATCTCACCGTTTACTCGGCCGCTTTCTGCAACGACGAGAGTGCCTTCTACATTAATTTGACCATCGACGATGCCATCAATCTGGACATCGTTTTCTACTTTGAGTTCTCCGCTAACAGCACAGCCTTTGGCGATGAGAGTTGAAGCTGCTGAGCTACTCGTTGTTCCACGGTTTTGATTAAAGATTCCCATCGTATTCTTCGCTCCTTAGTAAAAATGTCTTCGAAATCATTGAGGCTCCAATCGACAAATGGCTTCGGATTCAGTGCTCGCCCAACAAAACGCACCTCGTAGTGAAGGTGAGGGCCAGAAGAGAGCCCACTGTTGCCGGAAATTGCAATCAGTTGCCCTTTTTTGACGAACTGACCGCTTTTTACTTTGAACTTTTTCAAGTGCGAATAAGAACTCGAAAAACCGAAAGAATGTTGCAGCCTGAGGAAGTTACCAGAGCCTTTATTGCTGCGGCGGGTGACTTCCACAACCCCATCTGCTGGGGCATAAACCTTAGTACCGGTATTCACGGCAAAATCGAGCCCGCGATGCATCTTAGCGACTTTTGTCACCGGATGAATGCGCTTACCGAAGCGAGAAGAGAGCCGCGCTTTACCGACCGGAGACCCGCTTGGTATTTGGTTTAACAACACCATGCGAACGTTCGACGTAATCGCCGCCGCATCAAGTCGGGCATCCAAATTATCCGTGGTAGTATGTTCTCCAACTCCAAGGACTTTCTCTAACTCTCCCAAACGCTCCGAAACAAGTTGTACTCGCTCTTCTCGCTCTGAGAGATCACTTTCCAGCTCGGATTTTAATGCTTTCAGTGTGCTGAGCTCTTCACCCATAGTGCGCGAATGTTCTGTCAATTCAGCTTGTTTTAACGCGGCATTATCAACGCGAGTGTACAAGTGATGAATTAAGATCGCGGTTGCGGCCAGAGCAATGACAAAAAAGCATAAAAACGTCTTTAGATTGCGTTGCATCCTTTTACTGAAGTACCAATGTCTGGAGCCATTGATGGTTGATATAGAGATCGTCAACTGGTCTTTCATCGTCTTCTACTGCTCGTATCTGGTATACGTCTCGTCACTGAGTTAATGGGAATGTAAGGAAAACGAACGGGGACCGCTAGAGGCAAATTGGAAAGAAGTGTCAGGCCGTGAGGCGTTTTCAGATATTAGATAAAAGACTCAATAAAGATTTAATATCCTAGTGCTTTTGGTCGTAGTTACTCCAAATCGCTTTATTGAACTGAAGATTTTGATTTATAAGGTGGTTATCCGAGAAATTAGATTGTGAATATTGCCAATAGCATCCTCACGCAATTCAACTTACTTCACGGTTTACCTTATAAATGTTGGATAATTTATCAAACCGACATTCATTATATCGATAACTTGTTTATGATAGCGGTCGATATAAAAGTGCTATTCAAAGGCTTTAAACCTAAGCGTGATATTTCGCTTAGGAACACATAACTATGACAACGGAGTTGGTCGTGAAAAAACTACTATTGGCTACAGCAGTGGTCGCAGCTGCAGGGGGCGCTGGCTACCTGTACCAAAATAATACTACCTCGAGTGATTCAGGCTCACTACTTTCGCAAGTTCCTGCGGATTCGCTTATGGTGACGTATCAGACGGAACCTTTTAATCATTATAAATACATGAATGCATTTGGCACGGCTAACCAAGGCTCGATTGCTGAACTTTTTGCCGATGAACCACTTTCTCCACAGCAACAGTTTGCCGTTAACTTGTTTGATGGATATCTGGAGAGCGCTGCATCGCCAGAAACGTTAAAAGCCTACTTAGGTACCGGAGAAAACATTAATCCTGTGTTGTACACAATCGGTATGGTACCAGTGTACAAATTGAAGATTGAAGACCCTGCCGCGTTATGGAAAACATTGGATCACGAAGAGCAGATGAGCGGTGCTAAGCACGAGCTGGTTAAACTCGGTGAAGTTGAGTTTCGTCGTTACGAGATGACAGATTCGGTTGACCCGCAAGATGGCATTGGCTTGGTTGTTGCCGTGGTTGACAACGTACTTACGTTAACGGTTGATATTCCGCAACTGGGTGTTCAAAACCCGCTTAAAATGGCATTGGGACTTGAGTCACCAAGTCAAAACATTGCGGAGAGTGGACGCCTAGCGGCGTTGCAGGCTAAATACGGCGAAAACAATAACTCTTTCGGTTACTTTGACCACCGTGAATTGGTTAAAGGTTTGACGACGAAAGATGGCAATATCTTTGCGCGTCAAGTCAGCATGCTGGATGCCATTGATCCTGAGCCGACTATTCAGGAGATGCGCTCACCAGCTTGTCATACAGAACTTACTCAAGTTGCAGAAAACTGGCCTCAATCCGTCGCATTTGCGGAATACAAGTTGAAAGGCGAGCAGGCATTCATTAAAGGTGCTTTTGTTGTTGAATCGAAAAATAAAGTGATTCTAGATGCGCTTAAGTCGATTCGTGGCGTTTTGGCAGAATCGAACAATGATAAGAGCTTCTTTAGCATGGCGCTTGGTTTAGACATTAATACGCTAGCGCCATCGATTGGTCAGATTTGGAGCGACTTGACTCAGCCTCAGTACCAATGTTCTTTATTGACACAAATGCAGCAAGAGATGGGTGGCCAAAACCCAGCCGCAGCTGTGAGCATGGGCTCCGGCATGGTTAACGGCCTGAAAGGATTAAGCCTGCAAATGTTTGATATCCACGTTGACACTAATGCTCAGCACGGTGAAGTATTTAGCCAGCTAGATGGTATGTTATCTCTATCTGCCAATGATCCAATGATGCTGATTCAAACCGCGCAAATGTTTGTCCCTGAACTTGCTCAATTACAAATTCAGCCGGATAACCAGCCTGTTAATGTCAGTGACCTGCTAGAAATGCATACAGGCTTGAAGATGGATGTGTTTGCTCGCTTAAACGAAAACCATTTTACGCTCTACAGTGGTGAGAATGCCGAAGACGCGAGCAAAGAAGTGATGGCACAACCACTTTCTCCAAATGGCTTGTTCAGTTTTGACTTCGATTCAGAACGCATTTTGGAAGTGTTGGAAAGTGCGTCAGCCGTGACTGGTGAGCCGTTACCTGATGATGTTATGAAAAGCTTACAAGGTGAGCTTGTTGGTGGTATGACGATGGATGTAACAGATCAAGGTATTGGTTTTGAGTTTGATTACCGTGGTGCGACCAAACCCGTGACGGTTGCACAGCAGTAAAACATCGAGTAGAAAAAGGCGGCACTGTGCCGCCTTTATTTCATCGTCGAACTCAGGTTTGTTTACCATCGAGTCGGACATTCATCAAGACTATGACTGCAACCAAACAGGGTTACTCCAGGCCGTGCTGCCGTCTTTATCTTCGACTTCTAAACTTATCCATCCCTCTGCATCGCTAGGTATAGGTAGCGACAGCTCTATGCGTTGAGTATCAACTTTCGGGTTAATCGTCAGGGTATTCAGCACTTTGCCGCCTTTACCGATCAATCGAATTTCTTTTAGACCATCGGCTGCAACGACGTGGATATCCCACGTATCGCCAGCTGTTGCTGTTTCACCAAACATAATGTTTTGCGGATAAAGAATAGGGCCTTGTGTTGCGTAGCCATGGCCGGCTTTAAGTGCTTGCGCAAACTTCGACGGCGTTAGCTCTCCATCGACTCTTGCCATCATTCGAATCTGCCCCGTGAGTTGGTTCCACGCATCGTGGGTGTCGGTTCCCGCTGTAAAGTACATTGCTTCACCCAGGTCCCAGAGTTTATGCGCTTTCTTCAACGTTGGTTCATTGTCTACGCGCGTATTAAGCTCCATAAGGTCGAAGCGATCCGTTTTACCACCAGGGACTGCATTTTTAGCGATATTCGTAAAGTAGCCATAATCGTTGTATGGATGGTTCATCGGTACGACTTCAGCCCCCATCTCATGTACGGCGTTAAGTAACGTGTGAACGTCAGCAGTGCCAGGATCGACCTTTAGCTCGGCGCCATTATCGATAGGAAATGGATTCATATGTCCCCATGATGGCGAAACTTCGATCGACGGAATAAAAGGCACGCCACGTTTCGCAGATAGTTCTGCAAACTTCTGGTGGTTAATGGTTGAGTCATGATCGCTAATGAAAGTCAGATCAAGATCCGTTGCCAATTGAGCGCGCACAACAATTTCTGGCGGAGTAACGCCTTCCAACACGTTGCCATGATGGTGTAAATCTGCGCCATACCAATGCTGACGGTTAGGAAACGTCACTTGAGGCACTTCTACTCGTTGCTTCGTCGTTTTACCTGACGTTAGGGTTACGTCTAATGTTTGGGTTTTAGCTGTAAAGCCTCCACCAGAGTTGATACCTAATTTGTATTGACCGGGTGCCAGTTTTAGCTCGGCATGACCTGCAGGCAGCAGATCGGTAAAGAAGGTGCGTTTACCCAAAAATTCAACCGGTGGCGCTTGACCTTCAAGGATGGTGATTCTCGCATCTTTGGCCAGACCTGATGTTGCCTCTTCAACTTGAAGTGAGAGAGTTGCTGGGCGTTTTAGAGACGTAAAATCGAGTGTTTGCTCGCTATTTCTCGCCACTTGAATCGATTGCAGCTCGCTGTTTGCGTGACCAGTCGCTGTGCCGTAGATTTGGTACTCACCCTCAGGCAGCGCCATGCTGTACTGGCCATCTTTGGCCAATGTCCAGGCATAGGGTTGTCCTTCTTTTTCGATCATCACGATAGCATCTTCAGGAACACGACCATTATCTGCGCGTAATTGGCCGTTGATGGTGCCTGTCGCTTGTCCTAGTCGGTCAGCTTCTGCCTTGACAATGGGGGCCATGTCTCCATTTGGAACCACTTGTAATCGGGATTGGAAAGTGCGGCTTTCACCTGCTTTCAAGGTATGCCCTAGGTACATATCACGACCATTGTATTTGACGCGATCAAAATAAGGAGCATGAAGTGCAAAGGCCCAGTCTCGATCATAAGCGACCATGCGATCGGCGAGGGCATTGTCGGCCATGGATTCTTCTTTCCCTTCCAATCCCGGCACGGCAAATTGGTAGCCAGTGTCTGGCCAAATGGTGTGCCCTGATTCTAACGCGAGATCTTTTTTACCTTGGTTGGTCATGACCGTTTTAAGCGCAATTGAGTCAGATCCAGAAGCGAGTGTATACCATGTTGTGATATCAACGTTATCGAAGTTGCGGCTCACTTTAATGACCGCTTTATTGTCGCTGTCTTCGATAATTTCAATGGATTTGCGATCATTCGGCCATGCGGACCAGCTGTTAGGAATGAAGTCAGCAAAGGCAACCCGGTCAAGGTCTACTTTGCCATTCTTTACTGCTGCCAAATCGACCAATGTTCCTCGCGGTACGCCCCATGGTGGTGCGGATTCAACAGCGAGAGCGAAGGCGACATGTTCGTTTTGAACGGTAATGTCTTGAGCGTGTGTAGCTTCGCCATCGGGGATCGTGGTCTTTCCTTGTGTGATACTCACTCCCGCATTCGCTGAAGTTCCAAGCAAAAGGCCAGAGATTAAAGTTGCCACTGCACTTTTTGAAAAATTATGCATGAAGACACTTCCTTTTTTTCATGATTTATTATGTGAGTTGTCGATGGCATTGTGCGTTAACTTGATTAGACGTTCAATTAAAAAAGCGAAAGAAATGAAGAGGTCAACTCGTTTCTATTATTGTTTTACAATTGATTTCTGAATCTTAAGTTTTGATTTTAAAGGTCTTTTGTTGTTTGATTCGTTTTTGTATAGAGTAATAAAAATATTTAGAACACTAATTATCTTGGGAGAGGTGTGAACGATTTTTGGCAGCATTGAGCAAACAAAATGATAACAATTACACTGTATATGTGAGAAAAAAGGTCAAGATAGTTCTGAGAATGCATATAATATTTTGAGTTCAATTTGACTTTTTATTCTTTTTGTTTGGGTTTTTATCTTATCTCTGGCTAAAGACCTCTAATAAAGATTGGAGCAAACATAGAGACAATATGTTTTTTGAGTGAACTATATACGGTGGCAATATGTCGAAGACATATCAATTGATTGCTTGAGGTTTAGATGGGGTTTATTCGTAAATATAAACTGAGCGTAGTTTTATTTTTGAGCGGTGTGACATGTTTAATTGCGTACCACGCTCAGGGCTCTTACGTAGATGAAAATGGCTTATTAGTAGAGTCATTTGGGTTTATCCCTTTGTTTTGGCTCTTTTTAGGGTTAGCCTTCGCCTCTTTTGTGGGCACTTTTTTCAAACACCGTAATCGTAATTAAAGAGCAAACGTGAAGTTTACTCCTTTATCTGAGGATGGGAGTATTGCTGATATTTTGGTAACTCTTTTCTTAGGTTACTAAATGTTGCTCGTGCACTTTGTTTTGATAGTTTGTTGATTAGCCAGTTTGGCAAAAGGCCTCCGGGGTCAGCAAACGCTTTGTAGTCAATGAGTGTCGTGCCATTAGTGAGCTTTTGTAATTCCCAAGTTGCATCAACCGAACGAATGCGAACATAGCCCTTTTGTTCAGCAAGATATGAGTCTGGTGCGCTTTTGATTTTTATCGTGAACCCAAGTTCATCGACCCAATATTTAGAGTAGGTGAGCATATCACGATTTTTTGCAGGCCATGGCGCCGTAAATCGGGTATAAACGATGTTTTCGGTGGCTGATATTTGATTTAAAACCCGGCTATGACTGGCATTGTCAATCCAGTTCGGGATATTGTCACTATCTTCTAATAGCGTTAAAAATGCGCCATAGCTGGTGGGTGTGAACATCCGAGCACGAATCTCAACTAAACCGCCGGTATGCTCTCGAGAGTAGATAGTGATTCCGTTATCGTCACTATCAAATTGCCAGTACTCGTTGGCTTTCGCGGCGGTGCCAGCGGATATAAAAGTGGCGAGTAGTAGCGCGCCAATTCGTAAATGCAACATCATGTTAGTACCCGCCAACTTATCCTTAGTTAAAGCTTATACGATGTGTTCTTAATTATAAGGACAATAGTCAGTCTTTTCGTTACTGTTCTGAAGGTTGATCTGCTCCAAAACCTCGTTGAATATTGGTTAGCGTTATGGCTGCAAACACCACAATAACGATTGATAGATGCCAGGCTTGGCTTAAACCAAGCTGTACCAATGTTAAGCTGACCAATGAGGATACGATCATTTGTCCACCTCCAGACATGGCTGCTGCAGCACCAGCCTGCTTTTTGTAGGGTTGCATTACCATGGCTTGCGCGCAAGGTAGGGCAATGCCGTTACCTAAGATCATTAATAGTTGCCCCAACATTAAATACAGCGGTTCTACCGGGCAGAAGAACAACCATATTGCAGCACTGAGATGCAAGAATGGACTACAAAGTAGCATTCTTTTGTTGCCGATAATTGGCCTTACTCGGTTACAAATCGTGGTACCGCCTAACATACCTAAAGCGGGAATGAGTGCCCACATTGCGTATTGATCGGATGTCATGCCAATTTGGTCTTGCATGATAAATGGCATCACGGACACGGTCGTTATCATCAGGCTGAAGTTTAACCAACTGATGCTGGCAAAACTCATAAAGTAACGTGACGTCACCAAGTCTCGATACTGGAAAAGCATGTTGCGTGGTGACGGAATAACAGATCGTTTTGCAATGGTTTCTGTAAACTTAAAGGCGATGATTACCCAAGCGAGTGAGACATAACCTAACAGTGAAATGAACACCATACTCCAACCAAAGTGGAAGTTGATAAAGCCGCCAATCACAGGCGCAATGAGTGGCGTGATCGAAGCTGCCATAGCGATATAAGACATGGCGACAGGGAGCTCATCACCGCTAAATCTATCTCGAGTCGATGCTCTCGCAAGTACCGCGCAGCACCCAGTTCCTAAGCCTTGTAGAAAACGCCCCATCACCATGCCTGTGAAGGTGTCACTGAGGAAAATGATCATTAATAGACCAGACATCGCGATGAGCAAGCCCGTCAGCAGCACTTTTTTTCGACCCAAAGCATCCGATACCGGACCGTAAATGAACTGAGAGGGACCAAAACCGAGTAAGTAAATACTCACGAGCAGTTGGGCTTGATCAAGGGAGATAGAAAAGTCTTTTGCGATCCATGGCAAAGAGGGCATAACAAGCCCCATGCTCAATTGGCCAACACTGATAATAAGACAGGCGAGTAAGATAGTGCGAAAGTTGATTGGGCGACTCATGATGGATCACCATCAGAATAACCTCTTTGCTTTCGTGTTCTGAGGCAGCCTTCATCATCCACTTCATTTAACTTAGATTTGACGCGTTTTACGGTAGATAGGCTGACATCACACTGCTCCGAAACACTCTTCAACGTATAGCCTTCTAACAGCAACGTTGCGATCTGTTGGTGTTTAGTTTTGTCTGCTGGGCGTCCGCGAAATTTCTGTTTCCACAAATCTGGTTGATCTTTAATGGCTTGCCGTCCTTGCTCTGCGGCAAACAGGCGATGTTCAGTCTGCACTTTTCCATATCCAGATAACACGGTGAGTAGCGTTTGAGTTTGAACAGAATCCGGTTCAAATGTGAGTGGTTCACAAACGGTTTTCAGTGTGACCCCTTTTGCTAGTAACACTTTGATTGTATTTAACGCCTGACTAAAATCTCGACCAAATGCCGTTAGCCACCAGAGCACAATCGTATCACCTGCTCTGACGGAATCGAGCAGTTGTAAGAATGCCTCTCTCTCGGTTGGAGGCATGCAACCACGAACCTTATCCTCAAAATGCTGAGCTTCGGGCGCAAAAGCTTTTAGAGTATTAAGGTGCTCTTGATAAGCTCGATTCTTTGGCGAGTAACGTGTGTAAAGATAAGTAGCCATATGGACTATACGCCTTTTAAGTTTGGTTCATATGCTGTAATGGCTCATAAATATACAGAGGTTCATTAATGCTTACAACACTAAATGGACCATTGAGGTTGAGCAAAAGCAAATAAAAAAGCCAACCGAATGGTTGGCTTTAGTCATTCAAGCTTTCGTTGTCTGCCGCTCGATTAGTTTCACTGGTACCATCATTTTGACCAAGCTACCGTTTTTAGTATTGATTTGATCAACAATGATCTTCACGCATTCGCGAGCGAGACGACGAAAATCTTGGCGGAATGTGGTTAACTGATAACTCAACCACTCTGTCTGCGGAATATTGTCGAAACCAATGACTTGTAAGTCTTGCGGGATACTCAATCCGCATTCGATACGCGCAATATCCATAACAGCCATTGCAAGGTTGTCGGTCGCACAGAACACGGCTTCTGGTCGGTTTTTATCAGCGAGTATTTCGCGGATTTTGTCGAGTGAGCTAGCGTAATCATAAGTGGCTTCAACGATGCGTGGCGTATTACTAGTTAGGTCTTCAAATTCAGAGCAGAAGCCGATTTGGCGCTCGTCGTTGGTAAAGGTTGGCACTTCACCCGTCAGGTAAACCGCATTCTTCACGCCACTTTTGTGCAGAAGTTGCGCGGCTTGTTGGCCAGCTTCGTAGTTGTCACTGATAACGTAACTGCTCTTAGTGCCTTCTACGACGCGTGCATACTGAACGATAGGGATATTGAACTCTTCACACTCTTCATACAGTGATTTGTTGAAGGTAGCGGAAGCGGCAATGACACCATCTACACGGTATTGGAAGATGTTCGGGATTGAGTGGTTGTCTTCATCATCCACTTGCCATGGAATCAACACTGCTGAGTAGCCTTGCTTCTGCAATTCACTTGAAATCAATTGGAGTGTTTTCATGTGGATAGGGTAATCCGCATCGGGGAATACCAAACCGATCAACTTAGATTCGTTGGTGGTCAAGCTACGTGCAAAAGCATTTGGACGGTAGTTTAGGGCTTTCGCAGCTTCAAAGACCTTTTGCTTGGTCTTCTCTGACACTGAGCTGCCCGGAACAAACACACGCGATACAGTAGATTGAGAAACGCCAGCCAGTTTGGCAACGTCCTTCGATGTTACGGTTTGTTTTGCAGGATTCATGTGAGTTGATTCATAAGTCAGTTTAACTGTGACTAGGTTAACACAAATAGGTACGTACTCATAAAGAGAAATAAGTAAGATTTAGGCAAATAAAGGATTGGATTGTCTTTGGTGGCGCAATTTGGGTAGTACCCAAGTCACATTTCATGTTTTGCATACGAAAAAAGCCTTACCCAAGAAAGGTAAGGCTTGCTCTTATTTCCCATTTCCACTAAATCGAATAAGTTACGTAACCGGAATAACTTATCTCGTGGTTATCAGAAGTAGTAGCGAATACCTGCCGCGAATTGATCATCACGGTTTTCGAATTTGCTGCCATCGTACTGATCTTTACCTAGGTCGAACTGGTATTCAGTCCAAACTAGGAATTTGTTCTTCTGGAAGTGGTATTCAAGACCAGGAATCAGCAAGTTACGCTCGTAACCTTGTGTCTCGTCACCGCGATCTTCCATGTAGTTGTAGTTCAACGTTGGGCGTAGGCCGTTGTCGAAGTGGTAGTAAGTGTAGATTTCGCCACCTAGGGTATCGAACATTACGTCCGTACCACCTTGGCTCGCTGCTTCCCAGTTTTCGCCAACGTGGAAAGTCGCACCCGCGTAGAAGCCACCGTTGCTGTAGTTCGCGCCCAATAGCATGATGCGCATGTTGTCGCCGTTTTCTACGCCAACCACGCTTGCATCCAGATCCGTAACTTCATTTTGATGGTAAGCCGCACCAAGTGTTACGCCATCAACGGGTTTGTAAGTGATAGACGCACCCATGCCGTTTTTCAATGAGGCTGTCGCATTGCTTGCTAGAGCAACATCTTCACGCGTGGTTTGGTAAGTAAAGCCGTAGCTCACTTTTTCATTAATTGAATTACGGTACGTAACTGAGTTTTCTGCACGACCTGCACCGGATGCGATACCCCAGTCAGCTAGGTTGTAAACACCGGAGCCACGAGTACCGAATACACGACCTAAATCGGTGTACCATGCTACGTCGTAGAAGGTAGACCACTGCTTAGTACCTGCAGCAATCTTGCCGTATTTTTCGTGATCGACACCTGCGTATAGTAAGCGGTCGTAAATGTTGTCGCCGTTCGCGCCAGAGTTGTAGCCCCATTCCGCGTGACCGAAACCAGTCCAGCCGTTATCAAGACCCATTTGGCCTTTCAAACCGAAACGTGAGCTGCCGCTGTTCCATTCTCCGTTATCATCACCGCCACGGTCTTGGTAGCGAAGATCGAAACGGCCATCGATGGTTAGGCTGTCGCCAGCGTCATTAACAAAAGTGTGTGCAGCAAAGGCTGAGCTAGAAGTAAGCGCTGCTAAAATCACTGTAGAAAAGGTCGACTTTTTCATTATCAATCTCATTATTCAGGGCGCAGAAAGCCACCGTGCGTTCATGCCCGTTGTGAATAAGGGTTCTATCTTGAGGTTGTGCCCCATCCTTGAGGCACGAGTTGGGAGCATGTCGCCTGAACCGAGAGGGGATTCAGGCAACATAAAGGCGGGTTGACAATCCGCCCCTAGGACTTCTTATAGAGAAGGGTTTAGGATCTGTTGAGTACGCTCGAACACGTCTAGACCTTGCTGTTTTAGCCAGTAAGGAAGGTCGATCAGTACCCAGTTCTCAGATAGCTTGTCGCCGTCACGGTAGTAAACGTCAACCACTTGCATGTCTGCGCGTACTTCACCACCTGTCATACCTAGGAAACCACCGATTGGCGTGTTAGATAGGTTTGGCCAGCCGAAGAAACAAGAGAAGTTACCTTCTGCGAAACGACATACGTGGCCGTTAAACTTCTTGTCTTTCAGGTTGTTACGGAACGGCAATTGGTGCTGCTGTTGGTAACGAGGGATTGTGTAAGACGCACCGATACCACATGGACCGTACCAGATCATGTCTTTAGACCAGCTCTTCTCAAGAACTTCTGGTGGGCAACCCATAGCGCCGCTGTCGTTTAGTGCAGATAGGTCATCAACCATCTTGTTTACTAGTGCTAGTGTTGCTACGCCTTCTTCTGGTGCTGCGTCTTCGAATAGTAGGCCGTCGTGGTTACGAGGACCAGGGTACACGAAGTGCTTACCTGTTGATGGTGGTAGTGGGTAACAACCCGCTTGGTCCATTGCACCTAGAAGGTCTAGGAATAGGCCCGTCTTAGTGATCTTGCCGTTTTCAACACAGTTGAATTCTGCGTAACGGATGTTCATGATTTTGCCAGTTGGGCGCATGCCTAGGTATTCAGCGTCGAATAGACCCATGAAATGACCCATGCTCATTACCCAGATTTCACCTGATGTTACTTCGTTCTCACCACCGATGAAGATGTCTTGACGACGCTGCATGCGAGTCATTGATTTCATCAAAGGAGCCCAGAAAACGTCAGCCGCTGCTTGAGCGCCATGTTGCTCACGGAATGGGTAAACACCACGCCATAGGTAATCTTCTGAAGTGTGTGCTTTTAGTACTTCTGCCACGTTCTCGTGAGTTGCGTTTTCCATTGCGCTGAAGTATTCACGTACAACGCGTTTCGCTTCTTGATATTTAGACATAATAAACTCTCTTATTTGCTGTCGAGTCGGCTTTGGGAACAGGACTCGAAATTAAGTTTTTTCATCCGGCCGGGGAGCCAGCCGGAGTTTTTGAAATTCAGTTACGCTTTTGCTGCTTCGGCTTTTTTGCTCTTATCAAACACGCCGCCTTTTAGTGTCTCTGGCAGTGATAGCCATAGAAGACCAGCAAGGATCCATACGATTGGTGAACCCCACATTGCGGTTTGTAGGTCGGTACGTTCTTGGATGAAGATAAGTACCATTGGTGCCCACATACCGAGGATACGACCGCCGTGGAATAGCGCCGCGCCGTAGCTACGTAGGTGTGCTGGGAACAGTTCTGAGAAGTAACCACCCCATACCGCTGAAGAAGACAGACCGAAGTTGTAAATCAGACCAAGTAGAGCCAGCATATTTAGGCCGCCAATCACCATGTCGCCAGGTGCAACAAAGAAGATTGAAACCATGATGCCCGCTAGGATGAAGCCAAATGCGTTCACCTTACGACCGAATTTATCAGCTACCCAACCCCAGAACCACGCACCAAACAGTGAACCAAATGCTGAGATAGAGAAGATGAGACCGATGGTTGCACCGTCGAACATACGTACATCACGTAGGTAAGTGGTTACGAAGCCACCAAAGAATTGGAAACCGTAGAAGTTAAGGCCAGCCAGTAATAGACACGTTAGTGTGATCTTACGGTAAGGCTTGCTTAGCATTTCGCCCCAAGAGCCTTTTTTCGCTGGTGCATCTGATTCTTCCGCTTTTGCTTGCTCTTCTTCACCGTAAGCGATCACTTTGCTGTCGCTAGGTAGTACAAAGATCATGACAACAGCTGCTGCCAATGGTGGGATACCACCAACAAGCATTAGGCTTTCCCAAGGTGCATCGATGCTTGCAATAAATGCTGCATACGCACCCATTACCATCAGTGCTACAGAGAACATAGAAGACGCGAATGCCGTCAACTTACCACGTACCGTTGGCGTAAATAGGCCGATCATTAGGCTTACTGCCACGGTGAAGTAACCACCCAGTGACAAACCAATGATGAAACGCATCGCTGCCCATGTTGTGTAGTCGGTGAACATCATATTGATGATCGTTGCGCCACCGTTTAGGGCTGTGATGGTAATAAGAGTGGATTTCTTACCAAATTTTGTTGCGAACCAAGCACAGCTCAATGCACCGATGAGTGCACCAACCGACTGCCATGTATAGAACTGGGCAGTGTCTGACAGGCTAATACCATCATACGCTTCAACAATGTATGGGCGTACGTAGTCAATAATTACAAAGTTATAACAATAAAAAAAGTAACCAACCAGTATCGCTAGATAGGCAGCTACCCTTTGAATCATAGGAACTTCGCTCATGTGTCTTTTGGCATTCATGACCGATAAACCTCTATTTCACTTAGGATTTGTTGCTATTCAAACTTAAAGAACACGATCTTATTGGGATCATCTTCGATTTCGTGTCGTGGTGAATCATAGTTTTTTTAAGGTCATTAGATCCGTGATCAATATCAATTTTAAAATGAATGCGTACCCAATTAGTGATTTTTAGTGATGGGAGTCTCATTAAATCGGTCTTTTTGGCAGTTTTGAATATATAACCGTCTATATTGGTGATTATAGTCACAGTTATGGCGGGATTATCGTTTAGATATGCTTTTTTAAAGTAATATCCAAGCACAAATAATTAGCACCCAGAATTATGGAAACCCTGAAATGGTTACGTACTCAAGTTTTGTGGTGATTGCGTTATACGCGTTAATCACTATACTAATCAGCTATTTAGTGAATAAGCGCTACAGCAATGGTGGCGACTTTTCCACGGGTGGAAAGCAATTTGGCTGGTTTACGGCGGGTGTTTCGATACTTGCGACTTACATTAGTGCGATGACGTTTGTAGGGATGCCTGGTTGGGTTTATAGCTCTGGCATGGAAGCGATGAGTATTCACCTTAACTATCCCATCGTTATCTTTTTCACCGTCATTTTCTTTGTGCCTGTCTTCTATAAGCTGGGCCTGACTTCGATTTATGAATACCTTGAGCACCGCTTTGGGGTGTATGCAAGAACCATCAACTCGATTGTGTTCATCGTGGTTCAATGTATCTCTGCGGGGGTGATTTTGTATGCTGTGGCGCTGATCTTAGTGCAAGTTCTGCCTATCAGTATTTCTGAAGCTATTATCTACATTAGTATTTTCACCGCTTGCTATACCTATGCGGGCGGGATTTCCACGGTTATCTGGACCGATATGTTGCAATCTGCAGTATTGGTTGCGGGCAGCATCGCTATCTTTGCCATTCTAATGACAGAGATTAATGCGGCAGATTACCTTTCTCGTGATCACCTGAATATCATCAATTTAGACTTTGATTTAGGCGTAGATACTACACTCTGGGCAGGTGTGGTTGCCGTGAGCTTTTTGCATTTGAGTGTGTACGGCACCAACCAATTGATCATCCAACGCACGTTAGCGACGAGATGTGAAAAGACGGCGCAGAAGTCAATGTTGTTGTGTGGTTACGGTGCGTTTTTCGTGTACTTATTCTTCGCGGTACTCGGTGTGCTTCTAAGTGTTTTCTATCAAGATCAATCGTTTGAAAACAGCAACGAAGTGATTTTGGATTTCGTTTTCAACCACACTAACCCAACCGTCGTTGGTTTGATCATTTCCGCATTGGCAGCGGCCGCAATGTCGACCTTGGACTCGACCTACAACTCGATGGCGACCGTCGCGACGTTCGATATCTACAAGCGTTTCGTTCGCAAGAGTGCCGATGATGAGCACTACGAAAAAGTCGCAAGAAAGATGAGTTTGCTCGCTGCGGCCATGGTGGTAGTGCCAGCGCTACTGGCGGTATCGAATGAATCGGTACTCAAAACCATCGCTAGTCTGACTTCTATCTTCGTTGGTATCCGCCTGGGGTCATTCGTGCTTGGCTTATTCTGGGCGAAAGCCAACGAAAAAGGCGTGATCGTTGGCAGTATCATGAGTGTGATTGCGGTGTTTACTGCGATGTATCTCGACGTGGCTTGGCCGTGGTTCGCGCCAATTGGTACGTTCGTCTTCCTTTTGTTTGGTGTGTTAGTGAGTCGTCGTTGGGGCGCTGTGACTGCCGAACAACAAATCTTTATTAATAATCAAAAACATCTTTTTGCAAAGCCAACCGCAAGCCATTACGGGCTTTTGGTGTTCGCTGTGGCGACCATCGCCGCTTGTATGGTTCTCCCTGATTGGCTTTATGCTGCATTGTCGTAATAGGTAAGTTTATGCTGTCCATCTTTGATATTTACAAGATTGGTGTGGGCCCTTCTAGCTCTCACACCAATGGCCCAATGATCGCGGGCTACCACTTCACTCGTTTGATTGAATCGAACTTGGCAAAAGTGGTTCGTATTCAAGTCGATTTATACGGCTCACTCTCGTTAACAGGGATTGGTCACCATACTGACCGTGCAACGATTTTGGGTCTGTTGGGTAACAAACCAGATACCATCAAAATCGCTTCTGCGAACAAAGCGATGCGCAAGGCGATTGAAGAGGGCATGATGTCTGTCGATGGCCGTCATGAAATCGAATTCAACTACAAAACGGATATGTTGTTCCATGAAGAGAATCTTCCTCTGCATGAGAATGGCATGACGATTACTGCGCTCGATGCGCATGGCAATCAGGTTGGGTTTGAAACTTACTACTCTATCGGTGGTGGTTTCATCGCAACGGCGGATGAACTGCAAAATGGCAGTGCGACTGCTCCCGTAGAAGTTGAGTTTCCATTCTCCAGTGCGGACGAAATGTTGGCACAGGCAGAGAAGAACGGCATGAGCCTTGGCGGCATGATTCTGAAAAACGAACAAGCGTTTCAGGATATGGAAGCCATCAATCAACGCGCAGAACAGATCTGGCGTGTGATGACGCGTTGCATGGAGCGCGGTTTTGAGACAGAAGGTATCTTGGATGGTGGCTTGAACGTGACCCGCCGTGCGCCAAACTTGTTGAAGAAGCTTGAAGCAAATGCAGCAATCGAAAACGATCCAATGGAAATCATGGATTGGATTAACCTGTTTGCTTTTTCTGTGAGTGAAGAAAACGCCGCTGGTGGACAAGTCGTAACGTCACCAACCAATGGTGCGGCGGGTGTGATTCCTGCGGTATTGATGTACTACCATCGTTTCATCAAAGAGCTCGATACTAAACAGCTTAAAGACTTCCTTGCTGTATCCGGTGCGATTGGCATTTTGTACAAAACTAATGCGTCTATCTCGGGTGCCGAAGTGGGTTGTCAGGGCGAAGTTGGCGTGTCTTCTTCCATGGCGGCAGCTGGCTTGACGGCGCTGCGTGGTGGTAGCAATGAACAAATTTGTATTGCGGCCGAGATTGCCATGGAGCACTCACTAGGCATGACTTGTGACCCAATTGGGGGCTTAGTGCAAGTTCCGTGTATTGAGCGTAATGCGATGGGTGCAATGAAAGCGATCAATGCATCTCGTATGGCATTAAAGCGCAATAGTAAATGTTTGATCTCATTGGATAAGGTGATTGAAACCATGTACCAAACGGGCAAGGACATGAACAAGAAATACCGCGAAACGTCACTAGGTGGATTGGCTTTGATTCACCTAGCACCGCCTTGCGAATAATGAGTTAGGCAAATCTAACCAACAAAAAAGCCGAAGCACTGAGATGCATCGGCTTTCCTTTTTTGGAACGTTTATAACTTAGCTATGCGTTTGCTCACCTTTTGGTGTGCGTTGGTTTGGTTGATAGTGCAAAATCACCATCGAAGTAGGTGATAGCAAAACCTCGCCTTCAACATGCCCTGGGTTAAGGTTACGTACGTTTGTGTCGCAGATCGTTACCCATTCTTGCTTTCGCTCATTGGGGAGCTTAAAGCGCGCTGTAGCGTTAGTTTGGTTGATGAGATAGACCAGCTCTTGTCCTTCTTTACCGATGCCAAGGTGAAGTGCGACAGAGCTTAAACGGTTCCAATCATCATGCTCCATTAAGCGACCGTCTGTTCGGCGCCAGAAAATGCGGTTGTTATTGCGGTTTTCGCCACTGAAAGCTCGGATAAATGGCACCATGTATTGATTTCGGTTGGCGACCATTTGTGACATCCATGCTTTGAAATGTTGCTTACGCTCCGTTTCTCCCCAGTTAAGCCAACTGGTTTCGTTATCTTGGCAATAGGCATTATTGTTACCGCCTTGGGTGTGAGACAGCACGTCAGCAGTGAGGATGTGTGGGATTCCAAAAGCAAACAGCAAGCTGGCAATAAGGTTGCGTTTTTGCTTCTCACGCGTGGCGATGATCATCAGATTTTCCGTCTCGCCTTCGACACCGTAGTTTTCTGAGCGATTGTCACCGTGGCCGTCGCGATTTTCTTCGCCATTAGCTTCATTGTGTTTATGCTTGTAAGACACTAAATCTTGCAGTGTGAAGCCATCGTGATACGTGATGTAATTCACCGTGAGTTTGTATGGCCAGTTCGCTGCACTATAAATATCACGAGAGCCCATTAATCGAGTGGCAAACTCTTTTAAATAGCCTTGATCACCGCGCCAAAAACTGCGGGAAATATCACGCAGTTTGTCATTACACTCGTTCCAACCAAATGGAAAGTTACCCACTTGGTAGCCATTTGGACCAATATCCCAAGGTTCGGCAATCAATTTGGTTTCACGCAAAATTGGGTCTTGCGCGACGGCTTTAAAGAAAGCTGCTTCTGGGTTGTAATCATCGCCCTGTCGACCTAACGTTGCAGCCAAGTCAAAACGGAAGCCATCGATTTTAAATTCGCTAACCCAGTAGCGCAATGTATCCATCACAAGGTTTAAAGCGGGTTGATAGGTGAGATCGACCGTGTTTCCGCAGCCAGTGTAATTTGCGAAGTGGTTGCCATGTTTGATGTAAAAACGGGAATCGAGCGCTTTCAGGTTGAAAATTGTAGGCCCTTCACCACCCTCTGCGGTGTGGTTGTAAACCACGTCGAGAATCACTTCGATGCCGTTTTTGTGCAGTTCTCGAATCGTTGTTTTGAGCTCTGTGACGGCGTCTTTTTCTGCGTAGCGCGGATCGGGTACCATAAAGAGATAAGGGTTGTATCCCCAATAATTGACCTTTTCCATCTCTAGTAGGTGAGGCTCATGCATACACGCTGCGACAGGTAGCAATTGCAGCGTGTTGATGTTTTGCTGTTCATAAAAGGCCAGCATTTTAGGTGATGCAAGACCTAAATAGCGCCCCTTCAGCTTGTCCTCAACTTCTGGGTGAAGTTGGGTAAGCCCTTTGACGTGTGTCTCAAACAACACCATCTCTTCTCTTGGTATACGCGGATGATCCGTATCTTGCCAGTCAAAATTATCTTCGATAACGATGCACTTCGGCATATCGAAACTTTTGGCTGGAGAGTAGGGAGGGTGGTAGTGGAGGGCCTTATCAATTGACTTTGCGTAAGGGTCAGAAATTAATAGTGGCTCTTCCTTGTGGGAGACAAGGTAACCGTATTTTTGCCCCGGCTTAATATCCGGAATAAAAGTATGACGTATGCCAGCGTATTCATTCGGTAAATCATGAAGCGCGTAACTGCCATCGTCTGCAAACAGGGCGAGTTTTATGTCTTTATTCCCTGGTGCGTGAATAGAGAAGTTACAACCTTCTTTATTTACAGTTGCACCCAAGGGGTATGGGCGAGAGAGAAGTCGTGTCATCGGAGATACTTTATTTAATATTTATTGCTACCTTTAGGAAACTATAAGTTAAAAACTTTGTCTTACTAAGGTCAACCACCCTAAATATAAAAATATTCATGTAATTTAATTACTTTATGTGACGGCTTAGAGTCAAAAATATGAAATGGCTATCACTTTGTAGCGGCTCAAAACCGAATAAACTTACTAATTCCTCCCTAGATTGGTGATCTGACTCGAAAAAACACCATTCGGTAAATTTTCTACTCCCTTCTCATCCCCCCTAAATTAGTTTGGGGCGGAGGAAGTCATCCTTGTACGCCTCGGGTAATCTCATAACTGTTGAAACAAACGGGGATTCGTTCCCATCTTACCTCTCTTTCTTTAGGTGTGTTTTTACTGCCTATATTCACCTAAAAGAGTGAGCAGGGAAGACAGAATTATAAATACCCTTAATGGAGTTAAGAATGAAAAAAGTAAGTATAATTGCAGCGGCTGTTGCTGCAACTTTAGCTGCTGGTTCTGCTTTCGCAGTGGACTTTAATGGTTACATGCGCGCTGGTACTGGTATTAGTGGCAACGGTGAAGCTGATGTGTCTTTCATGAAGAATGGTATTGGTCGTCTAGGTAACGAAAACGACAACTACTACGAGATCGGCCTTGCTGAAGACCTTAAAACTGGCGACCAAACTTGGCGTATTGAGTCTATGATTGCTCAAGGTAACGACGGAGCAGCTGGCTGGGAAGATGGCGATTTCAACGTTGCGCAATTCGCAGTTAAAGCGAAAGGTCTGATTGCTTCTGATAAAGACGCAACCATGTGGGCTGGTAAAACTTACTACCAACGTAAAGATATCCACATCACTGACTTCTACTTCTTAAACACTTCTGGTACTGGTGGTGGTATCGAAAACCTTTCAGTAGGTAACCAAAAACTATCTCTTGCTCTTATCCAAGATGGGGAAGATGACAACGGTAGCGGCTACATTTTTGATGCTCGTCTAGCAAATATCGGTCTGTGGGAAAACGCAACACTTGAACTAGCAGCTGCGTACAACTTTTCTACTGAAAAAGATGACAAATCAGTTGATGGTGATGACGGCATTCTTGCTACAGCAATCGTTCACCAAGGTCTAAGCAACGGTTTCAACCAAACTGTTCTTCAATACGGTACAGCAGGTTACGGTGTTCAAGCTGCTAACTTCTGGGGGGCTGGTGCATACTACGACCGTTCTGGCCTTCAAAACGACGCAACAGGTTATCGCTTGATCAACTGGGGTGTAATGAACTTGGGCGAAAGCTGGGAAATGGGTCACCAACTAGCTTACCTAGCAGGTTCTGACATCGGTTACAGTGGTGGTCAAGGTGATTCAGATCAGTTCTCTGTTGTAGTTCGTCCAATGTACAAGTGGAACGACACAATGCGTACTGTTTTCGAAGCAGGTTACAATGCTGGTGAAAACGAGAAAGGCGAAGACTTTGGCGGTCATAAATTTACAGTTGCTCAAGCTTGGGCAATGGGTGACAGCTTCTGGGCACGTCCAGAGCTACGCGTATACGGTTCTTACATCACTGATGAAGAAGGCACTACTTTCGGTGATAAAGGTGACTCAGACTTCGTATTCGGTATCCAAGCTGAAGCTTGGTGGTAATCGAGTAATCTCTTAGTTATCTAGCAGTCCTAGTCAAATAGCCGACATCTGTCGGCTATTTTTCTAAGGGTTTTCGAAAAGTTAGACGTTTCACCAAAGTCACTCTAAGATGCTTTAGTGCAAAAAACCTTTAGAAAAATAACTAGAAGGAAAAAGTATGTACTTCCGTGCCCTTATGTTAAGTGGATGTGTCGCGCTTGCTGGCTGTCAATCCACTGAAGTAATCGAACAAGTTCAAGTTGCTCAAGCACAGCAAGTTGATGTTATCTCTGAGCTTCAAGCTGTAAAAATGAAGCTTCCTAGTTCTGCAATTGTAGATATCACTACTCAGAGCCAAGTGCTGAAATACAAAGATATCGACAGCCGTGTTGCGGTGTTTGAGTTGCCTGCTGACCGTGGCGAGTTTGCCATTAAAATCACTAGTTTTATCGAAGACACTGCTTTCGTACCAAGAGCGATTATCGTAGATAAAAACGGTAAAGAAATTGAAAACTACGGCAAAGCGGAGTTTGAGTACACAAAACCTCGTCTTCATCTTGGAAACCGTCTAGTCGCTGAAAAAGACTTCTTCCCACCAGTGGGTTTAGATTCTGTTTACCTAATTGTTTACACTGAACAATCGGATCTAGGTGGATTTACGGATGTGATTCACCCTGCGCGATTGGATGCAGAGGGACGAGGCAATTACTTGCCAGAAGTAAAAGATATTCCAATTCCAAACAGTGATACAGGTAAGATTGAAGTCTCGATTGACCGTGTGAGTTTCTTCTCAATCGGAACATCAAGTAGTGGACCAACAGCGGCTCCAGTTGCGGTCAAGGCGGTTGAATCAGTACAGCCTGAAACACAAACTTACTACCACAACGCAATTAAAGCGGCGGTAAAAGCAGATGATATCCCTAAAGCTCTGAGCTTACTTGATGAAGCAAAAGCGTTAGGAATTGAAGGTGCGCAAGAAGTATTTGTAAAAGCAGTGAATAGCAAATAGGTAATTTCAAAAAGCCGGCTAAGATAGTCGGCTTTTTTATTGCGCATTTAGTTATCTTTTTCACACATTATATTATTTCTATTTAAAGTTTATTTTACTTAGAGTCATAATATATATGTTCTAATTTAATTAGTACTTGGTATAATAAAAATAAGGATATAACGTGAAAAAATTAATTATAAATACAGCATGTACGTTAGCTGCTGTGTCTATCTTGTCTGCTTGCTCGTCCACATCATCAGAAAATACAACCCAAGATGAAGTACATAATGCGGTTGCATTTACGAGCACTCAGATTGATATGATGACAAATTGTAGTTTGCCGGATTCGGCAGAATCAGGCCCATTGTCTAAAGACATTTTTGTTGTAGGTAGTTTCCCAAATGCAGATTGGAAGCACACTGCCGAGCGCAAGCTGACCTATAAGGGGAATAATGTATATCAAGTGATTACCGATGAGGTTTCAGGTAATTACAAAATGCAGTATGCCGCTGAACAATGGAAACCGCAGTTCACTGCCAAAGGTAAAAAACTATCGGTAGGACAATTAAATGAACTGACTTACGGTGGTTACGGTACAGATACAAAACTAGAAATTAAAGAGCCTGGTAAATATCTTTGGAGTTTAGAATTTAAAGATGATGGCTCACCTTATTCAATTATGGTTAATAAGTGCCAATAATATTCCATTCAGTTATTTAAAATCTATTTTTATTTATTAACCCCTACATGGGAAGCATGTTGGGGTTAATTTTATTACTCAAATGTTTTTACTTAATTTGAGTAAGTTAGGGAGAGTAAAATGCGTAACGTCCGACGTAACCATCGCCTGTATCGATCGCTGCTTGCGTTAAGTGTGATTGGTGCTTTATCTGCGTGTAATTCTTCTGGTGGTGGCGATACTAATAGCAGCACTCCGCTACCGGATACCAGTTATGCTTGCCAAGCCAATGTCATGGCGCAAAGTAACCAACTTCGTACTTATCAAATCATGGTCGAGAGTTTTGTGGATGGCGATGCAAGCATTGGTCACGGTACGGGCTATGGCACCAGTCATCATAATGGCGATTTGCAAGGGGTGATTGATTCACTTGATTACATCCAAGATTTAGGGATGAACGCGATTTGGTTGACGCCAGTTTTTGAGTCTGAAGCGATCGCAGGACAAGATCACTGGGCCGATCGTTTGGATGCCACGGGCTATTTTGCTACAGATTACTTTAAGATCGACCCAAAATTTGGTGATTTAGCGACCGCGAAAACTCTAGTTGAAGAAGCACACAAACGCGGTTTATACGTGTTTTTTGATGGCGTATTTGGTCATCACAAAGATGGCTTGATCAAACCCTCACCTTCCGGCTTGTTGCCTTCTGGCTCAAACAATCCCGTTGATTACCCGGCCAGTCTCGATTTCTACAAAGAGGTAGCAACGTATTGGATCAAAGAACTCAAGATTGACGGCTGGCGTTTAGATCAAGCCTATCAAGTTCCGACAGACGCTTGGACACAACTTCGTAAAGCTGTCGATGAAGCCTCACAAAGTGTGACGTACACCAATAGCAAAGGTGAACAAGTGAATCCGTTGGGTTACATGGTGGCAGAGATTTGGAAAGGGGAGTCTGAGATCGCGAATGAGGCGTATGGATCGAACAGCGATCCGGCACTGTGCTCTGCATTTGATTTTCCTATGCGCTATCGCATCGTTGAAACTTTGGCCGTGAATGAGAGCGGCGTGGGTGGTCGCGGTGTGGATTGGCTAGACAACGGTTACAGCACACACAACCAATATCCAACACATGCGCAGCCGAATTTGATGATCGGCAACCATGATTTAGTGCGCTTTGGTGACTTGTTACAGCGCGGAAACTTGGCGGATGTGAATGATGCAGAATATTGGTTACGCCATAAAGCCGCGTTTGCTTTCCAAGCGGCGTACACCGGGCCAATCACGTTGTACTACGGTGATGAAATCGGGGATCAAGTGGATGGTTTTGCCGCAAAAGAAGACAACAACATCTGTGCCATTCAAGGTTTGTGCGATGATCACGTTGCGCGCAGCAGTGCGAAAATTGAAGGCGTGACGGCGACGCTTGATGCAAACCAAGCCGATCTCAAAGCTTACGTGAAATCGCTGATGACGATGCGCAGTGCGCACCCAGCATTGTATCAGGGGTCACGCACGAATTTAGTTGCGAGTAACGGCAGTTATGTGGACTTGAAACAATCTGGTTCGGACAAAGTCTTGTTTGCGCTAAATACCTTAGAGAGCGCTAGAAGCGTCACTCTTACTCAGGAGAGTGTTGGTACTGGTGAGTTGGTGGATTTGCTCACGAATGAAAAAATTACTTCGAGCAATGGTCAATATCAGATTCTGATGTCGCCATTACAAGGGCGATTCTTTGCGGTAAAACCTTAAGGAATTATCCAGAATTGATGCTCACCAGTTGAGCTGACCACAAGCTTTCTTATAAACAAGCCAAGTGTTGTTGCTGACCCCCATAGGCGCACACTTGGCTTTTTTCCGTCCGTTTTACTTTTCCCTTAATGGTTTTCCAACGATGTGGCCAACAGGTCGCTTCGCTTTTTGCATTGGCGTTTGTTTTCAGCCGGTAGATATTTGTGAGATAAGCTGCACATTAAAAAGTAAATTAACACTTGTGCAACGTAAAAGTGTGACCGAAGGATTACTTATGCCTTACTAATATGTTTATCGTGTTTGGGATTTACATAACTAATGGAAAAGTATAATGAAATCCATAACGAAACCCCTCTGTCTTCTTGCTGTTATTAGCTCTCCGCTTGCATATAGCCAAATTCTCAATGGTGACTTTGAACAATGGAATGGCAGTGCGCCTACGCAGTGGTCAGTGATTGACGCTGGCATCGCGGTGTCGCCAAGCAGCGAACAAATCAAATCGGGCGGCCTGGCTGCTCAAGTCGTCGTGAATACAGGTACCCAAAGCAACACTGACCTTTTGCAAACCATTAATGTGGAGCAAGGGAAAACCTATCCGTTTTCTGTCTCGGTTTATCACACCGAAGGAAATGTAAAAGCACGTCTGGTGGTTGATGGTTATCACAATTACTCAGATCCGCAGCAGGTAAACCAGTGGCAAGAGCTGGCGCACAACTACACAGCGAGCTCGAACAAGACCATCAACGTCGGTCTGCGTTTTTACGATGAGGCCGGTTTTGATGGCTCAGAAGTTGTCTACGTCGATAATTTTCAACCGACCGAGACAAGTACACAACCTCCTGTAGAAAATTGTAGCGATCATGAAGTGGTTCTTACACTCACGACGGACAACTATGGCTCAGAAACTAGCTGGGAGTTGAAAAATAGCCAAGCGCAAGTGCTTTTCTCTGGTCAGGGGTATGAGTCGTCAACCACTGTTGAAAAGACCATGTGTTTAGCCGATGGTAGCTACCAATTTACGATTCAAGACAGCTATGGCGACGGCATTTGCTGTGGCAATGGTTCGGGGTCTTACGCGTTGAAGGTGGGGGATAATACACTTGCCTCTGGCGCTGAATTTGCGAAAAGCGAAACCACTGACTTTACGTTAGGTGACTCAACCACGACCCCACCAGTAGTTGATGGTTACTACCAAGCGGCGTCTGGCAAGACGGGCTACGCTCTAAAAACGGCGCTGTTTAACATCATCAACAACCACACTAGCCGAGGTTATTCTGCGGTGTGGACCTTGGTAAAAGATGCTGATATTGATCGCTATTACGAAAATGATGGCTCTATTCTCGATATGTATTCAGAGAAACCTGCGGGCAGTGATGCTATCAGCTTCACGAAAGTGACAGACCAATGTGGTCAATATAGCCAAGAAGGGGATTGCTACAACCGTGAACACTCGTTCCCGAAAAGCTGGTTTGGCGGCAAAGTTGAGCCGATGAACTCAGATGGTCACCATTTGTTTGCGACCGATGGCTATGTGAATGCGAAGCGCAGTAACTGGCCATTTGGTGAAGTTGCCACCGCGACGTACGTGTCTAGTAATGGTTCTAAACTTGGTCAAGCAAGTACTAGCCTAGGTTATTCCGGTACGGTGTTTGAGCCGATCGATGAGTTCAAAGGCGACTTTGCTCGTGCCTATTTCTACATGGCAACCCGCTATGAAAATGTTGTAGGTAACTGGGAAGGTAACTCAAGTAATGCGGATGCTGTCCTTGATGGTTCAAGTTCAACGGTTTTTGAACCTTGGATGTTAAACATGCTGAAACGTTGGCACAAAAATGATCCGGTTAGTGAAAAAGAACAAAACCGCAATCAACAAGTGTTTGAGTTTCAGGGCAATCGTAATCCATTCATTGATCACCCTGAGTTTGTTGAACAGATTTGGGGAAACTAACACCTTCTTGATTTTGGTATCCACCATTTAGTGACGCCAACAAAACAAAGGGGAAGCGCGATGCTTCCCCTTTTTCATTACGGATGTTTTTAAATGAAACTAGTTTTTCGTTACCGTCACGATTGGCGCCGACTTGTCAGCCGCGTTGAAGTGGAAGTTGTAATTTCCCGCTTCTGCAATCGCAATTTTGAGGTTTGCACTACCGCCACCGACTTCCATCGTTAGCGCTTTACCAAGCTCAACACTGCCTTCGCCACCGAAGTTGGTGTCTGCTGCCCAGTCTGCGCTCGCAACTTTCATCTCGTAGTTGCCCGCCGCTAGGTCAATGTCTAGCGAGTAAACGTCATTTGCTACATAGCTGAACTTCGCAGTGGAGTCTTGCGCTGGAGTATCCCATGTGGTGATAGTGCCACGTAGGTAAAGTGCTGTTTCACCGAACGTTGGTGCATCTGCTGACTTCGTTACTGAAACGACAGGTTTTTCTACGCTTTCATCTTGAACATGTAACGCGTTCAGAGTGAAGTTGTACTTACCAGTTTCAGCGACAGACAACGTACAGTTTCCCGCAGAGCCTAAGTCTAGTGAGCCAGAAGCCAAATCCGCAGCATCACAACCGATGTTTGGATTTGCCCATCCTGAATCCGCAAATTTGAACTCGTGTTCACCAGCTTCAAGAACGCCAGTTACAGAGTACATGCCATTGCCAATAAAGGTCATCGCCCAGTCACTGCTATCTGACCACTCGTTCATGGTGCCTTTGACGTAAACCACAGTTTCGCCGTAAGGAGGAATGCTCGATACGTCTTTATTGTCCGTGTTTACTGGTAGGCCTGCACCTTGCGCGCCGTCTTGTGGCTGTACGAATACCGCTGTTGTCAGTGCTGGAACTGTGAACGTTTCATTGGCGAAGCTTGCACCTTTCACGATGTCATCCGCAGAGTTTTGTTGAACTTCATGCAGCTCGAAACCAGTTGCGCCAGCAACTTTGAAAGATTTTTCAGTTGATGTTGAGTTCACAACGGCCACGATTGCATCGTAGTTCGAATCCAAATCGGCACCTGCTGATGTGCCATCGTCGATAGACATCACAATCAAGCCTTCTACTTGGTCTTGGCCCACGTTGCGGAAATCAACACGATTCATCACTTCTTGCGCGGTGTCTAAGCGGAACAGTTCGCTTGTACTGCGGATTTTTAGTAGCTCTAGGAATTGTTGCTTCGTCAGCTCGATGTCCGTTGAGTCTGGTTTCGCCGTGCTGTCACCGACGATGGTTTTGATCAACTCCCAGTTTGCACCGTCTTTGTCTTCACGTGGTAGACCAACGTTCCAGTTATTGTCGCTTCCATCGAAGAATACACGGTTGAACCAGTCACCAGAATCGTACGAGTCACGCTGCATTGACTTAGAGCGCAATAGCTCAGAACCCATGTGAATGAACGGAATACCTTGACCTAGCATCACCGTTGATAGTGATACAGACTGCATTCGTGCTCGCTCAGCAGATGAAGTACCTGTCGCAATCTTGTAAGCGTTGTTGTCCCACAGCGTTTGGTTATCGTGCTTAGACACGTAGGAAATGTTCTCTGATGGCACTTTTGTGTAGCCTGCTGGAGCACCATTGTAATCAACATTCTTACCAAGTTTGGTTTCGCCTTTGTAATCCAGAAGGACGTAGTCAGCTAAGTTACCAGCCATACCTAGACGAACCAGATCTTGGTTGTGTAGACGGCCATTCACAGATTCTGCGTCAGTTTTGGTTTCTTCGTTCGGGTAAGCAGCGTTACCAAAGCCTTGGTTGAAGCGAAGTGGGTGCTTACCTTCTGAATCTACACCGCCATCAAACGGGCTTCCGCCACGAACTGCGTCACGCAGACGATCAGAGAAAGTACCGATTTCTGTCCCCGCCATGTTGACTTGTGTTGCTTGATCGAAGCGAGCGTTTTGCGCGACTTCACCGAAGTCCCAGCCTTCGCCGTAGAATAAAGTATTCGGATCAATTTCACGGACTTTTTCAAGTGCGTAAACCATGACATCTTTCGGCTGGTGGCCCATAAGGTCAAAACGGAAACCATCGACTTTATAGTCATCCGCCCACACCATCAATGAGTCAACCATCAGTTTACCCATCATTAGGTTTTCGGTGGCGGTGTTATCACAACAGGTTGAGTTTTCTACGCCGCCAGTGTTGACGTTTAGGCGGTGGTAGTACCCAGGGACAATCTTATCCAGTACTGATTTTTCGTTCACACCAGATGCATTCGTGTGGTTGTACACGACGTCCATGACCAGTTTCAGATCCATTTTATGCGTCGCTTGCACCATTTCGCGGAACTCAAGGATACGTTTAGACCCGTTAGGATCGGTCGCATAACTGCCTTCTGGTACAGTGTAGTGGTATGGGTCGTAACCCCAGTTGAAGCTGTCTAGCATGCGAAGATCGTTCATCAACGCTTGTGCTTTGCCCGTTGTTGGGTCGTAGCTATTTAATACCTCTTCAATCACTTTGCCGTCATCTTCGGTCTCACAAATGGAGGCTTCTGGCTTGATGCCACAAAGTTTACCCACGGTGTCGGTGATATCGACTCGTTTGTCAGCGTCTTCATCCACGGTTGCAATATCAAATGCTGGCAGGATATGTAGCGTTGTTAGGCCAGCATCTTTTAAAGCTTGTAAGTGAGATACAGACTCACGCTCAGGTTCTGTAAGCGCCAGATATTTGCCATCAAGACTTGGTGTGCCTTTGCTGTCGTTAAAGCTGAAATCACGAATGTGTGACTCGTAAAGGACGTGGTCTTCGTCTTTTTTAACCGTTGGGCGTGCGTAGTTTTTCCAATCTTGAGGCATTAAGCTTGGATCATCTAAATCAACCACTTGCGAGTATCGTGAGTTCTTAGACAAGCTCATTGAATATGGGTCTGTTACCAAACGCGTTTCAACGACGCCAGTTGTTGGGTGGTATACCTTAACTTGGTAGCGATAGTATTTGTTGACAACGTTGCTTTGTGCCTCAGAAACCCAGATACCTGTTGCTGGGTCTTCCGTCATGGCAACGGTCGCTTCTTCTGCTAAGTTTTCATCGTAGATTATCAGATCAACATCTTGGGCAGTTGGTGCCCATAGTTTGAAGGTTGCGGCACCGCCTTCCACAATTGCGCCGAGTTCTTGACCAATCGCGTTACCTGCCTTGGAATCGGCAAATACTGCATCGAGAACGCCCGGCTTTTGCACTTCAGTTGCAGAAATGACGTCACCATTTGCGTTGTAAGCTACCATAACGATTTGTGATTTCAGGATCGTGCGTAGAGTCGCGTCATCGACATCAATGCCTGCAGCTTGGAGGCTAGCAAGGTGACGGAAGCGTGATTTCAGACCATCAGATAAATCACCTGCTTTCGTCAACTCAACCGCCGTGCCACCGGAGATTTGCTTGTCTTCATCCATTTTAATGTCGTTGCTGAGGCTGTAGAACAGCTTCATGGAATCCGCATTGGCCGCCGCTTCCCACGCGATGGTGTTGGCATCTAGCCAATGCGCTTTTTGACCATCAATATCAACAGGGCGTTCTTCGATTGGCTCGTAGTAAAGCTCACTGCTGCCGTGGAAGCCAAACAACCCTTTAGATTCGCCGATTTTCGTCAGCTCCACTTTTGAGTTTGCACTGCCGAATGCTTTCTCATCACCTTTGTGCAGAATGAAGTTCATGCATTCGTGTGGGTCAGAGGCATCTGGGTTCACTTTCAGTACGTAGTAAGCACCGTAGGTGTCGTTGATGCCATCGAATGGATGCGGTGCCGACCAATCCGTTCCTGTGCCAGGAATGCCCATTGCGTCTAAATCTGTGCTGGTACAGCCCTCACCGTTCCACAGGTGCAAGCCCCAACCTTCGTAGTCGCTGGCCGTTGAAGCGGACGCCACATCGCGTTTGTAATAAATGACGACCTCGTTCTCTCCCGCAGGGTACAAGCCTGAGTCTGGGTTCGTCGTATCTTCGTTCGTGCTATCACTACCACAACCGCTGATGACTGCGACGGAAATCAAAGGCAGTACGGTTTTGGCAATTGTTGATAATTTAAATGTCTTATTGTCCACGTTTACAAATCCATTGTTATTGAATTGATATTGAGCTGCGCGCTGCCTTCGCTGACTCAGTCATCAAGAAGGTTTCGCACACGCTAGAAAGGCAGATGCCGAAAAAGGAAATGTTCAACTAGATGCTAATACACTGAATCATCAGCAAAATGTGAGAGCAGGCAGTTAAGTTTTTTACAAGTGAAAATTTTCTGTCACAGTCGATTTTGTTCACAAATTAAATAATAAAACAGACGCATAGTGAGAGCTTCTGCACATCATTAAAATGTAAATTTTTATAGGAGGAGCAAGGGGGGATGATAGGGGAGGAGAATATCTCAGCCCCAAAACCGTGATTAAGTTCTATAAAAATCGCAGTGATATTTTTTAATTAAAAATAAGTTGCATTGATATTGAATAAAATACCGCCATTAAGTCTTGGCAAGCTTCAGATTTTCGCTAAGTGGTCGTTATATAATGAAGGTAGTCGGCGTTATGTCGGCGCGTAATCTTAATATTTCCCTGAGAGGGAGATGAATTGGGCCCTGAAACCAAAAGAGGCTATTTATGAGTAGTATGGGCATTGCCATTGCGGCAACTGGCCTTTCACTCGTCCTGATATTTGTGTGGATGATCTCGTTGTCGATGCGGAAACAGAGACTCGAGGCAGAGAGGAAAGCTCGCGAAGCCGCTTATCGAAAGGCGATGCAAAAAGCGCGAGAGCAAGAGCGTAAAGAGCGTGAGTTCAAAGCAGAAACCGGGCATATCCCCACCATTTTATTTCTAGCGAAAGAAGCCGAGAAGGACAACATTCGTCAAGCGCTGTATTGGTATGATAAAGCCGCTAAGTTGGACAACGTGACGGGAATGTACGGTATTGTTCGCTTGAGTGAGCGCATGCGTGAAGATGTGATTTTAAAAGAGCAGGCAAACTTTTGGCGTACCGCCATTGCCGGAATGGAAGGGGATACCGAAGCGAAATTTGCGACAGGCAAAGCGTTGGTTTTTGGTCGCGGAACGGAAAAAAATATTCCCAAAGGTAACCAACTGATTGAAACTGCAGCCGAAGAAGGCTGCATTGATGCCATGCTTTACATGGGTGAATGGCAACTTTCACCAGACAATAGTGCAGGGCGCAGTGCAGATGCGCTTTATTGGTTTATGAAAGCGGCTGAAAAAGACAGTGCGGACGGAAAGATCCAAGTTGGCTTATGTTACCTAAATGGTGTTGGTACAGAAAAAAGCATGGTCAAAGGCTGCTATTGGCTTGAAAGAGCCGCAGAAGGTGGTAGCGCCGAGGCGATGTATCATGCTGGCGAAGCGTGGAAGGACAAAGGTAAAACAGGCAATGCGATTGCTTATGTTTGGTTGTTTCTTGCTGCCAATATGGGGTATCAGCCAGCGCGTACGTTGCGTGACGAAGTGGCAACCAATATTGGTGTTGATGTCGTCGTTGGATTGCAATCCATAGCGAAACCGTTGCAAAGAAAGCTTGCGTCAGGGATGGTGAGAAAGCATTCCATTATTCGGGCGCTGAACAAGGTGTACAAACGCGAAGCGTATTTTCCTGCAGAGGAGGAGCTTAACGCGGTGTTGAGTGACGAAAATAAAGACGATGCTAACGCATGGGATGAAGCATCGGCGCCGAACTTCCAGCCTGACATGACGACCGCAACGACGGAGGGACAGACAACCACATCGTCCACCGAAAAAAAGCTCTCTAAAGAGGCGCTCGATTTCACGCAGAATTTCCTTCAACCATAATTTATCTTATCCATAAGCCTCATAATTGAGGCTTTTCTTTTGCCTTTCTGTCTCAGTATCTCTGTCGATCACAATTACAGACTGTAAACTTATCTAAGCGATTCATTTACTGGGCTGCATACTATTTATTCGATTTTTCAACACATTTTTAGTGCTTCGCTAAGATGGGATATGTTTATCTTCAAATAGAGGGATTTCCCTCTTTATCTACTTCTCCTGTTGGGCTCAAATCAAGTCTCTTCAATTGATAGTAATAATGATTGAAGAGCAATACTTGATGCCCAGAGTAATAGGTGAATAGTATTCATTACTTTATCTAATAATGTAAATTAAAAATTGTATTATAAATCTTAAATTGTGTTTTTATATTTAGGCATGGATTATTGATTTTATAATTAATTAGGCGCAAGATGACGTGCAAAATAAAATAGCATAGATAATATGCAGAATTACACTAGGAAGTAACTTTTTCATTACATGTTTCAGCAGAAATGGAGCGAATTAGTTTGCTCTGTTTTTATTTCTATTAGAGATTTGTGTATGTTGAGAATCATTAGTGCAGATAAATTCATCTCTTCAAGATTTATCTTAGAGTACAGTAAGGCTGAGTTCGCTTCTTTATTAGGCGTTTCCGTTGCTAAGATAAGTAATATTGAAAGTGGAAAATCTTCAATCCCCCCGGTGTACGATTACGCCATTAATTATTTACTTAGTGAGCATCCTTTTAAAGATAGTGCTGTTGACGCTTTATGCTCTCACGAAACGTTAAACTTTGCTTGGCGTATTGACGTCAACACCAAAGTAAAGCGCCTGTCCTGCAAGCGCTGCGATAGCCGAAGGCTGCACGTTATGGCAGGAATGAGTGGGCTGTATTTTGTTGAGTGTATGGATTGTAAACATACCATGTACTCGTCAGGCATGTCTGTAAAGCGTTATCAGCAATGGTCGAATGGTGGAGTCAAGCTAGATAGTCATTTATTCAATTAAGTTGTTTTTTCTTTATATCCAAAGTAAAGAGCCATCAATACATGTGTTGATGGCTCTTTTATTATGTGTTTAAATTTGGTTAAAAGCGAGGTGTTTTAAACTGCAATAATATAATTTAACTTATTATATAGTGATGTAAATCTCAAAACTTTATTTTATTATAATAACCTTCTTTTTAATAATGGGCGTTGTCACATAATTATTGAAGGATCTTTCCTTTTAGGTGCGTTTCAATATCATTGAGATAGAAATTGGAAAGTGATGAAAGTCTCTAAATTTTAATTCGATAAAATAAGTCTTTTAAATATGAAAATTTAATCACGAAATTTGTAATTTGAATTTTAAATAAATATTTCGTTTGTAATATCTGTCCTTGTCATTTTTAAAGAACAAAAAAGAGATATTTCAAATGAAACGTTTAATTATAGGTGTTAGTAATTACATGCCTGAAGACTTTAGCTTATTAGCTGAATCTTTAGATGAACAATTTAACCGTCACTTACTGCCTTTAGAACAAGTTGAATTAACCGACGTTGGTGCAGCTATTATTACGTCAGCAGACATTAAAGCGGGTCTGCACAGAATGATTTCGGAAACAGGGTACGGAATTCCTGTTTTCTTAGTGACCGATGAAACTCCAGTTTCGGCAGAAGATTACGTTTGGTTAACAGGGGTTATTGATTTAGAAAGACAATCTATCGATTACTACTGCCGTCAAATTAATGAAGCCGTGACTAAATATGAGTGTCGTCTGCTCCCTCCTTTCTTCAAGCAATTAACGCACTACGTTGAGATGGGTAACTCGGCGTTTGACTGTCCAGGGCACCAAGGTGGTCAGTTCTTCAAAAAACACCCTGCTGGTAAACAATTCTACGATTTCTTTGGCGAAAGCCTATTCCGTAGCGACTTGTGTAACGCGGACGTGGACTTAGGTGACTTACTGATCCACGAAGGTTCTGCACACCAAGCGCAAGCACACGCTGCAAAAGTATTTAACGCTGACAAAACTTACTTCGTACTTAACGGTACTTCTGCTTCAAATAAAGTGGTGTGTAATGCGCTAGTAACTGAAGGTGATTTGGTATTGTTCGACCGCAATAACCACAAGTCGAATCACCACGGCGCGTTAATCCAAGCGGGTGGTATGCCAGTTTATCTAGAAACGGCGCGTAACCCTTGGGGCTTCATTGGTGGTATGGATGAGCACTGTTTCGATGAAGAGTATATTCGTGCTCAAATCGCGAAAGTATCTCCAGAGCGTGCACGAGATGAACGTCCGTTCCGCCTGGCCATCATCCAGTTGGGGACTTACGACGGTACAATTTATAATGCTCGTTACGTCATGGATAAGATTGGCCACCTTTGTGACTACATCTTGTTTGACTCGGCATGGGTAGGCTACGAGCAGTTCATCCCTATGATGAAAGATTGTTCGCCACTGCTACTGGATCTGAAACCAGAAGATGCGGGTGTGATCGTGACTCAGTCAGTTCACAAGCAACAAGCTGGCTTCTCTCAAACGTCGCAAATCCACAAAAAAGACCGCCATATCAAAGGCCAAGCTCGTTACTGCAATCACAAACGCTTTAACAACGCGTTTATGATGCACGCATCGACATCTCCGTTCTATGCGTTGTTTGCTGCATTGGATGTGAACGCGAAGATCCACGATGGTGAAGCAGGCTTACGTTTATGGAGCGACGCAGTTAAGACAGGTATCGAAGCGCGTAAAGAAATTCTCAAAAGTTGTGAGTTAATTCGTCCGTTCATTCCAAATGAAATTGAAGGTCAACCTTGGGGCAGTTACGACACTGATGTGATCGCGACCAACAAGAAGTTCTTCATGTTCGAGCCAGATGCAAACTGGCACAAGTTTGAAGGTTATGGCGAAGGTCAATACTTTGTTGACCCATGTAAATTGTTGCTAACCACGGCAGGCATTGCCGAAGACGGCAGCTACGCTGATTTCGGTATTCCGGCAACGCTATTGGCGAACTTCCTTCGCGAAAACGGCATCATTCCTGAGAAGTGTGACTTGAACTCCATCTTGTTCCTACTCACTCCTGCAGAAGATATGGGTAAGATCCGTCACCTTGTCGCGCAAATCAACCGATTTGAAAAATTCATTCGTGATGATGCACCTCTCAGTATCGTGCTACCAGGCGTCTACGAAGCGAACAAAGAGCGCTACCGTGGTTACACCATCCGTCAGCTATGTCAGGAAATGCATGACATGTACAAAGAGCTGAACGTGAAACAGCTACAAAAAGCGATGTTCCGCAGTGAATACTTCCCACAAATGGTTCACAAACCAGACGTGGCAACACGTAAATACTTCCGCGGTGAATGCGATTACCTACCACTTAAAGAGGCCGTCGGCCGCGTAGCCGCCGAAGGTGCACTGCCTTACCCTCCAGGCATTATCTGTGTGATCACTGGTGAAATCTGGACTCAACAGGTGGTGGATTACTTCTTATCTCTAGAAGAAGGCATCAACCGATTCCCAGGCTTCGCGCCAGAAATTCAAGGTGTGTACCTTGAAGATGTCGACGGTCGCACTACCGCACATTGCTATGTCCTAAAAGATTAATCTACCCGTTCGCACCACGCTCCGGCGTCGGTGCGAACCGCTTATTCGTGGAGAATAATTTATGAGTACTGAAACTAAAAAAATGTCGGTGGTGCAGTTAACCATTCTGACGTTCATCAATATGGCTGGCTCCGGTATTATCATGCTGCCAAGTAAACTGGCGCAAGTGGGCACCATTTCTGTGTTGTCTTGGCTGATCACGGCAGCGGGCTCTTTGGCGTTGGCTTATGTGTTTGCAAAATGTGGTCGCTTTAGTAAACGTGACGGCGGTATGAACGGTTACGCGTCTTACGCATTCGGTAAATCGGGTGCGTTTATGGCGGGCTGGACTTACGGTTTGTCGCTCCTTATTGCGAATATTGCGATCGCGATTACCTGTGTGGGTTACGGCTCCGCATTTTTTGAAGTGACCCTATCTCCGGTCGAAACCTGTTTGTACACCATCGCCATTCTTTGGATTTGTACTTTCGCTAACTTCGGTGGTGCGAAAATCACAGGTCAAATCGGTACCTTCACGGTATGGGGTGTGATCCTACCGGTATGTTCGCTAGGTATTGTTGGTTGGTTCTGGTTTAACCCAACCATGTACATAGAAGCTTGGAACCCACACCACCTACCATTTGGTGAAGCTGTGAGTGCTTCTATTGCCATGACACTATGGGCGTTTCTTGGTCTTGAATCGGCCTGTGCGAACTCAGAAGCGGTAGAAAACCCAGAGAAGAATGTACCAATCGCAGTATTGGGCGGTACGTTGATTGCTGCGGTGGTTTACATTGTATCGACAAACATCTGTTCTGGTATCGTTGCAAACTCTGAGCTTGCCGCTTCTACCGCACCATTCTCAACCGTATGGTCTGTGATGCTTGGCTCAGCAGCAGGTAAAGCGGTTGCTGGTATGGCGGTAATGGCTTGTGCGGGTTCTCTATTAGGTTGGCAGTTCACTATCGCGTCAGTGTTCAAATCATCTTCTGATGCGGGCTTCTTCCCTAAATTGTTCTCTCAAGTGGACAAACGTGGTACGCCAATCAAAGGTATGGTGGCCATCACGGTTATCCAATCGGTGCTGTCTTTAATGACTATTTCTCCAACGCTGAACGAGCAGTTCGAAGCGCTGGTTAACCTAGCGGTAGTAACGAACGTAATTCCTTACATCCTATGTATGGGCGCAATTTTCATCATGCAGCAAGTGGCGCACGTGCCAGAGCGCGAGATGAAAACCACCAACATTATCGCTCTGATTGGTTCTCTATACAGCTTCTACGCGCTATATGGTTCTGGCTACGAAGCGATGATGTGGGGCTCAATCGTCACCTTCCTAGGCTGGAGTGCTTACGGTCTGATTGCTGCCAAGCATGAGCCTTTAGCAAATTAAAAAATAATAATGAAAGAGCCTTCCCAAACGCGGTGTGGAAGGCTCTTTGTTTTTAGGCGCTTATGCCAAGCCCAAGTCAGAACAAGGCTCTTGGGAATAAATATCCAATGATGTGAAAACTCATTTTCGACATTTGGAGGACGAAAGATGATAAGTCAACCTGTTAAAATCGGTGACGATACCGCCGTAGTCATTCCAAGCGTAATCCTGACTCAACTCGGGATAAGGGAAGGAGATACCCTAGAAATCGCACTGAATAAAGACAAAATGGAAATCAAGAAGATGGTGTTGAAAACCAGCGCTCCAACTTACTCTGAAGAAGTTAACGAGAATTGAGTTAGAGAATCTTGGTTTGTCGGATACACTACTGGTTTCGCAAAACTGGCGCTTGCCGCTGTCTTTGAACTATCGATAACAACAATAAGAGGTAAGGTACTATGCAAGGTATCCTCTCTATACAATCTCATGTTTCTTTTGGTCATGCTGGTAACAGCAGTGCCGTTTTCCCAATGCAACGCATGGGCTTCGAAGTATGGCCGATTCATACCGTTCAATTTTCTAACCACACGCAGTATCAAGAAGGCTGGACTGGGCGAGCGTTTGCGGCTGAAGACATCAGCGAGTTAGTTCGTGGTCTTAGTAACATCGGTGCATTGGAAAAGTGCCAAGCGGTGTTGACGGGCTACCAAGGCAGCGCAGAGCAGTGCCTTGCTGTCGAAGAAACCGTGACGAAGGTGAAGCAAGCGAACCCGAAGGCACTTTATGTTTGCGACCCTGTGATGGGCGCGCCAGACAAAGGCTGTATTGTGGCGCCGGGTATTGCAGAAAACTTGTTAAACCGTCTGATGCCAATGGCAGATGTGATCGTGCCTAACCAGTTCGAGCTAAGCCAATTTGCAGAGATGGAAATCCACTCGTTAGACGATGCGATCACGGCATGCCAACGTGCACTAGCGAAAGGTCCAAAAATAGTGCTAGTGAAGCACCTTTACTGCCTAGAGAATGGCTGCTTCAACATGTTACTGGCAACGCAAGAAGGCATTTACTTAGCGAAGCGCCCTCAGTTTGAGTTTGTCAAACAACCTGTGGGTGTGGGTGATCTTATCTCGGCTATCTTCACCGCTGGATTATTGAAGGGTTGGTCTCCTAAACAAGCTTTCCAACACTGCCATGACGCGTGTTACGGGGTATTAAGCGCCACTTACCATGCCGGGGAGTGGGAGCTGCAAACTATCGCGGCACAGCAAGAGTTTGTTGAGCCAAGTAAGCATTTCTCAATTGAAGAGGTGGCTCTGGCCACCGCGTAATTGAGCGCAAATAATTAGTATATAAAAAAAGGGGAGCCATCATCGGCTCCCCTTTCTATTTATTCTGTCAGTCTTACTGAGCTTTTTGCTGTTCTGATTTACAAACTGCTGCTGTGAAGACAACGTCTGTTGAACTGTTTAGTGCTGTTTCAGCAGAGTCTTGAATCACGCCGATGATGAAGCCAACCGCTACAACCTGCATTGCTACGTCGTTTGAGATACCAAACAGACCACACGCAAGTGGGATAAGTAGTAGCGAGCCACCTGCAACACCTGATGCGCCACATGCAGAAACCGCAGCCACAATACTTAGCAGTAGCGCAGTCAGTAGATCAACTTCAATACCCATAGTGTGCACAGCTGCAAGCGTTAGCGTTGTGATAGTGATTGCAGCACCAGCCATGTTAATGGTCGCACCTAGTGGGATAGATACTGAGTACGTATCTTCGTCCAGTTTTAGCTTCTCACATAGCGCCATGTTTACTGGGATATTCGCCGCACTTGAACGAGTGAAGAACGCGGTTACACCACTTTCACGTAGGCAACGGAATACAAGTGGGTAAGGGTTTTGCTTAGTTTTAACGAACACGATCGCCGGGTTTACAACGAGTGCGATGATCATCATAGCGCCAAGAAGCACCGCCAGAAGGTGTGCGTAGCTTGCTAGTGCGCTAAAGCCTGTTGTTGCGAACGTTGAAGCAACCAGACCAAAGATACCAAATGGTGCAAGACGAATGATAAAGCGAACAATGTGAGACACGCTGTGGCTGAGATCTTCAAACACGGCTTTCGTTGTTGCAGATGCGTGGTGTAGCGCAAGACCCAGACCCACACCCCAAGCAAGAATGCCGATGTAGTTTGCTTCTACCAGTGCGTTTACTGGGTTGTCGACCAGTTTAAACAACAGTGTGCGTAGAATTTCAGCAATACCTTGAGGCGGCGTTGCACCTTCAGCGCCGGTGACAAGCGTTAAATTGGTCGGGAAAAGGAAGCTTAGAACCACTGCTGATAGAGCCGCGAAGAACGTACCCATCAGGTACAGTACAACGATTGGACGCATGTACGTGTGCTGGTTTTTCTTTTGGTTCGCAATTGAAGCGGCAACCAAAATAAACACAAGGATTGGCGCGATCGCTTTAAGAGCACCAACAAAAAGGCTACCAATTAATCCTGCACTTTCGGCATGGCTTGGGGAAATTGTGGCGAGCAAAATACCAAAGACAATACCGACAAGGATCTGGACGACGAGGTTACCACGAGCAAATCGGGCAACGAGGCTGTTGTGTTGCATACATCATTCCTGCAATTTTATGCCAGAGCGAGCAGGGCAATAGTCCATCATTACACGGCGATAATGCCCTTGTATTGCAAGGGGTGAGCATTGCTTCTGGTCACTAAGACACATGATTATCAATTATCCTGTTTTTATAAATTCAGCCATTTTCTTGCTGAATATCACATATCTTAGCTTGGTAATATTTTGTGTCTAGTTTTAGTTTGTTTTTGGATTAAATGTTTACTCAATGTTATTTAAATAAGATTTTTATGTTGAAAATTATCATTAGTTATGAGTAATGGTTTTTAATAAAGTTGTTAAAAAGGAGACTTTCGTCTCCTTTGATTTTATTGACAACTCAAACGTAACAAATCAATAACTTTGTTGGCGCCTGCGCTTATCACTCATGGCATTTCGAGTGAGTTTCCCGAACTGTCGACTTTGAGCTCGTTGCTCTGCCAAAGTCGCGCCGTTAAAGGCTTGTTCTCGCAATAGTTTTTGATAGTTATTGAAACGACGAACCTCCAGTGTGCCATTTTCAATCGCAGCTTGAACTGCACAACCCGGCTCAGTTTGATGCTGGCAATCACCAAAGCGACAACGTTGAGCGAGCCCCTCAATGTCAGAAAATGCCTCACTGACGCCCAGTTCGCAGTCTGCTAGTTGAAGCTCGCGCATTCCCGGAGTATCAATCAAGATGCCGCCATCAGGTAATAGATGGATAGAGCGCGATGTGGTTGTATGTCGCCCTTTGCTATCGTCTTCACGAATATGTCCAGTCGCCTGTTCTTGCTGCCCGAGTAATGCATTCACAAGAGTTGATTTGCCAACGCCTGAAGAACCGATAAAAGCGACGGTTTGTCCTTCTTCGCACCAGCTCATGAGTTTAGAAGCACTCTCTGTTTCTAAGCCGTTGACTGTCTCTATGACTAATAGAGGGTCGAGCTTCTGTACTTGGCTTTTTAGTTCATCAGTATTGTCACACAAATCGGCTTTGGAAAGCACGATGACGGGTTCGACTTCGGCTTCATGAGCCAAGGCGAGATAGCGTTCAATACGACTTAAATTGAAGTCGTCGTTAAGGGAACAGACGATAAAAACGGTATCCACATTTGCGGCGATGAGTTGCTCTGCCACTTTGCTACCTGCTGCTTTGCGGCTAAAGAGGCTCAAGCGATCCAGTAAGCGAACAAATTGCTGATCGTCATTTAAGATAACCCAGTCTCCGACGGTCATATTGGGTAGAGAGTGGTGGGCATTGAGGTGGACTTGCCCCGTTTCTGTCGCCAATAGGTAACCACTTCGGTGATGCGCAATCACACGTGCAAAGATAGTGTCGTCGTAATCGTCTAGTGTCAGTTGTTGCTGAAAAAATGGTTTCCAACCCAATCGTTTTAGTGGGTTTGAAGTTGAAATTAACGTGTCACAAAAAGTATGTGTTTGATTCATTGTTGAATTATCCCAGACGCAAAATAGCGCCTTAATACAAATCGCATTAGGGTCTAATTCGGATAGAGTTGACCCCGGTGAAGACCGGGCAGAGAAGGGGAGTTGTGGCTATGCCACGTAATTGGTGCGGTTAGGGTTACCCTTGCGATGCCCAGTTAGTGTTATTCAATACAATCATCATGTGTCCTCTTCGTTGGTTAATAAGTAAGTGAATTAATTAAGCCAAGAGAGTATAGCCGCCCTTTTTCTTAGAGGGTAGCTATACTGCGAAAATATTAGCTTTGTTTGTTGATGCGCTCTTCCATTATCTGCGAATACGTGTTGGCTTTTAAGCCGTATATGATTTGGACATGACGCTCATCCAGTATCACGACGCCATGCGCGCCATGATTTTTGAGTGCATTTTTATCGATGATGGACGTCGTTCTAAGGGTAAGACGCAGCCGAGTCGCGCATGCTCCAGTTTCTAGCAGGTTTTCTATCCCCCCAATGGCGTCAATGATCGTATCGACGTCTTGTTCGACATTGGGGTTGGTTTGAGTTAGGAAACTGAAAAACTGTTTCAGCACTGACTTAACTGTCATTTGAAGAGCCTTCAGTCGTCAGTTTTGAAATGGCTTCAACAATCGGTGCCGGCGAGAGTGTATGCGGTACCTTGGTGATTAACGTGCCATCCGGCTTCAAGAAGTAAAAGTAAGAGCTGTGATCAAGCGTGTATTTGAGCTCCGAGCCTTCCAATTCTGTCTTGCGGAAAATTACGCCATAGTTGTGTGCCAGAGGTGTGGTTACATCAAGCGGTGCCGATAGGCCTTCAATCATTGGATGGAAGTAATGGGCATATTTCGCCGAGGCATCGGCCTCATCACGCTCTGGATCTAAAGAAATGAACATTGGGCGCAGTTGCGCTTTTTGCGCTTCATCGATCTGATTTAGGGCTCCTGCTAGCATAGCAAGCGAAGTTGGGCAAACATCCGGGCAGCGAGTAAAACCAAAATAGACGACTCGAATACGAGGGTCATTCACATCGAAGATATTGACGGCTTGGTTATTTTCCCCAAACAATACCGTTTGTTGAGACGTGGAACTATCCACTTGCTCTGGCTTCGTTTTCTGATTATCTAAATAGCTTTTTACGCCAAACCCGAGGGCGAAAGCAACTACGAGAAATAGGGACCAATTGCGGCTCATAACGATTCCTTATCTTTGCATTTTTATAGCAGGGTAAACGGTACTCTCTCCATCACTGAGTTCACCAACCCAGGTCATGGCGTCTTGAGTGCAAACCGGCAGAATGATGTCACCTTGATATTGACCGGGAGTGACTTGCTTCAGTAAAAACTTGGGTTCTCCCATCTCCATTTCTCTTCCTGAAAGGCTTAGGACGAGTTGCTCAGCATCGCTTGTGTGCCACTCAACATTCAGAGTAGTAGGGACCAAGGGTTGAGCAGTATCTGCGTTGAGCGTCATCGTAACATTCTCTTGAACGCACGAGGCAGTAGAGAGAAAGCAATACTCATCTATCGGTTTGATCGGAGTGGATGAAGAAAAGCTTTTTAGTAAAGTCGGGGCATAAAATCCCGCAACCAGTGCGGCTGAAACAGCGGCGATTTGTAACACTTTCATTAAGGTTCAGCATTTATCACTTAACATTACCTGCATCGTAGCACAGAAGCGTCATTAGCCAACTCGTGGCCTAGATAAATTGTGCGTTGTGCCTCGATGACAGAGAGCAAAATAACCGCGCGGCTTAGGGGCTGTTGAATCAGCCTATAAAGATTTTCAATTGCGATGATTTTCTCTTAGCCAACAAACAAAAACGAAGCCAATTGGCTCCGTTATTGTTTGTTGATTCCGTATTTATTTGATACCGCAGTTACTTGTCTGAATCTGCGAACTTTTCGAGACTCAAAACCAGCGCAATGGCAGCAAGCATCATCACAACGGCAAGCACTAACTGAGAAGGTTGTGACGTCACGTGTTCAAATTCAAATGGTGATAGGTTGTGCTGTAGCAAGGGCACTTGCTCACCCTTTGAATTGGTGCGCCAAGTGATAGTTTCTTTCCATGGCCAAATCTTTGGCAACGTACCAATCATTAATCCAGTCAAAAACATCAGGGTGAAATCACGGAACTTGCGTAGTAACCACGACAATAAGTGAGAGAAGGACAGTAAACCGATCACGCAGCCAGACAAAAATAGCGCTAATGTATCGACTTGAAAACCTTTCACTGCGGCTAATACAGGAGCATACATGCCAATCAGCAGCAAAATAAAACTGCCAGAGATACCCGGCAAGATCATCGCACAAATCGCGATAGCACCAGCGAATAAGGTGTTAATGGCCGTTGGTTCCATGTGCAGAGGTTTAAGCACGGTGATGCTGTAAGCAAACCCGACACCAACAAGTAGAGTCACAAAACGGATAAGATCACGTTGCTCAACCTGACGAATAATGTGATAGACCGATACCAAAATCAGACCAAAGAAAAATGACCAAAGTGGGATCGGGTGTGTGTCAAGAAGCCAAGTGATCAACTTTGCTAGCGTAGCAATGCTGGTGAAAATACCGGCAAACAGAGCGATAAGGAAGAAACCGTTGATGTGATTAAAGGCGGCTTTAACCCCTTTTTTTCGCCAAATAGAGAAAAGTGATGGGTTAATGCGTCGAATGCTCTCAAGCAGCGTATCGTAAATGCCGGTGATAAACGCGATGGTGCCGCCTGATACGCCAGGAACAACATCTGCTGCGCCCATGGCGATTCCTTTGAAGAAAGTAATTAAGTAGTTCATTGCTCTAATGCTAAGTCGTTTCGATGGCACAGAGTATACAAACATTGCGACGAAAAAAGTATGAAATAGTGCTGTAGCTACTGGGTTTTATATCCAAGTAATTGCTTATTTTTGTTACAGGTTATGAGGTGATTCAAATACAACGATATCTTAATATTTGGTTTACATTATTGAGATGATTAACTGTACTATCAATGGCCACGTTTGTTGCATTATGCAAATGAAATTTGATAATTAAATTTGCGTTTTGCTATATTTTATATAGACAAATTCACTTTATATGAGATCCTGTGCCCAAAAATAAGTCTTTGCATTTTGGCATGATTAATGCATAATACTGCTCGACCCTTCTTAAGCCGAGGGTCACCTAGCCAACTGACGTTGTTAGTGAATACAATTTGTTCACACTAAATATAAGCCAATCGCGATTATTGCGGTTGGCTATTTTTTTATATGAACAACGTTACTTACGTGCTTTGCAAATTGCACTTCCCTCGTTCTAGACTCATAAAAAAGGGCTGACGCATCACGCCAACCCCTTGTATTTCACTTTAGGTTTTAATCTGTTTTCTTGAGCTGATCAGTACCCCATCAACTGGAGTAAATTTTCAGCTGTCACAATGGCCTCTTTACGATTGGCGATATTGAGCTTTTGGTACAAGTTGCGAATGTGGGTTTTAATCGTGGTGCCTGCCACATCAAGCTCTTGCGCGATTTGCTCATTACTGAAACCAGAATAAATCAAACCAAGCACCTGCCACTCACGTTGAGTCAGTGGGCTTGTGCGAACCAGTTCCGGTACGTTAGGGTGGTTTACCAGCTTCTCAATGAAGTCTTCATCAAAGTGAATAGAGCGGCTGCGCTGATTGGACGAAATATCCTTCATCAATTGTTGAGCGCGGTGACGTTCTAGATCGCCTAGCTCATGGCGTAGGCTTAACTTCTCCAGTAGCCCGCCAATGGTGGCGCCATCAATGAGGAAATTACCTACCATCCCCGTCTGGTTTGTCATCACTAACGCTTCTTTTAGCAAAGCTTTTGCTTGCTCTTCGTCTTTTTGACGAGCAGCAAACACCGCTTCGACCACTAAGTTGCGATTAGTATCTGTGATCAGGTTGGTTCGACGAGCTTCACTTTGGAGGAAATCCAATGCTGCGCGCGCTTCGGTATATTGACCTAAGTTGATGTGCGCTCGTGCAATGTTGCGCCATTGCAATTGTGAAAAGTGGTTGCATGCCGATTCAGGACGAACTGCAGTGTTGAGCCATTCTTGCATTGCATCGGTATTCCCGCGCGCTTGCCAAAACAGGATCAACGATAGTGAGGCGTTTGCTGTCCAATCTACGTGGTAAGTCGACTGCTTCATCAAGTGTTGAATGTGCTCAATGAATTTACCGGCTTTGTCTAGCTCGCCACGGCCAACCGCAATACGCGCCAGCATCGAGTAGCTGTGTAAGTGCTTACTTGGCGAATGGTTTTCGAGAATTTGTAGACCTCGGTAGGCACATTCTTCTGCTTCATCAAGTCGGTTCCAGCACCAAAGCACTTGCGCACGAATACGCAGCAAAAACTCGTGCAGAGGAACATGTTGAAGTTGCTGATCTTCAATCAAACGGAATGCGGAATCTTGCAGCTCAAAGGCGGCTTGTACGTAACCTTGCGCAATCAAAATCTCGCTTTGTTGTAAAATCGCCCATAACGCTTGGTGGTAAACTTGGTACTGACGAGCCAGTTTCTCGGTTTGTTGCATCATCGGTAACGCGCGGTCGAGTTTACCTAGCACGTGGTTAACTTCGCCAACAACCGAAGTTGCCACAATGCGGCTACGGTAAATCGTGTTATCAAGTTGGCTAAGTGCTAGCTCCGCTAATTCGAGTGCTTTCTCTGGCTGGTTGCTGTTGATAGCCACTTGAGCAAGCAGCGCGTTTGCTTGACCTTGATAATGAATATCTAACTCAATGTTACGCTTTTTATGCTCATCTTCCGCTTCTTCAAGCAGGTGGCCTACTTGGTTATAACGGTGCTGACTTTGAGCCAACCAAGCTCGGAGCATCGTAAGTTTTGGGTGGCTGAACAGAAGCTCAGCATCCAACTTATTAATTGAGTTTTCCAGTGTGCTGAGCTCGCCTTGGTTAAATATCTTCCAGCCGAATTCGTTTAGAATTTCTACCACCAAGTCTTTATCGTTCGATTTTTGTGCATGGTGAATCGCTTGGTGCGGTGCTTTTTGTTGTAACCAGGCAACAGCTGCATTGCGGTGGAGATCTTTTTCTTGCTGAGGAATACGCGCTTGGCGCTCATGAGACAAAAACTCGCCAAATAAGTTATGGAATCGGAACCAGTTTTGCTCCCCTTCGAGTGGGTAGATGAATAAGCCGTAGCGGTTTAATGATTCGATCAAACCAAGTGCATCTTCGCGTTGGGTGAGGGCAAACACCAACTCATCATTGAAGTGGTCAAGCACGGAAACTTGCATCAAGAAATGACGAGTTTCGTGATCGAGTAGGTCAAATACTTCTTCGACCAGATAATCCCACAAATGCGCGTGATTGAACTGAGATACCGACTCTACGGTTTGTGCCAATGTACGGTTTTGATGTTGCGCTTGCAACGCGATCAACTGCATCGCCGATGGCCAACCTTCCACATAGGTTCTGAGGCTGTTTGCCATGTCTTCGTCGATGCCATCGGCAATACGTTGATTAAAGAAGCGAGTTGTTTCTTCGGTATCGAACGCCAACATCTCGTTACCGATTTCGATCATTAAATCACGAACACGTAAGTTTGCAGTACCCAGAGGCGGCGCTGCACGACTTGTTACCACAACGGTGAGGTTGTCTGGCATGTGTTTTAAGAAGAAACGCATGGATTCATGAATTTCATCGTTGGTGATCAAGTGATAGTCATCAAGCACCACGTAGCACTCTTGATGAAAATCAGCCATTTCCGCGAATACTTCGCTGAATAAAGAACGTAGAGAAGAGATCTGGCGTTTTTCCGCCAGTTTTTGTGCGTTAGAGCAACTGAAGTTGGTGGCTTTGTTTAATGCTTGAAGCAGGTAATTTACAAAGCGAAAGCCGTCGTTATCGCTGTCATCAATGCTGTACCAACCGACGTTTGGTTTATCGGATAGCCACTGCGCTGCCATGGTGGTTTTTCCGTAACCTGCTGGGGAGCGGAATAAAACCAATTTGTAGTAAGACGCTTGCTGTAGTAAGTCCAACACTCGTGGGCGCACGATGGCATTGTGCAGGCGTCCTGGTCGAGTAAGCTTAGATGGAATCCACATTAGTAATTATGTCCTTATTTATGTATACCCAAGTGATTGCGACGTGATCATTTCAGTAAGGCCCCCTCGAAAGCTTCGTCTTACTGAATGATGCCATCAGCATCAAAAACTGCTTGAATGCCGGTTGATGTCGCCTCTTGTTGGGGCTTGCATCCGTCTGAAAAACCATTCCATACGGTCACTTAGATATAAAAGCTAGCGAAAACTAGAAATAACTCACACCACCTAATTCTAGTTTGTATAAAAAGCGTACAATCCTGTGAGCCGTGTGGGATGTTACGACATCAGAAATGTCCGTTACTTTGATCCACTTCCTAATTCTCAAGGGTTGATGGATTTACCATCAACTACGCCCTTTATTTGTGATTCTCGTCACTTAAATATCTTTTGTGTCGAGTGTATTAAGATCTCGTTGCACATCGATTATGAAAAATCTTTCCATGTTAACCAAGTTAATGTGACCAATATTGCAATTTTCACATCATCAGATGAGCGGGCTATAAAAAGCGTCATAAACGGGTTTTAACCTTTCTCATATTCCATTGTGATCAAAATCACTAAGAACTGGAGCAAAGTTCACTTTGTTGAGATTTGGATCACTAACCTAGCAATAGTACCCCCTCTACGCCCTCAGCCCTCCTCCTTCAAAGGAGGAGAATTAGGAGGATGTTTATTCACAGAGGTAAATGCACGATGTATGGCAGATGAATTACCAAAAGACATGAGAATTTCGTAATGAAACCTACTCAACAAAAACAATTTGACAAGAAGTCGTTCCAAGAAAGCGTAAAGAAACACCTATCTGTAACTTACGCTCACACGATTGAAAACGCAGACAGCCGCGCTTGGTACCTAGCAATGGGTCATGCACTGGCTGAGTTCACTACTTTAGATTTGCTTGCTACTGAAGAAGATCCACGCATTAAAAGTGCGAAGAGCGTTAACTACCTTTCTCTAGAGTTCCTTATCGGTCGTTTGACGGGTAACAACCTAATCAGCATGGGTCTGTACGAACAAGTAACAGAAGCAATGGCTGAACTGGGTTACAACCTAACTGACCTGCTAGAAGAAGAACGTGACCCATCATTGGGTAACGGTGGTCTTGGTCGTCTAGCGGCATGTTTCATGGATTCATGTGCGGCACAAGAATTCCCAACCGTCGGTTACGGCTTGCACTACGAATACGGTTTGTTCAAACAGTCTTTTAAAGATGGTCGCCAGCAAGAAGCACCTGACGCATGGCGTGGTGTAGAAGGCTACCCTTGGGAAATTGCTCGTCCAGAACTTGCACAAGAGATCGGTTTCTACGGTCACGTTGAAGTGGTTAACGAGAACGGTAAAGAAGTTCGCAAATGGGTTCCTGGCATGTCTGTAAGAGCAATGCCTTGGGATCTACCAATCGTGGGTTACGAATCAGACACGGTTTACCCGCTACGTCTTTGGGAATGTCAGGCAATTGCACCATTCTCGCTAGCAAGTTTTAACAACGGTGACTACTTCGAAGCGCAGCACGCACTGATCGACGCGGGCAACATCACTAAAGTGCTTTACCCGAACGACAACCACGAGAAAGGTAAAACACTGCGTCTAATGCAACAGTACTTCCACTCAGCTGCGTCTGTACGTGACATCCTACGTCGCCACGAAGCAGCTGGCTACTCGCTAGCGGATCTACCGAAGCAAGAGACTATCCAGCTTAACGATACGCACCCAACGATTGCGATTCCTGAGCTAATGCGCATCCTGATGGACGAAAAAGGTCTAACTTGGGAAGCGGCTTGGGAAATCAGCTCTCAAACATTCGCGTACACAAACCACACGCTACTTCCAGAAGCACTAGAGACATGGCCAGAGTCGCTAATTCAGCACCTACTACCACGTCACATGGAGATCATTTACGAGATCAACCACCGCTTCCTACAAGACGTACGTGCAATGTGGCCGGGTGATATCGCGAAACAACAGAAGCTTTCTATCATCGAAGAAGGTTTCCACCGCATGGTTCGCATGGCAAACCTATGTGTAATTGGCTCTTACGCAGTAAACGGTGTAGCGGCACTTCACTCTGAATTGGTTAAGAAAGACCTATTCCCAGAGTTCCACGAAATGTACCCAACACGTCTACACAACGTAACGAACGGTATTACGCCACGTCGTTGGTTGAAGTTCTGTAACCCAGGTCTTTCTAAGCTAATCACAGAGAAAGTCGGTCCAGAATGGCCAGCGAAACTAGAGCAACTAGAAGGCATCGCTAAGTACGCCACTGACGAGAAATTCCAGAAAGAATTCATGGCAGTGAAGAAAGAGAACAAAGAACGCCTAGCTAACTGGGTGAAAGAGAACATGGGTATCGAACTCGATACTAATGCGATCTTCGATGTTCAAATCAAGCGTCTGCACGAGTACAAGCGTCAGCACTTAGACCTTCTACACGTACTGTCTCTGTACCATCGCATTATTAACGAACCAGGCTTCGAATGTGTGCCTCGCGTTGTGTTCTTCGCAGCGAAAGCGGCACCGGGTTACCACCTAGCGAAAGAAATCATTTTCGCTATTAACAAGATTGCTGAGAAAGTGAACAACGACCCTCGCATCGGCAACAAGCTGAAAGTGGTCTTCATTCCTGATTACCGTGTGAGCATGGCTGAAATTATTATTCCTGCGGCGGACGTATCACAACAAATTTCACTTGCGGGTAAAGAAGCATCAGGTACTGGTAACATGAAGATGGCGCTTAACGGTGCCCTAACGATCGGTACGATGGATGGTGCTAACGTTGAGATTCGTGAAGAAGTAGGCGATGAGAACATCTACATCTTCGGTCTAGACGTTGAAGGTGTGAAAGCGCTGAAAGCTCAAGGTTACAACCCATTTGATTACTACAATGCGGATCACCTACTCAAAGCGTCTATGGACCTACTACTGGGTGAAGAATTCACTCCAGGTCAACCAGGCTTACTGCGTGCAACGTACGACAGCCTACTAGACGGCGGTGACCCGTACTTATGTCTTGCGGACTTCGCATCTTACGTGAAAGCGCACGAAGACATGAGCGAACAATACAAAGACCAAGCTGGTTGGGCGAAGAAAGCCATTCTTAATACCGCCCTTGTCGGCAAGTTCACCTCAGATCGCTCAATTCGCGACTATGTGAACAACATCTGGAAACTAAAAGCGGTTCACCGTTAATAGAACAGAGTTAAGACCAAGGTAGCCAAGCGCTACCTTTGGTCATTTTCCAAAAGAAGTTATTGATAACAATAAAACCCTACATGGAAGGTGTTGGTATTACCTTCGGAGAAAGCGATGAAAGAACAAACAGCATTAAAGAAAGTCGCGGAAATGGCGAGATTGGCTGATAGCTATGTCAGTGCTTGGGGAGATGAGGCAAAAGTGTCTGAGGAGACGCTACGCCGCTTGCTCGCTTCGCTTGGCTACGATACTAGCAGCGATGAAAAACTATTGGCTTCTGCTGAAAAGAAACATAAAAAAGACGTACTAGCCCCTGTTCTTGTTTTACGCGACGGCGAACCAGTCGAAGTGGAACTAAACCTAGGTACGAGTGCTCGTGAGAGTGAATTCAGCTGGCGTTTAGAAACAGAACAAGGAGAGGTACTTGAAGGCTATCTTCAGTCCCAAATTGTTCGTGATGAGCGTGCTGAGGGTGGCCCTCTAGTGTTTGCATTGCCAAGGAACTTGGCTTGGGGTTATCACAAATTGATTGTCAGCCGTAAGCGTCGTAAAACGCCTTACGAGATGTCATTGATCATCACGCCGAAAGCGTGTTTCAAACAAGACGATCTAAACCAACATAAAAAGCTATGGGGTCCTAGTATCCAGCTTTACACACTGCGTACTCAGCACAACTGGGGTATCGGTGATTTTGGTGACCTAAAACAGTTGGTGAGCGATATCGCTTCTCGTGGCGGTGACTTCATTGGTTTGAACCCGATTCACTCACTGTTCCCAGCGAACCCAGAAGGCGCGAGCCCATACAGCCCGTCTTCTCGTCGTTGGTTGAATATCATGTACATCGACGTAAGTTCTGTACCTGAATTCGCACTGAGTGCTGAAGCTCAGCAACGTGTTGGCAGTGCAGAGTTTCAACAGCGTCTACAAAAAGCACGTGACTCTCATTGGGTGAACTACACAGAAGTTTCGCAACTGAAAATGAGCGTTCTTCCGCTGCTGTTTAGTGAGTTTAAAGCTCGCCATTTAGACAAAAACACCGACCGCGCTCGTGCATTCTTGGACTTTGTAGAAAAAGGTGGCGACAGCTTGTTACACCAAGCTGCATTCGATGCGCTTCATGCTGATTTACACGCAGAAGATTCAAACATGTGGGGTTGGCCTGTATTCCCTGAGAAATACCGCACATTCGACGCAGCCGGTACTCAGAAATACATCAAAGACAACCAAGACCGCGTTCACTTGTACATGTACCTACAGTGGATCGCAGACGATCAAATCAAAGAAGCGCAGTCACTGGCAGAAGAAAAAGGCATGGCTGTGGGCTTGTACCGTGACCTTGCTGTCGGTGTTGCCGACTCAGGCAGTGAAACTTGGGCCGACGACGGTAACTTAGTGTTAGACGCAAGTATCGGTGCGCCGCCGGATGTACTTGGTCCTCTGGGTCAAAACTGGGGTCTGCCACCGCTTAACCCTCAAGTTTTAGAAGCGACTGGCTACGACGCATACATCAAGTTGTTACGTGCCAACATGAAGCACTGTGGTGCATTGCGTATCGACCACGTACTTGGTCTACTTCGTTTATGGTGGATTCCAAAAGGTGAGAAGGCGACAGAAGGTGCGTATCTGTACTACCCAGTGGAAGACATGCTCGCAATCCTAGCGCTTGAGTCACACCGTCATCAGTGTTCAGTGATTGGTGAAGACTTGGGTACTGTGCCAGATGAAATCGTCGATATCCTACGCGATGCAGGTGTGCACTCATACAAAGTATTCTTCTTCGAAACTTCGAAAGAAGACGGTGGGTTCATTTCTCCGAAGCACTACGCAGAGCAATCGATGGCGGCACTGTGTACGCATGACATGCCAACCCTGCGTGGTTTCTGGCACTGCGATGATTTGAAAATGGGTCGTGAGATTGGCCTTTACCCAGATGAAAAACAGTTGGAAGGATTATTTGCTGATCGCTTGAAGTGCAAGCAAGGCATCTTAGACAGCGTTCGTTGGCACGGCTATTTGCCAGAAGGCATTGGTCATGATGCTCAGTACGTACCGATGGACTCGTACCTAAGCGAAGCGCTGCAACTGCACGTAGCAGCGGGTGACTCTGCATTGCTTAGCGTTCAGCTTGAAGACTGGCTAGAAATGGATCAACCGGTCAACATTCCTGGCACGGTGGATGAGTATCCAAACTGGCGTCGTAAGCTGTCGATGAACCTAGATGAAATCTTCAGCCGTGAAGATGTGAATCGCATTTCTAAACGCCTCACTGAAGTTCGCGCACAGGCGAGCAAATAAGATGCGTAGAGTGACGTAGATGAATGAGCGGATTACCAATTTTGTTAGCTCAGAGGTACGAAAGTTCCGTCTAGGTCACTCATTCCGAAAACACAATCCGTTAGGATGAAGTACCGTTATTATGCCCGCGACAATAGCGGGCATTTTTTGTTTTTGACATCGCTTGATGCATACATGTTTTAAGCGAAGTCTTTTGTGAGTTCACAACGTTGGCTGTGGAGAAACCGATGTTTGATTCAGATTTCTGGTCTTGAAAAGGATATTGGCTCTAGGGAGAAAGATTTGAAAACCACCAAAACCAAGAAAATAAAGAAACAACACGAACGCGCATATGAACTGCTTGCTGAGGCGGCTTACTCAGACCCATTTTCGGCGTTGGGGCCATTCATTGATGATGGCGAAGGATCGCTGCGAGTGTGGATGCCGGGCGCAAACAAGGTTGAACTGCTTGTTAATGGCGAACCTCGCGTGGTGCTTGAGCGTGATGGTGACAGCGGTTTCATCTTAAAAGAGCAACGCGATTTACACCTGACCCACTACCGTTTGGCGGTCGATTGGAATGGTGTTGAACAAATTATTGATGACCCGTACCAGTACCACAATATTTACCAAGAGTACGAGCATCTGCATACGCCCAAAGACATGTATCACTATATGGGCGCACACTTTGTCACGCTAGAACGTGGCGGTGAAAACATCTCCGGTGTTCGCTTCCTTGTCTACGCACCGCATGCATCGGCTGTTAGCCTTGTGGGGTGCTTCAACCAATGGGACGGTCGTCGTCACCCAATGCAACGTTTAGATTATGGCATTTGGGGTTTGTTCATTCCTGGCTTAGAAGAAGGCGTTCAGTACAAATTTGAGCTCAAAGGGCCAAATGGGGAAGGGCTGCCACACAAACAAGACCCTTGGGGTTTTTACTCTGAGCAGTACCCATCGTTCGCGTCCATTACTTACGATCACAAGCGTTACCAATGGCAAGATGCGAAATGGCAAAACCGCGCAGTGACGCAAAAGCGTGATGAAGCGTTATCGTTTTATGAGCTGCATGCTGGGTCATGGAAGCGCAACGAGAAAGGCGATTTCCTCAACTACCGCGAACTCGCGGAGCAGTTGGTTCCATACCTTGTGGATATGGGCTACACCCACGTTGAGCTGATGCCTGTGTCTGAGCATCCATTCTATGGTTCATGGGGCTATCAACCCGTTGGCTTGTTTGCGCCAACCAGCCGTTTTGGCTCACCTGATGATTTCAAATTCTTCGTGGATGCGTGTCACCAAGCTGGTATCGGTGTAGTGCTGGATTGGGTTCCGGCGCATTTCCCATCGGATGATCATGGCTTAGCGAACTTTGATGGTACGCCTCTGTTCCACGACCCGGATCCGCGTCGCGGTTGGCACCAAGATTGGAACTCATACATCTACGATTTAGGCCGTGAACATGTGCGTCGCTTCCTTGTATCGAACGCGCTGTACTGGTTTGAACAATTCCATATTGATGGCATTCGCGTGGACGCTGTCGCGTCGATGCTCTATCTCGATTATTCACGTAGCCACGATCAGTGGGTACCGAACGTCGACGGTGGCAACGAAAACTACGACGCAATCGCAACCTTAAAATGGATGAACGAAGAAGTGTACAAGCACTTCCCGAATGCGATGACGATTGCGGAAGAGTCAACGGCGTTTCCGGGGGTGTCTGCGCCAACCTTTATGGGTGGTTTAGGTTTTGGCTTCAAGTGGAATATGGGGTGGATGCACGACAGTCTTTCATACATCAAAGAAGATCCTGTTCACCGCAAATACCACCACAATACCATCACATTCCCGCTGGTTTATGCGCACAGCGAAAACTACGTCTTGTCTCTCTCTCACGATGAGGTGGTGTACGGAAAAGGCTCTATCCATAACAAGATGCCAGGTGATGAATGGCAGCAAACCGCAAACCTACGTGCATACTACGGTTATATGTATGGTCAACCGGGCAAAAAGCTGAACTTCATGGGCGCGGAAATCGGCCAAACGGCGGAGTGGAACCACGATGATCAGTTGCAATGGTTCTTGCTGGAATACGAACGTCATCAAGGCGTTCAAAAGCTGATGCGCGATTTGAACCACTTGTACCGAAATGAAGCGGCGATGCACGATCAAGATTGTGTTCCTGCTGGTTTTGAGTGGCGTCTACAAGACGAAGCGGATGCGAGCATCCTAGCGCACGAGCGTATCAGTAAAGATGGTGAGCGCATTCTGATCATCACCAACTTTACGCCCGTACCACACGAGCGTTTTCGTTTAGGTGTTCCAAATGCAGGTCAATACGAACTACTGCTGAACACGGACGACAGCAAATACGGCGGCAGCGATTTTAAAGTGCAGACCAGTGTGAAAACGGAAAAAGTCGAAAGTGAATCACTGCCTCAATCACTTGAGCTTCGTTTACCACCTCTTTCAACCGTGTTCTACAAGCTGAACAAATAATTCAACCTAATCAAATTCTAAGCCCGTTTTACAATGTAAATCGGGCTTTTTTTGACCTATTTTTTACCTCGAAAACTTGTTGTTCCTGATTGAATCAGGCAAGCTCGCTGGTTTGTTTATCATCAATCGCTAATGCATTGGGGAGCCACACATGTTGAAAAGGCTTAAGTCATTTCTATTTAAAATGGTGTTGATATTACTGATCGCCCCAGTCGTTTTGATTGGTGTGGTGAAATATGTCGATCCGCCAATATGGGGATGGAAGTTAAGCCGCATTGTTGCGCCACCAAAGAACTATCCAAATAGCAGCCAACACGAATGGGTACCCTTGTCGCGTATTTCAAAAAATATGCAGTTAGCGGTGATTGCGACCGAAGACCAAAAATTCCCTCATCACTATGGATTGGACTTCGAATCGCTATTCGACGTGATTGCTGAAGCAGGTGACAATGGCCCGTCGAGAGGCGCGAGCACGATTACCCAACAAGCTGCGAAAAATGTGTTTTTGTTTCCTTCTCGCTCCTACGCTCGCAAGGCTTACGAGCTTTACTTTGCTTTGCTGATGGAGCTGATGTGGAGTAAAGAGCGCATTCTCGAAGTGTATCTAAATGTGGCTGAATTTGGTCCCGGTATTTACGGTGCTGAAGCGGCGGCGCAGAATTATTTTGGTGTCAGTGCAAAGCAACTCTCGAAGTGGCAAGCAGCGCGTTTAGCCGTGGTGTTGCCAAACCCATATCGAATCAAAGTCTATCCACAAAGTGATTACACTGCTCGCCGCACAAGATGGGCAATGAATCAAATGAGCAATCTTGGCAGCGTGCAACTTTAAGTTCCTAAATCCATTGTGTTTAAATAGAACTACGCCCCTATATCAATAAAATGTGAAGCGTCACACCCTTTGGGGCGTAGGCAGTTAGAATGATGTGTTCAGTTTCTTATCTAGGCACAATTAGTGTGAATAAAACTAATAAATGTGCATGGTTACCATGTGCTACCAATGGACTGAACGATGAAACTGAACCTGATTACCACTACTTTACTGCTTGCGTCGGCAAGTGCCATCGCCGAGCCTAACATCACCATTTCTACCACGACCAACAGCCGTGACTTCCCATTAAGTGCAGAACAGCCTTTGGTTGTGCCTCTAACCAAAGACGGATACACGCTAAAAATCACGGGCGTTGAAGGTGACTGCGTTGCACCCGATGGTCAGAAAGTGAAGTTCAACAAACCTCTTGCGCTGAACTGCGGTAAGCCAACGGAGCTGCCATTAAAAATCCGCTTTACCGGCGATTACTCTTTTGCTTTTGATGCAGAAGCGAAAACACTGCGTTTTAAGCGTGAACCTAAGAAAGCCGCCAAGAGTGAGTTCAAACGCCCAATTCCACAAGTGCAATGTGAGGTTTACCAAGGCGGAGAAGTCACCATTGCGTTGGGTGATAGCTTCCCAGATGGTACCAAGTTGCGTGATGCCTATTCTGGTCAAATGGTCGAAGTAAAAGATCAGCAAGTATCGCTGACGCCAAGCAAAGACTCTGGCGGCATAGTGCTTTTAGAGCCTGTACAGAAAACCAAAGAAGCGGTGCTATTTGATTACCGAAACGCGAACATTTACTTCGTGATGGTTGACCGTTTCAACAACGCAGACGCAAGTAACGACAACAGTTATGGTCGCAAAAAAGACGGCAAAGAAGAGATAGGTACTTTCCACGGCGGTGACCTTAAAGGCGTGATTGAGAAACTGGATTACATTAAGAGCTTAGGTACAGACGCGATTTGGTTGTCGCCAATCGTTGAGCAAGTGCACGGCTTTGTCGGTGGTGGCGATAGTGGTTCATTTCCGTTTTATGCATACCACGGCTACTGGACGCGCGATTTCACCAAGATTGATGAGAACTTCGGTAACGAAGAAGATTTAAAAACGCTGGTGGAAGAGGCGCACAAACGAGGCCTCAAAGTCTTGATGGATGCGGTTATCAACCATTCTGGTTACTCAACATTGGCGGATCTACAGTTCGACGGTATCGATGTGTTAAAGCCTAATGCCGATCTGCCCAAGAAATGGCGCGACTGGCAACCAAAAGCGGGTGAAAATTGGCATAGCTATCACCAGAATATTGATTATCAGAGTCCGAACTGGGCTAAATGGTGGGGCGGCGATTGGGTAAGAACCGGCTTGCCAGGTTACCCAGCTCCGGGCAGTAGCGACATCACCATGTCATTGGCGGGGCTGCCTGACTTTATCACTGAACAAGGCAAAGCTGTAAAACCAGCTCAGTGGCTATTAGATAACCCTGGTACTCGCGTAAAGGCGCGTGACAATTACACCGTCTCGGATTACTTGATTGAGTGGCAAACTGACTGGGTGAAACGCTTCGGCATTGATGGTTATCGCGTCGATACGGTGAAACACGTCGAAGGTGAAGTTTGGAAACGCTTGAAAGAAGAGGCATCAAGCAGTCTTGAGCAGTGGCGTAAAGAAAATGGCAAATCAGGTCAGCCGTTCTGGATGATGGGCGAAGTCTGGGGACACACCGCGTATCGCAGCCCTTATTTCGATGATGGTTTTGACGCGTTGATCAACTTCGATATGCAGAAGAAGCTAGACAAAGGCGCGGCGTGCTTTAGCCAAATGGCAGACACTTACCAAAGCTATGCGGAAACTATCGCGAACGAGAAAGACTTCAACCCAGTCAGTTACATGTCTTCTCACGATACGGAGTTGTTTTTCTCACGTTTTAAAGATTACGGCATGCAACGTAACGCGGCGAACGCATTGCTTCTTAGCCCAGGTGCGGTTCAGGTTTATTATGGTGATGAAGTAGGTCGTAACATTGGCCCTTACGCGGATGATTTCCACCAAGGCACACGTTCAGACATGGTTTGGAAACTATCGGATGAGAAGCAAGCGCTGCTCAAACATTGGCAAACCCTTGGTCAGTTCCGTCAAGCACACCCTGCCATTGGCGCAGGTCAGCATCGAGTGATTGAACAAGAAGGCGCGTATGTGTTCTCTCGTTCGCTTGGCAATGACAAAGTCGTCGTGGCGTTTGTTGGGCGCGATAAGTAACTAAACGCTCTTTATGTCGATAAATAAAAAGCCCTTCCTTGAGTTATCAAGGAAGGGCTTTGTTGTTTTAGTTCGCCAGTTCTTGGTCGATGACTTTTTCTAGCTCGTCAAACGGCACATAGCCAGGAATGACTTGATCATTAATGATCAACGCAGGCGTGCCGCGTAAACCAAGTTGCGTGAAATACTGATAGTTTTTATCAAGCAGCGCTTTGGTCTCTTTGTCGTCGACAAGCTGCGCTTCTGTCCCCGTTTTCTTCGCGATTTGCTTTAACGAACGTGCATCATGTGCGCCCGGTTTTTTCACCAATAACGCATGCACTTGTTCGTACTTATCTCGCTGGTTTTGCCAAACATTTAATGCGTAACTTGCCGAGTTGTAGCCGTTTTTCTCGTATTGTTCTTTAAAAGAGACATTGAGGTTAAGCACTTTTATCTGCGGATATTCTTTGCCAACTTTGACCAGTTCTCCTTCTAAACGTTTACAAAAAGGGCAACTGTAGTCCGTTACGTTAATAATGGTTAACTCAGGGTTTTCAGCACCAAAAGAGGAATGTTTGCCATCACTTAGATAGTGACGAACCTCCTTCAAGGTATCTCCAAATGACTGTTGATACGCAATGTACTCTTGAAGGTTTTGGTGTAATGAATCAAGAATTTGAGGATTCTCTTTTAGTATCTGAGTAACTTCCTCTAGCTTTTGTTCTGCGGTCTTTTCTGATGCGAAAGATACGGCAGGTACGATAGCCATCATTAACGTCAAAAGTGTACGAGTGAATGTCATAATATTTCCTAAAACTTTTAGATTTCGTTGTTTGTTATGTGAAGTGAATAAAATACGTACAAAAGTCAGGCGAGAAGGTCTCTCGCCTTGCTAGGTTTATTCTCTAAACACACAAAGTTTTAGGTGAACCCGACACTTTTCCGGTATCGGTTCTGTGTATTCCAGATAATGAATTGCTGTGGATGCCATCGGCAGCGCCACAATCAAAGCAAACAGAAAAAATGGAATAAGAATATGATCAAACTGGTGTTGGTACGCTTGAACCAGCTTCTCTGAAAGGTCGCAAGATGGTGATAAATTCACGCTTTCATCTTGCTGACTCTGTATTTGGTGAGCCTTAGGGCAGCTTTTCGAGAAGCCGGAGTTTTGGCTTAAACATACCATCACCACCCAAAACACGAGGGCGAGTGTCCACTTGGCTATTTTAGGTTGTGAGCGTAACAATGGGCTGCCTAGTCCTGTTGATTCTGGTTTATGCCGTTTGCATATGACCGGACAATCCTAACCTAAATTTCATTATGGAATGTTACTTTCGAGTTAATCGATATCGCCTCAATGCCAAAGTATGAAGTACGTCATGAATGTTGTAGAAAGCAATATTCGTTGGAATCATTGCTCGGATTGATGAAGAGGTCCTGAGGTATCGATATAGATTAATATACCTAATTGTTAGCACAAATTTTTATTATCTTTCAAATGTGATTAAAATCATAAAACAAAACTTCATAACTGAGTCGCCAGAATGTTCGGCAGGCGGATTGATTTTGATCATCTCTCTAGCACATTATTCGGGTAAACATATGTGTCCTGTCCCACATGTGTAGGTAATGTTATGAAAAATCCTGTTCAAACCGAGCGCGAGGTTACGCTGGGGTGCTACGTTGCACTGGCGTTTGCGGTCGTCTTCTTTTCTGGTCTCATGCAATCGAACGAATGGTATGGCGTATTTGATTTCACCACGTTGAATGGCTCTTTCGGCAAGGTGGCTTATGGTGTCACCGAAACGGCTGACGGTGTGCAAGTTGCAACAACGTCGCTTCGTGGTACTGGTGGTAGCGGTGCACGTGACGGTTTCATTTTTGCACTTACTTTGATTCCTACCGTTATGTTCGCATTGGGTATGATCAATGTACTTGAGCACTATGGCGCACTAGAAGCAGCACGCAAACTGTTAACGCCGCTTCTTCGTCCAATTATGGGTATTCCGGGTAATTCTGGTTTGGCTCTTATCGCTTCGCTGCAAAGTACCGATGCAGGTGCGGCGATGACTCGTCAGCTTAAAGATGAAGGCCATCTTACCAAACGCGAAACCGATGTGTTCACTATGTTCCAGTTCACCGCTGGTGCCACCATTGTTAACTTTTTTTCCTCAGGTGCGGTGCTGTTTACGCTGACGATGGCGGATGGCTCGCTTGCCGTAACGTCTTCTATTGGTTTGGCGGTTGTGGTGATGTTCTTGTTTAAAATTGTGGGTGCGAACTTATTCCGTATCTACCTGAACATCACAGAAGGTAAAGAAGACAAGCAAGAGCAAAACAAATCTGAGAACTTAAAAGAGGAGACGGCGTAATGAGTGACGTAAAAGTAAGTAAGCCGATGGTGACAGATATTTTCGTTGAAGGCGCTAAAAAAGGCTGGGTTATTGCGACAACATCAACTGTGCCTAACGTTCTTATGGCGTTTGTCATCATTAAAGCGTTGCAGATTACTGGCGCGTTGGATTTGATGGGCTCGGTATTTTCTCCAGTAATGGCAGTTTTTGGTTTGCCAGGTGAAGCGGCTGCGGTGCTGATTGGTGCTTGGATGTCGATGGGCGGCGCAGTTGGCGTGGTTATCACATTGTTTGACCAAGGCATCTTGAACGGAACGCACATCGCGATTCTTGCACCTGCAATTTATCTAATGGGCTCACAGGTTCAGTACATGGGTCGAATTATGGGACCTATCGGTACTGAAGGTCGTTATATCCCAATTATGATTGCGATTTCCGTATTGAACGCATTTGGCGCAATGCTAGTCATGAACTTGTTTGTTTAGGGGGCAATCATGCAGTTTTCTCTCAATGAATATCTCGAAGAACTTCGTCCTCTCATCAATGTCGATTGTGGTACGTACACCACTGATGGCATTGAGTTCATCGCTTCTCAATTTGAAGAGAAGTACCAAGCGATGTCAGGTTGGAGCGTAAAACGCATCGACTGTGGCAGAGCGGGTATCGGTCTTGAAGTTCGAAACAAGCCTGAGGCTGAGCAAGTTGACGTGATGCTGATTGGTCACATGGATACCGTGTTCCCTGTCGGCACCGCCGGATTACGTCCTATGTCTCAAGACGCTGACAAAGCGTACGGTCCGGGTGTGTCGGATATGAAATCTGGCTTGCTGAATATTGTGTACGCGATGCGTAACCTCGACCAAGCGGTGTTGGATAAACTGTCGATTTGTATCTGCATGAACCCAGACGAAGAAACCGGATCGTTAGATTCGGTCGACTGGATTCAATCTGTTGCAAAAAACGCGAAAAACGTATTGGTGGCAGAAGCAGCACGCGCAGACGGAGGTTTAGTCAAAGCGCGCAAAGGCATGGCGCGTTACAAAATCACGTTTAATGGCATTGCAGCCCACGCTGGCAACGAGCCAGAAAATGGCCGCAGTGCAATTACCGAGATGGCGAACTGGATTCTCGCAATCAATGCTATGACGAACTTCGAATCTGGCACCACATTAAACGTGGGTATTGTGTCTGGCGGTAACGGCGCAAACATCGTCCCTGAGCACGCTGAAGCGATCGTGGATGTGCGTTTCTGGAGTAATGAAGAATACGATGATGTCGATAGCAAGCTAAACGGCATGCTGGAAACACCATTCGTTGATGGCGTTAGCATCGAGTTGGTTCGTGAAGCTTACAAACCTTCTATGGTGCCAAGCGCGCAAACTGAAAGCTTGATGGCATTAGTTGAAGAAGCAGCAAGTGAACTGTCTATCGACATCAACTGGAAAGAAGTGGGTGGCGGCTCTGATGCAAACAATACGGCAATTCTTGGCGTTCCAACTTTGGATGGTCTAGGACCTATCGGTGCAGGTTTCCATAGCGATCAAGAGTATTTATTGCTTGAGTCTATCGAACCACGTATCAAAATGCTGATGCGTGTACTGGAGAAGATAGCTCAGTAGCGCACTCGACAACTTAGTTACCAACATCACGATCCCCAGACTTCGGTTTGGGGATTTTTCTATCTGTGTTTTTGTTTCACTTTACTATCATTTCTTGTTATTAATCTTGCGTTCAGGTTCGATTTATTAATATGTTGGCCACAGTCATAAATTTCGGAGGCAACGATGAGCACAACAATGTCTGTAAAATCGGCGCCGAAAGACGCCAAAGATCAAACGATGCAAGCGCCAGATGAGAAAACATTCTGGCGCAAAATGAAAGGGTCGGTTAAGAAAGCGGGTGAAGAAATTGCCGTTATGGGTATCAAATCATGGCTCGCGATGACAGATTCCAACACCGCCGTTCGCCATAAGGCGATTTTAGGTGGCGCGTTGGCTTACTTTGTATTACCAACTGATATGGTGCCAGATGTGTTAGCAGGCGTCGGCTTTACCGATGACATGGCAGCGCTTACCTTAGCCGCTAACTCAGTCGGCAATGCCATTACTGAAGAACACGAAGCACAAGCTAGAGAAAAACTGAATTCGATGGCAGATTAGAAAGAGCGTTTCTAGACGCGGAGAAAACAAAAGCCCCGATGTTTCCATCGGGGCTTTCTTTTAGACAGGACTATATAATTTCAGAATGGTAATCGTAGAACGATTTAGGCGTCAGCACGTTTCAGGTGCACTTCTTCTTCGGCTACGCCTGCCATTGGATCGTTGAAGCGAGCTTCATCCAATGCGCCTTCTGATTTTGCGACAATGACGGTTACTGCACTGTCACCAGTGATGTTTACCGCGGTACGAATCATATCAAGAAGACGGTCAACACCCATGATGAGCGCGATACCTTCAAGAGGCAGACCAACTTGATTCAATACCATGGCTAGCATTACAAGGCCAACACCAGGGACACCCGCAGTACCGATAGATGCTAATGTAGCTGTCATGATTACCATTAGGTAATCGCCCATAGTTAAATCAATATTGAAGGCTTGAGCAATAAAGGCGGTTGCTACACCTTGCATGATCGCCGTGCCGTCCATGTTCACGGTTGCACCAAGTGGTACTGTGAACGATGATACGCGGTTCTCAACCCCCATACGGTGCTTAGCCGTTTCCATTGTCACTGGAATCGTCGCGTTTGATGATGCGGTCGAGAAAGCAAACATGATCGCATCTTCCATCTTACGTAGGAACGTAATTGGATTTAGACCAGTGAAACCTTTTAACATTAAGCTGTAAGTGACTAGGCCGTGCAGGACAAGCGTACCCGCCAGTACTAAGAAGTACTCTGCCAGATTGACGATTGCGCCCAGACCAAGACCAGTAAATAGCTTCGCCATTAAGAAGAACACACCATAAGGCGCTAAGTTCATCAAAATCGCTACCAGTTTCATGATCACTTCATTCAGATCAGAGAAGAACGCTGCAATACGTTCACCAGGTTTGCCTGCTGCGCTGATCGCGATACCAAATAGCACCGCAAACACAATAACTTGCAGGGTTTTACCTTCAGCCATCGCACTGATAGGGTTGGTTGGGAACATATCGATGATCACCTGACCCAAAGATGGTGCTTCTGCTGATTTGAATGAACTTGCTGCGGTTAGGTCAGCGCCAGCACCTGGCTGGAACAGAGTACCCATAGTTAGAGCAAGCGTAATCGCGATAGCCGTTGTTGTAACGTAGAAAGCGAGGGTTTTACCACCCATGCGACCCAGTGTAGAAAGGTCTTTGAGGGAGCTAGTACCACAAACTAGTGAAACAAACACTAGAGGGACTACGAGCATTTTTAAGCTGGCGACGAAGATCTGTCCACCAACTTCAAATAATCCATTAACAATGTATGCGTCGACAAATCCGTTGCCGGCAAAAAGTGTGCGAATTGCAAATCCTGTCAAGATACCCGCTACCATACCCAAAATTACGCGGCTGGTTAGCGACATCGGTTTCTTGGTATTCATGAGAACACTCCTTATAGTTATGCACCTTGAGTTCACTTCAAAGCGGCGAGCAGAGTAGCAGTGGAGTGAGAAAATACGAAAGAATAATCCTCTAAATGGTTAATAGATGTGAACTTTATCACTAATAAAAATAGAGTTTTAACCAAACCTTAACTATTTGACTGGTCGAAAAGTTTGTATTTTAACACTTTTATCGAACATACAACCGATAAGAAGGAGTGTTTACATTTATTTTTAGTAGTAAATGGAGTGCATATTATCTCTAAGGAATGTTGCTCTTGCATAACTATCTAGATTTTATTCAGGCTAGAAGCCGTCTCTTTTTGACTGTTTTTGTATTGGGCTGAACACAAGGGGCTAACGAGCCGTCTATGCCCCTGCTTATGTTACCTATCCGCTGAATCAATGATGGTTGGTCAATGTAGATAATTGGAGGTGATCCCAACTCCAATAATTCTGATTGGTATTGCTAATACCCCCAACCCAATAGCATTGCTTCGCTAGCATGAAGCCTTCCAAACAATGCTGACCAGCCTCAGTGATATGGACGCTCTGTTCCCACCAGTCCCTTTCACGTGACTCAATCGTGATTAAAGGCTTTTGACATTGTGCTAGAGGGAGGAGTAAGGCGTAAAACATCACATCGCCCAGGTAAGGTAGAGGTTCACATTGTTGATATTGCTCAAACCAATCTTTGATGAGAATTGAATGATTTTGAGAACTTAGGACCTTTAATGCAATCTGCTGAGTCAAGCTTAATCCTGTTTGTAAATGAGGTAACTCTTGCATATGGCGTATTAGCACGTTGAGCATATTGGGTAAGCAATCTAGATCATGCTGCTCGATCAAATTAACCATAGAGATGGGTGTCGGTGATGTGACAGCGTGCCAGGAATGTTTAGCCTGACTGAATAATTTGGCTGTCACGGGTTTACGGTATTGCCAACAAGCGCGAATAGCCTCTTTAGGCAACTGCCCCAAACCCATGAATCGCTCAGTGCCAGGGAACTGGTTCAACTCAATGATCTCTATCACCTTGTTTTCTACATTCTCTAACAAGGTTAGGGCACGAAGCAGCATTAATTGGTCATAGCTGTCATGTTCGACCCAAAAGACGATTCGTTCAAATGTATCACTGAGCAGCGTATCAATATTAGCTTGCTCAAATTTGACAATATCCTGCACTGAATCTTCACGCTTCATCACGGGCAGCAGAGTCTCTACGACATATTGGGCACGAATGGCAAGGAAGTTTTGTGGTGTTGCTGGTATGGGGCCAATACAAAGCGGATCTATTAGGGCTAAAAATGTTCCCTCGAATCCGCTGTCTTTAAGCCGTTGCTGAATATCATGCCCACAGCGGACATGGAGCGTTTTTAGCTCGCTATCAAGAGGAGGGAAGTGTTTTTTGATGGCGTCTTTGTGAGCTTCTAACTCTTCGACATGCGCTTTTAATTTACTCCAACTTGGTAAACCTAATTCTCTGGCTAGCGAATGTTGAACGTCAGCTAATTGAATTGTATTGGGAGCTAATGATTCTGGTTTGGAGTGAAATCGCTTAACTCGATCCAACATCTCATCATCGTGTTGACGTATAGCTTTGAGCCTTTTTTTAGCAACGGATTTTTGTTGGTTAATGTTGATTAAGAAGCTATTTGTAGAGTTCATTTTTCACCTTTCTTATCTCTTCCACACTCGCCTAAATAGAAGCTAAAAGAAGGTAAAAACAGATTGTGCCTGCTACACAGAGCAGGGTAGAAGAGTTGCCGTGAACCAAGTTCTTTCCGCGAGTGTTGGGGGCTTTAGGCGTGAGCAGACTGATAGTAGAGTTTCACAATCCATCATGCAACCATTCATGAGAGAGCCGCATCACAAAATATCAGCCCCATTAAAGAAGTGCTGAATAGTTTGACAGCCAATGCCTATGTAGATGTTAACGACCATCCGTTTTCTAGTAGATATGCATTACAGGATCCAGTAATAAAAAAGCCCTGCTAGGTCTAGCAGGGCTTTGTAATACATGTAGATATTAATTACTCGCTCTTGTAAGCGTAGTTATAGTAACCGTAACCATATCCGTATGAGTTTGACGCTTTCTTCTCTACGGCGTTTAGAATTACGCCTTTTACTTCCACGCCGGATTGTTCAAAGCGGCCTTGTGCGACTTCAATTTCCTTCAAAGTCGTTTGATCAAAACGAGCTACCATCAGTGTTGTTCCTGCGATTGCACCAACAATGCTTGGGTCGGTAACCGCGAGTACAGGCGGCGTATCGATGATCACAAGATCGTACTGCGCCGACATTTCGTCAACAAAGCTCTTAAAGCGAGGATGCATCAAAAGCTCTGACGGGTTTGGTGGTACTTGGCCACGAGTAACCACATCTAGATTGTCGATGGATGTTGATTTAATGATATTGCTATGGGATGTCTTGCCGCTCAAATAATCAGAAAGACCGTTATCCCAACGTAAACCAAAACATTGCTGCAAATAACCTTTACGCATATCCGCATCGATAAGCAGTACTTTCTGACCTGTTTTCGCAGCGACGGCTGCAAAGTTTGTCGATACGAACGTTTTACCGATAGATGGTGCTGGACCTGAAATCATAAGAACATTGTTCTTCGCTTCCATCATCGCAAAGTGCAGGCTAGTACGAAGACTACGCAGGGCCTCGATGGAAAGATCGGCCGGGTTAGCTTCAGCAAGAAGGACTAGCTCATCGTTGCTGCCTTTGTTTCGTTTAAGCTTGTTTGCAAATTCCAGTTGTTGAATAGATTTTGGAACGCTAGCGTAAACAGGCATACCAATCTGCTCAATTTGATCTGGTGTTTCTACACCACGGTGGAATGCCGCACGAATTAATACGAAAGCCACGCCTGTCATGCCGCCAAGCAGTGTTGCTAGCACAACGATAAGCGCTTTTTTCGGCTTGATTGGCTTAGAGAACGATTGAGCGTTATCTAAGATTCGAACGTTGCCAACGGTTCCTGCTTTAATGATGTTGAGCTCTTGAACCTTGTTCAATAGCTGGATGTAGATTTGTTGGTTTACTTCTACATCGCGCGTCATGCGTAGAACTTCACGCTGTGTTTTCGGTAACTTTTGAACTTGTTTATTAAGACGCTCTTTCTCTTTGAGTAGCGTCTCACGTTTATCAAGCAGAGACTTATAAGCCGGGTGATCTTGTGTAAAGCGCTGGCTGATTTCACTCTCTTTGAATGTAAGCTCATTTAACTGCGCTTCTAATTCAACCATCACTTTCAGCGTTGATTGAGCTTCAAGGCCTAAGTCGATAGATTCATTTTCTTGACGGAATCGATTTAAAACGTCTTCAGAAGCGGTCAGTTTTGTTTTGATGTCTGGAAGGTGGCCTTTCAAGAACTCGAGACTTTGCTCTGCCTCTGCTGAGTTTCTTTGAACGTTTTGCAAGAAGTAGTTCTGGCTAATGTCGTTCAAGATAGCTTGAATCTTAGCGCGATCTTCACCAGAGAAGCTTAAAGAAATAATCCCGGTTTGCTTACCACGTTCGCTAATCGATAAGTTTTGTTGCAGTGCATTGATTGCATCTAATTTGCTGACTTTACTCACGGTAAACGATGCGCCGTCTTGCGCTATCATTTCTGTAGCTAAGAATTGATAGCCGTTCTTTTCAATGAGCTCGCCAACCTTACCTTCTAAAATGACGTTATTGTCATCTTCTATAAGTTTGAACGTCTGTTTTTCAGAATCAATAACTTCGAGAGTTAGAGGAATTCCAACTGCGTAAGAAGGGGTATTAAATCGTGAAACGCTCAGACTGATTTGTTCGCCTTGCAGTCGAGCTAAGCCCTTACCGATGATAGGCATGTAATTCGGAGAGACGACCGTGGTTAAGTTGAACTTATCAACTGTACCACCCAAAATCATACGAGATTTAATGATCTCAATTTCTGTTGTCGCTGATGACTCTGCTGAAAACAGCTCTCCCATATCACCAACCATCGCTGAAATACCACCGGAGCTCTTACTTTCAATTTGGATAAGAGCGTCAGCTTTGTAGATAGGTGTTGATAGAATGGCAACGCCGACGCCTATAATTGAAAATAGGACTACGGTACATAGAATGAGCCATTTGGCATCAAGAATGATCCCAAATAACTTTCCCAAGTCGATCTCATCGTCGGCTTGACGTGATTGCTTAATAGTTTGTGTTGTCATTACTTTAACTTCTTAAATACCTTGCCATTGGCGTTTATTTATTTAGCCTTGCGGCTTATAGTTTTTGAGACCACGCTTTTGCTGCTTTTTCTATAAGCGTATAAGCATGTTCGAAGGCTTCTCTACTTTGTCTGTATGGATCAGGAATGTTTTTTTCACTTATCCATTGTCCAAACAGCATCGTTTTGCCTCGTGCCTCAGGAGCGACTTTGGTTAAGGCTTCTAAATGACCTTTTTCCATAACCAATATCAGATCGTATTGAGCGCAAAGCTCAGGTGTTAATTGTCGTGCTTCGTGTCCATCTAAGCTTACGCCATGTTCATTCGCGATGGTGGTTGCCATATCATCAGCAGCTTTTCCTGTTAAATGACTTTTATCCACCGCGATTCCCGCTGACGCGACATGTTTGTTTGGTAGTAAAGACTGCAAAAGCCGCTCTCCTGTTGGAGAGCGGCAAATATTACCTACACAGACGACAAGAATATTAGAAAACAAATGCTTACCCTACTTTAAATTGTATGCCTATGATCCCAACTGAATTGCTTGCTTCTTTATATTGCACAATTGAGCTACGTAACTATTGAATGCATGCCGCAAGAGATAACTTTCTTGCGGCACGTCGTTTTTACGGCCAAGTGCGTACTCGTAGTACACCTTCGGTTAATTCGTTAAAGCCGGAAATGGTTGGAACAAGTTGAGCAATAACGCGGTTCCAACGGCTAACAGGCGCGGCTGTTACATAGACTATGTCGTATGGGTTGAGATCAAACTCTGTTCCAATCACCAAAGCAGAAGCATCAGAAACATCCAACTGATAAATGTCCGCCATTTTAGCTTCTTCTTTTGAACGTCTGATGACGAAGACGCCAGTAGCATCGGCGGAGATTTCATTAATACCACCAACGCTACTTAGAGCTTCAGTAAGGCTCATACCGCTGCGATCAATTTTGAGTAGCTTCGGATCGTTAACTTCGCCCATAACAAATACTTTTTGCGCATCGTTACGGGGAATATGAACAATATCACCTGGCTTTAGAAGACGGTTTTGAGTTAAGTCGCCTTGTTGCATCAGAGCGTATAAAGAGACATTTTCAACCACACCGTTTCGCGTCAGTGTTGCATTACGCCAATCGGCTTCGGCTGCCAGTCCGCCTGCTCTATTTACGGCATCAAGAAGTGTAAGAGGAATGTTTGTGATTGGTTGTTGCCCTGGCTTGTTCACTTCGCCAGTCACATAAGTCTTTTTAGAACGAAAAGCTGCAACGCTTACATCGACTTGTGGGCTCTCAATGTATTTTGCAAGACGGTTGGCAATGTCTGCACGAATTTGGCGAACGTTTTTACCTTCAACGTGTACAACGCCAATGTAAGGGTAGAAGATCGTGCCATCTGAGTGCACCCAGTTACCTGCTTCGGCTGAACTACGATATGAGCCAGCTGGGATCGTGAGCTCTGGGTGGTCCCAAATAGTAATATTTAAGATATCGCCAGGTCCTACTTCGTATTCATACTTGGCGATTTCAATATCTAACTTTGGATTTGGCTTTGAAAAAGGATCTATTGAATTTAAAGAGGTCACTCGCTCCAAAGTTAAAGGATAAACCGTAACCTGCGATTCTATATCACTCGATTCAGTGCTCATTACTGTTTTGTCACTGACCGAAAGGTGGCTACCAGGCAGAGTACACCCTGTAAGAAGGATAGGAAGTACTGATATCCCCAAAAATTTATTAAATGTGTTCATTGGTTTATAACTACCGAAAGAAAGTTTGCCGACTGAAATTGGTTCATTCTAATTGAACTGCATTTCATCAATGTTGACGATTTACTGCAGTTTTAAGCCTTTAGAAAGCGAGTCCATTCAGAATTATTTGTGTAATAAACACTCCAAATGGCTGCTAGCGACTTAGAGCTCTTAGTTTCATTAATGAAGGTGTAAAAATCTGACCCACAAAAAATAGTCAACTATTATCCATCTGGTTGCAATAAAGGCAACAAGATACTTAAAAAAATACTGACGAATACATGACAAAATTGTGTCTATTTAACGTTATTGAGATGAATGCATGGTTTTGCACAAGTAAACAGGCGGGAATGTGAAAAAACTCATGCCAAAGTTGTATGTATACTATTTACACCATATGCAACTGCCGTTATGCTTCCTGTTGCGGTCGGATATAACAACAAATATTGGAGCTAATTTTGAAAATCAAACTTTTAACGGCAAGTGTGGCAGCAGTCCTACTAGCAGGTTGTGGTAGTGACAGCGACCCTGAGGTAAAAAGATACTCGGTTCAGGCTTATGACCCAGCTGTTATCGGCATGAAGGTTCAAGCTGTATGTGGTGGTGAAACATACGACGCGATTGAAAATACAACAAACTATGAAGGTATGGTTGGTGAAGCGCGTTTTGAAAATATCAATGTCGTAAATGCGCCAGGTGACTGTGCTTTCGTATTGACGCATACTGATGAGAGTAAAGACGCATCAAATGGCAAACCTATTACATCTGACTACAAAATCCCTCAAGGCTTAGCGCAGGCGGATTCATTAGTAACAGGCTCTCCATTTACGACTTTGGTTTCTAACTCTTTGAAAGAAGGTGAGGTTTACTCTTCTGATATCGCCGAAAAAGTATTCGAGAACTTAGGTATTGATATCAATGCAAGTGGTAAAACGGTTGATGAAATCCTTCGTGATACAGAGTCAGTAGTTGAAGATCTTCAAGGTGAAGGCGGTAATAGTGCACTTGCTACGAAGTTAGTTGCTACAGCGAACGTTGTATCGGATATCATTAAAGCAAACCCAACAGCTGCACCTGAAGCTGTAGCAGTTGCTGCAAAATCGATTACCGAAGAAGTGATTGCGAAAAATCCACATTACCCTAAAGCTAGTGCGGGTTCTGATGACGTGATTTACGTAGAGATTTCTGAAGAAGATACAAAGAACGTTGTTGAGCAGGTTGAAAAAGATATCGCTGAAGGTAAACCTGTAGATCAAATTAAACCAACTGTTCCTACCATTCCTGAAGCGAAACCTGGTAAGCCAATTAAACCAGAACCACAACCAGGCGATGGTACTGGCGCGACAGGCGGTAACTAAGCGAGTTTTTGCTGATAAATTCTAAAGGCCTCTTCAGAGGCCTTTTTTGATCCTATCGTACTGTGGTCATCACCTTTTAGTGAGTCCTTTACTGTTTAAGTAAGGCAGGATGTGCGGACGTGATTCGCCAGCTAGTTTACTGGTGACTTCTTGTGACCAAGTGCTTTGTTTTTGATTGCTCGAACGGTTTGCATAGTAGTTTTGCATGGTTTGGTCATAAGCCTGAATATCATCCAAATTTAGGTCTTGATATTGATTCTCATGCACCACGACATGAGCAGGTAGACGTGGCTTAACTTCAGGGGCTTGATCTGGATGACCAAGACACATACCAAATAAAATGGCTGTATTTTTAGGTAAGCCTAGTAACTCGTCGACTTTTTGAGCATTGTTTCGTAAGCCACCAATATACACGCCTCCTAGTCCCATAGACTCTGCCGCAAGTAAGCAGTTTTGTGCCATGATGCCAGAATCAACAGCACCGATAAGTGTTAACTCGGTGAAATCAGCTTGCACATCAGGATTGATACTTGCGTGGCGCTGGTAATCAATGCAAAACACCAAAAACTCAGCAGCGCTTTCAACGTACCCTTGATTCCCCGCATATTGTGCCAATAGCGTACGCTTTTCTTTATCGGTCACGCGGATAATTGAGACGACTTGCAACATACTTGATGAAGACGCCGCAAGGCCAGCTTGTAGAATCGTTTCTAATTGTTCGCTTTCAATAGGTTGCGAGGTGAACTTTCGAATTGAGCGGTGATTGAGAATTGTTTGTATCGTACTGTTCATGGTGACTTAACATCCCCTGTTACATGTAAAGGCTGAAGCCTCACCTTAGCGATATTTGATGAGTCGGTAAACTATCTCAAAAGAAAAACAATGCTTAGCGCATAAGTGTGAAGATGAATAGAGAATACATCACTCGTTCTGCTTGAGAGCGTATATACTGTTTTTAGAATCAACAATTTAACTGCAGTGGAAAATATGAAAGAACTCATCGTTCATACAGTCACGGTGTTTATGGGCTTCTTTGCGATCATGAACCCCATCGCCAATATTCCTATCTTTTTGAGTTTAACGGCTGATGAGGATAGGGAAACCGTACGTTCCATGGCGCTTCGTTCGGTTTTTATTGCATTTGTCATCATTGCGATATTTTCGATCGCCGGTAAATTAATTTTTGATTTGTTTGGTATCACGCTGTACGCCTTGCGAATAACGGGCGGTATCTTGGTGTTTTTGATCGGTTTTAATATGCTTCAAGGTGATTCGACGCATCAGAAAACTAAAGAGAAAGCGTATTCTCCAGCGCAGCAGCAGGCGGCGTTGAGCATTGCCGTTTCTCCACTTGCAATGCCGATATTAGCAGGGCCTGGAACGATTGCTACCGCGATGAACTTTGCTACGGCGGGTGGTTTTGATCAAACCATCATTACCATCGTTTCTTTTGCTGTGTTGTGTGTTATTACCTATATACTGTTTTTATTTGGAGACAAATTGGTCAAAGCAGTTGGACCGAGTGCTCTGAACGTCGTGACGAAAATGATGGGCTTAATCCTAGCGGTTATTGGTACTCAAATGTTTATTGATGGCGCGGGCGAAGCCTATAAAACTGTTTTCTCATAGGCGTCTCCATCTCGTCTAAATCCACACCTACATTTCTAGCTGGTGTGGATTTTTTGAACTTTAGTTTTCACTTTCTAAGAAAGAAATAAATAGACTTCACCTATTTCAATAATAAGAATATTCAATTGTTTTGATTGCACGAATTTCATTACTCTTTTGGCAAGAATAATGGGGGAAATATGGCAACAAAAGCAATTGTAGTGGAAGGTGGCGCGATGCGAGGTGTCTTCGCAAGCGGAGTGCTAGATGCGTTTTTAGAGCAAAGTTATAAACCGTTTGACTTTGCCATCGGTGTATCTGCTGGCGCATCAAACTTGATTGGTTATTTGACCGACTATCCGCATCGCAGCATTAATGTCATTACTAAGCTGGCAACGAGTAAACGCTTTTTTGATCCGACTCGATTCGTTAAAGGTGGGGACCTCATTGATGTGAAGTGGCTGTTTGAAGAGTCTAATCGTTTGTATCCCGTCGATGAAAATAAACTGTTTGATGGCATTCCTTTTCTGGCAGCGACGACGAATGTAGATACAGGACAGGCAGATTATTATCGCGTGACGCGTGATAATTTTCACCATGCGATTGAAGCGACAACAGCGTTACCCATTGCATACAAGCATACCCCTTGCTTTTCTGGAGGCTGCTATACCGATGGCGGGGTGGCAGATTCCATCCCGGTGCGTGAGGCTTATCGTCGCGGAGCTCGAGACATAACCGTTGTGCTTTCTCACCCGCTAAATTATGCCAAGAAGCCAGTAAAAACCACATGGCTGATGAAGAAGTTATTTGCCGAACATCCTAAAATGGCGGACGCGATGTTAAGACGTGCAGATAACTACAATCAATCGTTGGAATTTATTCGTAACCCTCCACCGGGAACGCATGTCAGAGTGATTGCACCACCAGATAATTTTCCTGTTCAGCGCTTATCAATGCGACAAACCGTTCTATTGGAAGGTTATGAAATGGGGCTGATTGAAGGGCGGGCTCATTTGGCCAATTTGTCAGGTGTTCACGGTTTAGATCGGGAAAACTGCCATTTTTGCGTTTGATAATGAAAGAGCCTCATAGCGAGGCTCTTTTTACTTAACGTTCAAAGGGCGATTTAGTTGACTTTATCCCAAGCCATTTCCCAGTGTGAACCAGTTCCTGGTTCGTATTGGTTTGCGCTTTCTTTCCACTGTACACAGTAACCAGAGTATGGGAAAGGTTTACATTGGTAAATGGCACCGTCGCTTGCAAGCACTTTTGTGCCCGCCGTGTAGCTAGATAGCCCTTCAGGAAAGACAAAATCGTACTCGCCAGATGGTGGTGGCGTTACTGACTCTTCTTTTAAGTGAAAGTCGAGCGTTTGCTGATCCACCAAGTTGCCATCTTTGTCTTTAATACGAGTCACGAGCATATGGTGACCAGGCTCTGATTTGGTTAAAGCGAGCGATACAGCCTCCACCGAACCGTCTTTCATTTCATCTGCCCAGCTTGCAAGTGGCTCACGGTGGTGATTGTACACGGTGAGTTCTGCGTTTAAATCGCCTTCAGCAGTGAGTGTCAGATCCAACGTCGTCGGTGTTGACTCAATAATATATTCGTCTGCTAAGCCATCTACTGTGAGTGAGTACTCTGGAGCGGGAGTTTCTATCTTGTAGCCGATTTCTACACGCTCAAGGCCGCTATTAGCTTGCAGATACACCGGGTTAGTACCATAAACAGGAGTGAATTTATCCTCGGCATACTGTCCAGCTTGCAGTTTAGTTTGCTCTTGGTTGATCTTCGTTGCTAGAGCGTAAGACCAATTTTTCGCTTTGCCCATGACTGCATCGGTAATTTCTAGCTCGGTTCGATAAGCTATGTTTTCACCCGCCTGATCAAATACGCGTGTATAAACCGAATCTCCAACATTTAAATCCATCGTCGGAATAATTTGACCGCCTTGCGTCCAATCTGGAATGACTGGACTGTCACCATCAAATTTCACATCGATCACGTTATAAAATGAAGCCGCTGTGTCGCCAACATCCCATACCGCCAGAATGACGTGATACCCCTCTCGCGTAGGCACATTACATTGATGGCTCACCTGTTTTGGAGGTTGAACCATATTGCCATCGACTACACAGAAAGGAGTCAGATCAAACGAGTCGCGTGATAGTGAGGCATTTGGGTTCCAATCAGGTTTGGTGATGTAATATTTCCAGTCACGCGTCACATGGTTGGCTGTAAATGTCCATTCAAAAGTCTGTGTACCTGATTGAATAGGACGTTTCACCCAGCGGTCGACAGTTTGTTCATCAAGAGCGGCAGCTAGAGCGGTTTCGGCACTTGCTATTTTTCCATCGCGAGGCCCTATTTGTGGAAAACCATCAGGACCTTCAACACTTTGTGGCTCGTATTGAATAGCACCGCAGTTATTATTTTTTTCGTTAGTATCAGGTGTTGGATACTTACATAGTGCCGCGCGACTTGCAGCGACACCATCATTGGTTTCTGATACGTAGCCGTGAGCCGCAGCACCTGAGCTAATGCTTGCAAGTGCTAACGTAAGTACGGATTTGGTTGGAAAGGATTTCATCACATGTCCTCTGTTATGGCTGACAAATTAATGTCACACCTCGGCGCATGCTGAGCACGAAGCAACGCTGCATGAATCCATACATTTGGATAATGTAGTGTTGCAACATGGCAACCCCGCTATCATGAGCATTACTTTTGATGATGGAATGCTGGCAGACCGGAAGCTTTGCGTCCCACCCTTTCGAATGGTTTGCCGAAATGTGATTGAGCAGCCAAAATTTAGCTCAAGAATTTACATGTGGAAAAGTAAACGACACTGACATGGAATCATGTTCTCAAATTGAAAGGTAACGGTACGCCAACCTCATTGATATTGTGCTTTTTTGTTTCTAAGGTATTGGTTTTGATGTTGTTTTTGTCTTTTTTATAGTTGGAGTGAATGGTTTGCTAGTTGTTGGGTTGAAGGTGGGAAGGGGCAGTATTAAGGATAGAAGACGCACCGTTTAAAGGGCGGAATATACCGCCCTCTGAATCATTTTATTTAGGCATAATGACGGTATCAATAACATGAATGATGCCGTTTTTAGCTTTCACATCGGTTGCCATTACATTTGCATCGTTGACCATGACTTTATCACCCATGGTTTTAATCATCACGTCTTGCCCCTGAACCGTAGTCGCTTTGTCCAGCTTAACAACATCGGCAGCCATTACTTTCCCTGGGACGACGTGATAACTCAAAATGGATACTAACTTGTCTTTGTTTTCCGGCATTAAGAGCATATCGATTGTACCGTCAGGCAGTTTTGCAAAAGCGTCATCCGTTGGTGCAAAAACAGTAAATGGGCCTTCTCCTTTGAGTGTATCGACTAGATCAGCCGCTTTCACTGCAGCGACAAGTGTATTGAAAGAGCCGTTTTCAGTGGCAACGTCGACAATATCAGCCTTCATCATGCCATGCTCATGAGCCTTGACGGGAAGCATAAAAGATAAAGTCGCCATCAATGTAGCCGTGATAACCAAGATACGTTTAAACATAATGTGTTCCTTACGAGTTGAGGGTACAACGGTTTCCCTAGAGAATGTCTTTGTTTGTACGCATCTAAATGAAGAGATGATCAACGAGCCCTGCTTTCTTTCGATGGTCTCACGTGTCGCGTTAAAATTCGTTTGCCTTCTTGTTTTACATCGGCCCGTTTGCGCCATGCCCATAGACGCTCCCTTGCGTCTTTAGCTGCGCTATTTAGGTCGACAATAGGCGCTAGGTAACGGCTATCCGGTTTCAAGTGGTACATGACGGTTTCCATCTGTGTCATTTTCCAGGGCTCGAACAATAGTGGGGTGGGGACCATTTGCAATTCAGGCACCCATTTATAGATGAATGCGCCATCAGGGTCATGTTCTTGGGCTTGCTTAACCGGGTTGTAAATCCGGATTGTATTGGTCCCAGTTACCCCGGCTTGCATTTGGAATTGTGGGTAATGAATACCAGGCTCAAAGTCGAGGAATAGTTGCGCTAAATGCGTCACGCCAGTTCGCCAATCCATGTTCATGTGATGAGTGAGAAAACTAACCAGCATGGCACGCATGCGAAAGTTTATATAGCCAGTCTGATGCAAACAGCGCATACAGGCATCGATCAAAGGTATGCCTGTATATCCAGATTTCCATGCTACTAACTTTTCTTCATCGAAAGTGCTACTTTGTTTAATCAACGGTTCGTAAGCCCGGTTAACACAGTAAAACTCCATGTCGTATTCCGACTCGAATTTTTGGATGAAGTGACAGTGCCAATGCAGCCGTGAAGACAACGCAATTAAGCTGCGACGAAACCCAGCTACTTGCCAGTGTTTCAATAGGTATTGATAAACTTCACGCAAGGATATATTACCCCAAGCGAGGTATGGAGAAAGGCGAGTACAGGCTGTACGAGAGGCTGTGGGACTAGAAATGCTTCGATAGTAATCACGACCTCGACGATTGAAAAAGTCCTCCAGTGTTTTCCAAGCGAGTTGGCTTCCTCCCGTTTGCATTCCTTTGCATTTTGTTAACCAAGATGACGGTGGCGAAAACGCGTAGCCGAGAGATTCTGCATCCAATGAATGCAACAAGTTGGTTTGCAGATCAAGAGGGCTTATGGAGGCTCTCATGACCAAATCCCAATGTTTGTCCCAACCCTGCCGGTCTTTTGCTCCTCTAATAACAGCACCGTGCTCGAACTCAAACCACGTGATGTTCTGCTCATGCAGCCAGTCGGCAATTTGCTTATCGCGTTCAAATGTGCAGTTGAGCCCTATTTCCTGATGAGAAAACACAGCGTTGATTTGATATTGCATTTGAATTGATTGAAAACATGCTAAGGCATCGCCAAACAGAACCGTGATGCGGTGTCCATAGGCTTTGAGCATCTCATTCATGTCTTGCAATGATTGCCAAACAAATCGCCAGTGACGCTCAGAATAGTGAGGGTTGTTTAACAGCAACGGTTCAACAATATATAAAAGTACCGTTGGGTGCTTTGACGACAATGCTTGTGTTAAGGGCTGGTGGTCAGTCAGTCTTAAATCTCGTTTTAACCACACGACATTAATTGTTTGCATCGGAATCCTCTTTGTTTCCGATGTTGTACGCAAATGATCCGAAGAGACCTCACCTAATGATCGGTTTTGTTCATTAAAACGTAGAGGTTGCTCACAAGGAGGTGAGATATGTCGATACCACTGAGTAAGTTAGAAAAGTTCTTCTACGTAGATAAATTGATCATTCACTCGCTTGATCTCGCATTGTATCAAGCATCTGTCGTAGTTGATGGGAAAGCGCAATTCATCACTGATGACAACGGTATCTTTTTGAGGGCTCATTCCCTTATCGAGATGCAAAAGAAGTGCAAGAATATCAAAGCAAATAAGCAGGTTTTAGTACATCAAAGTGCTTATGATGAGATGGTGGGGCTACCCGAAGGCAAAAGAGACAATCAACTAGAGGTTTTGGTGAGGGATACAAAATTGTATTGAAAGAGTGTTGGTGCATAGTAAAAGCGAGCCACCTTACGGCAGCTCGCTTAAAATAGAATTAGAGTTGAGCTTAGTCTTGTTTGCGCTGAGCTTCTTTTTGTGCGTACTTAGCGGCACGTCGAGCTTCTCTTTGCTTGGCACTTTCGCCACCAACATGCTGCTCGCCTCGTTGTTCTGCAAGAACAATTTGTTTTTCACGTTCGCGGAATCGAGCAATTTGTTCTTCTGAGTGTGTGCCGTGACATTTCGGGCAGCTCACGCCTTGCTCGAACAATTCTGACTGTTTGTCTTCTTCAGTGATCGGTAGACGACAAGCGTTACATAAATCGTAATCTGCTTTTTCTAGCTGGTGATTTACTGCAACACGGCCATCGAAAACGTAGCAGTCACCTTCCCACATGCTCTCTTCTTGAGGAACTTCTTCAAGATATTTAAGAATGCCGCCTTCTAAGTGGTAGACCTCATCAAAGCCCTGTTCTTTCATGTAAGCAGTTGATTTCTCACAGCGGATACCACCGGTACAGAACATCGCCACTTTCTTATGCTTTTCCGGGTCCATGTTTTCTTTTACATAGTCTGGGAATTCACGAAAGGTTTCAGTATTTGGGTTTACAGCGCCTTTGAATGTGCCGATCTCGATTTCGTAATCATTACGTGTATCGACAACAAACACTTCAGGATCAGCAATAAGATCGTTCCACTCTTGAGGTTTCACGTAAGTACCCACTACGTGGCGAGGGTCGATGCCTTCAACACCTAATGTTACGATCTCTTTTTTCAGTTTCACTTTGGTGCGATTGAATGGCTGGGTCTCAGAGTACGACTCTTTGTATACGGTGCCTGTCAAACGAGGCTCGTTGTTTAGCCACTCCAGTAGCGTATCAATACCTGCACGATCAGAGGCAACAGTGCCGTTGATGCCTTCACTTGCCAGCAGTAATGTCCCGCGAATATGGTGTTTTTCCATCAACGCAAGTAATGGCTCGCGTAGTTCTTGATAGTTATTCAGCTCAACAAACTTGTACAGCGCACAAACTACATACTGACTCATGAGGTTTCCTTTAAAAATACAGGTGGTCAACGACCTTAAAATTTTAGCGGCACGAAGTATACCTGACTAAATTAGTCGGAAATACGGACAAATTATGCGGATATTATGGCTAGGCAGGATGTAGCGGTGTTTTGATGCGGCAAAGCGTCACGCGGGTAAAATCGCTATGTGTTCAAATTATAAGCATAAATTGTAGAGAACAAGGTAAGTTGAACTCGACACTTTTGGTTTAAATTTGTACTGTGATTCCTTCTTCGGCTCTTCATTAAAGTTGTGCGCAAGAGCTACAAAATAATAATCGTATCAGTTGGCAAGGAAAGGACATGCAGCAGTTTTATATCAGGCGGCTGAGGGAAGAAGATGCTCCCTTGCTCAAACAATTACTCGTTGAACTCGATACATCGCACTATGAAGCTGAACCGAACTTCTATCGTCCACCCAAGGAATTGGCGCAACTAAGAGAATCATATGGGACCTTCGAAAAGTATTTTGACGGGAGCGTGAGCGCTTTTATTGCTTGTTCGCAAAGAAAGGTCGTCGGTTTTATCTCTGGCTCGGTTCGTAACGTTCAGTCGCTGATTTCACCAGAAAAACGCGTTGGCTTTATTAATGAGCTTATTGTTTCAGAGAGCCATCGAAACCTAGGAATAGGTTTATCGCTGATGGACAAGATGGAAAGTGATTTGTGTGCTCAAGGAATAGAAGAAATCGGCTTAACCGTGGCGTCATTTAACCATGAAGGTGAGGATTTCTATCATAAAATGGGCTACCGGGTGATGACGAAACGTATGACCAAGCGCGTAAGAGATTCGTAAAAACAAGATGGTAGGAATGAAACGCCTCTTACCTCTAGAAGAGGCGTTTTTATAGTATTTATTTCAAATTAGCGGCGGTTTGATTCCCCATCGCAATTAACTTATCTAAAACGCGCTCACCGTCGGCACGTAAACCGTTGTGCTCGTACTCGTTAGTGATCCACGCTTTTGAGTTTGGGATTAACGCGAGCGTTTCTCGGCTGATATCCATTTCCACAAACATATCATCGGCGTAAACGGCGCAACTGACAGGCACTTTGTTTTGAGCCAGTTGTGTTTGATCGTACAGCGCAGTCCAATCTTCTTTCGCGGCCAATATTTCAGCGGCATCTTTTAGTGGCTTGAGGTTGACGTATTGATCGAACATCCATGGGAAGACCATTTCCCCCGTAAAGTAAAATGGCTTGCCAGGTTCATAATTAAACTCTGAACGGCTTTGGCGAACACGGTGAGCACTCCAATTCGACGCAAAGCCTTGGCAATAAATCGATTCATGCAAAATGGCGTAAATCGGGTTGGTCTGGAAGTTTTGCTGCGCCAGCATGTCGTTGAGGAATTCATAACGAAGCTGAGGCTTACCGTTCACTTCAATCAAGGCACTTTCTAGCCAGTAATAAGTTGGCAAGAAGGTATCACTGACACCAAAGTTAATCCCAATTTGTTGGAACTGTTCGACAGTAAAACGCTGACCATTTGGCAGAAACTCTTCTTGCTCCAATAAGTGATTGGCAATGTTTTGGCAAAGTTGCTGTGCATTGGGAAATTGTTGGAAGAACGCTTGGTTTTTCTCCATGGTGCGTTTGAAGGTGGCTTCATACACATCGTCGGCATGACGCGAGACTGATGGCACGCCACCCGTAATGTAGCTTTGCAGCAAGCTGTCTGGGAACAAAGACAAATAGGTGAGGGAGCAAAACCCCCCAAAGCTTTGACCTAAGATCGCCCATTTTTCGACGCCAAATTGCTCACGAATGTACTCCGCGTCGCGCACGATGTTATCCGCTCGGAAGTGGCTCAAGTACTCGGCCTGCTTCTGCGGCGTGAAATGAGCCAGAGTCTGATGATTAATCACCGAACTATTGCCCGTACCGCGCTGGTCGAGAAGCAAAACTCGGTACTCTTGCAGCGCGCGTTTTACCCAGCCGTTATTGCCGTTTTGACGCGGAGAGGGAAAGCCTGGCCCGCCCTGAAAGTAAACCAACCAAGGTTTGGTCGATTCTTCATCGCCAACTAGGCAAACCGCACGAGCGAAGACTTCAATGGTGCCTTTACTCACGTCTTGGTAATCCAGAGGAACGGTAAAACTGTGGGGAGTGTAATGCAATCCTGCGTCGATAAATGATTGAGCGTTCATTGTTATCTTTATTTCCTTATTGAGGGGTAGCGCTACTTTACTGCGAATGGCGTGAAGAACCAATGCTATTTCCAAATCGCTTCGTCAGTTCTATACCTTGGTCAAATCAATGTAAGTTCAAGAAAATGAAACGATTAGCGACTGGTGCAACTGGTTGAGTGAGCTATGCTCAATAGAGTTGCGACAAAGTAAGAGCATGGAGGAAGTCGGATGAAAGTGTCACTGGCTCGATGGACAATTGTGACTTGTTTAATAAGCGTACCTACTTTTGCCGTTGTTACGCCCAACCCACCTCAGTTACAGGCAAAAGGCTACGTATTAATGGACTTTCAATCCGGTGCCATTATTGCCGAGCATAACGGGCGAGCAGGCCTTGCTCCGGCTAGTTTAACCAAGTTGATGACCGCTTACGTCGTTGGACAAGAAATCGAAGCGGGGCGTTTAAAATGGGATGATGTTGTCACCGTGAGCGAAAACGCGTGGTCGGCCAAGTTTCCCGGTTCTTCTAAAATGTTCATCAAACCGAAAGATGAAATTAGTGTTGCGAACTTAATGCGCGGCGTGATCATCCAATCGGGTAATGACGCGTGCGTTGCACTGGCTGAGCACGTTGCTGGCAGTGAACGCGGCTTTGTCGCCTTGATGAATGGTTGGGCTGAGAAGTTAGGGCTGCAAGACACTTATTTTGTAAACTCCCATGGTCTCGATAGTGAAGGCATCCAAACCTCACCCAACGATATGGCAAAACTCATGCAGTCGATCATCAACGACGTTCCCGCTGTGTATGCGCTATATAGTGAGAAAGTCTTCAAGTGGAACGACATTACGCAGTACAACCGCAATAAATTACTGTGGGACAATTCCATTGATGTCGACGGGGGCAAAACCGGTTACACCAGCAATGCGGGATACAGTTTGGTGAGCTCCGCCAAAGAAGGGAAAATGCGGTTGATTTCGGTAGTGATGGGCACGCCAAGTAAACAGGCTCGAACGAGCCAATCCAAGAATTTACTCAGTTATGGTTTTCGTTTTTATGACACCAAACAAGTTGCCAAACAAGGGCAGGTTGAGTCTAAAGTTCGCGTTTGGAAGGGAAATGACAATCAAGTTGAGGCGATCTTCGCCAAAGATGCCTATCTCACTCTGCCTCGTTCTATGACGGCTGGGCTTGATAAGAGTGTGGTGTTAAATGAACCGTTGATTGCGCCGCTCGCGCAAGGAGATGAAATTGGTAAGGTCGTTTGGAAAAGCGATGACAGTACCGTGGCGAGTTATCCCCTGGTCAGCAGCCAAGCGGTAGAAGAGGGCTCGTGGTTCGGTCAGCTTTGGGACAGTCTGGTGCTGTGGGTGAAATCGTTCTTTAACTAGAATAAAAACGAGCAGAAGTGTCTTTCTGCATTCTTTTGTTGATGGCCGCCCAGCTAAACGCTGGACGGTGTCTTATTTAACGGTTTATTCAGACAAGGTGATGATTGGTAAGTCATCCCAAATCTTGCTCTCATCCGATGCGCCACCGGAGAAGTTCCAAGGGCCTTTGTTTTGTTCTAGTGGACGGTAAGTGGCAGACAATCCATCCAAGTCCCAAGTTGTCACATAGAATCGAATGCCATCCAGTGAATCAGGTCGACCCAGCGCGTCACTCGCAAAGTCCATCGAAATAGTGTTATTGGCTTTGTCTACTGTCACTGTTGGTGCTGGCGTGACCGCTTCTCCCCATGTCGTCGCATTTGCTCCTTTGGTGTTGTAAATCGAGCTTTGCCAGCCAAAAACAACCGCATTACGACTCCAGGTTCCGCTTGGCATAGAAGCGTTGATCTTCGGTAGCTCAGACAAGTTAGTTGCGGCTTCTTCCGGTAAATCAATAAAGATGGTGAAACCCACGTGGTCGAAGCCGTTTGGTGGCAACCAAGTGTCGGTGATTTTGTCCATGGTGAAGGTCAAACGTACGTTACTGCCAACGGTAAACACTTCTGCTTTATTGATCGCGAGCTGGCTGCTGTCTTTGTCGAACGTTGGATCAGTTGGTAGCGAGTAGTTACCGTTAGGACCGCCTGTGCCGTCTTGCGCATCACCAGCATCATCAATGGTGTCATCCGGCGTGTTTGACCAGCTTAGGTTCGAAACAAAATTCACGTCCTCGATGCCTGCTTTTTTCTCGGTGGAATAAATCGCGAAGCGGTGCTGTTGTTCGCCAATTGCAAAGTGACGAGTCGACAGCGTGACGCTAAACTGACCATCATCGCCTACAGTAATGGCTTGCGCTGTTTCCAAGTTACCATCGACGACGAGGTTCAACTTCTCGTTGGCGTTCGCACTACCCGCGATAACAATATCACCTGTGATGGTTTGTCCTTCCCAATCTTGAGCAAGTCGGATATTGAGGTCTGGGATATCTACAGATTGATTGCTGCTTGTTTTTGAGTAAATCACTGCTGACTTGGCTGGCAACTCAAGGGTTACGTGACCATTTTCATCTGCGATTAACTGTTCTGGAGCTTCTGCCCAGTTAGACATGATTTGTTGTTGGAAGACGGTGCCACCAACTTGCTCTACATCGAGTTGGTTCATCAACATTGGCGAGTTGGATGTATTCATCATAACCAAGACTTCGTCGTTATCCAACGTTCGGGTAAAGGCGAAGACGCCCGCGCCCGCTTTATCGCTGCCAATCACTTTCATTTCGCCACGTGTCATGACTTTGTTTTCAGTGCGTAGCTTGGCAAGTTCTTGAATAAACAAGTACATCTCACTGTTTTGGTCGAACGAGTCTACGTAGTTGCCATCTTCACGATACCCTCCGGCGAACATCGCATCGCGCGCTGCTGACATTGCTTGCTCTGTACCTTGGTAAATCACAGGAATACCCGGTACGCTCATCATGGTGATCAGTGCTTGTTTCATATCATTGACGCTACCTTGCGACAGAAAACGCGGCATGTCGTGATTATCAATGAAGTTCGGCATGATGTATGGATTCGGGAACATCTCCATCATTTTCTCAAGACGGAAACGTAAATAGTCGGTCGGTTGCCCTGATGCAAATACGCGCGTCATGGTCGCTTGCAATGGGAAGTTCAGTACCGAGGTTAGCTGTTTCGGCGAGCCACTTTCACCGATGTAAGTCAGCATCTTCTCTTCGCCTTCGGTGTTGTATGGCGTAGATGTTTCGAATACTTCACCAAAAGTGAGGAAGTTGTCACGACCGGTATCAACCGCTTGCGTCATCACACCATCGTCGGCGTGTAGGAAATCGTTCCAGAAATCGTGTTCAACAAACTTCACCGTATCGATACGGAACCCGTCGACGCCGACTTCGCGAATCCATTTTCGGTAGCTCTCTTTTAGATAAGCGCGTACTTCAGGGTCGGACGTATTAAGGTCATCCAAATCAGAGAGCTGCCAGGTTTTTTCTTGTACCGGATCGTTGTGGTCGGTGATGGTTGGCGTCCAGTGGTAGCTGCCTGTGCCGTCTGTTTTACACTCGTTCATGTTGAGTGGGTACGGCAGCTCTTGTCCGGCGGGTAGTGCATTTTTAATCAAACGGAAGCCTTGGCAAGGTAGGCTTGGATCATAACTGTAAGGATCATCGTAGGTAAAGAAGTTGCCTACATGGTTGGTCACGATGTCCTGAATTAAGAACATGCTACGCGCATGCACTTCGCGTGCTAACGCTTGGTAGCTTTCCATGTCACCAAAGTGTTCATCCACTTTTTGGAAATCGCGCGCCCAGTACCCGTGGTAGCCGCCGTAGTTTTGCTCTGCATCCCACCATTGGTTTGCAACTGGCGGAGTAATCCAGATCGATGTGGCACCGAGATCTTCGATGTAGCTTAACTTATCGCTCACACCAACGAGGTCGCCGCCGCTGAATTTTTTATCCGACGTCGGATCGAACTCGTTTTGCCCTTGATCATTAAGAGCGCTGTCGCCGTCGTTAAAACGGTCGATCATCAGGAAGTAAATGATTTGATCTTGCCAATCAGGAGATGCCACGTGGCTGCCTGTATCGATTGGTGTGGTTTCGTCGCTTCCACAGCCAGAAAGGGCAAGAGCGATCGCGAAAGGAAGTATTTTTATTTTATTCATTGGGTTAGGTAGAGTTTCAAACACGGTTTTTGCCTCCGTTATGCAGCAATGCAGAAACGATAAAGCAAAGGTTTGAAATTGAGAGTGTCATTTCACGCCAAAAAAGACGTGAAATGATGTCACGAAGAGACGATTTTGATCTGACCGACAGTTTTAATTGAGCGGTTGCACAATAGGATATTGTATCGGGTAATGCTCTTTCGCGAGCTCGTTACCGGATTCATCATAAAGGCGGAAACGGCACTGCTTTGCAGTTTGAATGAGCGATAATTGCAGCACCCAACAAGCATAATGTAGCGAGTGTTGGGTCAAGCGCATTGTGTGAGGTGTGGGGTCATCATCGACGTAACAGTCAATCCTCGCAACGTTTTCAAGTCGGCATGCCAGTTCGATAAAGAGCGTGTATTGCGCCCCAATATTAATAAGCTGCCGAGTCGGGACAATATATTCCGTTGCGCCAATTAAAAGCCCCTTAGAGACCACATAATCACGCTGGTGGTTATTCTCAATGTAACGCTCCCCATCGACTTCATAACACAGGCGAAAGGTCAGGGGATGCGCCACCGGAAGTTCGGTCGTTGCCCAGAGTTCGGTGCCATGACTTAAAAAACGCTCGAAGAAGGCGGGGTAGCGCCGCCATGCGCCATCACGGTCACGGCATTCTACCGAGACCACTTTTTCAAACGCAATATTGTCCACTTCCATCCAGATTTTGCCGACAGGTTGGTCGATGTGGTTATCGTCGAAGGTATTGGCTTTGGCGTAGTACAAGCGGATCGGTTGCTGATTTAGCTGAGTTCGGTTATCCAAACATTGTTGGCGATACTGCATGGGTGAAAACGGATACCAACGACGAAAAGTGCGGTGAAAGTTCGATGGTTCTTCATAACCGAGTTGATAGGCGATTTGCTGCGTTGTGAGTTGAGTGTCGGCAAGCAAAGTGAGTGCTTGCTTTCTTTTAGCGAAATCAACGCATTGAGAGTAGCTCATTTGCTTTTCTTGCAGTCGACGTTGCAAGGTGCGTTTGGAGACGCCCAGTTGCCTTGCCGCTTGCTCTAACTTGAGCGCGTAATTACTGTTTTTGATGAACAAGGCGTTCAAAACACTCAGCAATTCGGGTTGTTCAATTGGTTGGTGGGAAAGCAGCAAATAAACATGTTTCACCAGTTCAAACACGCTTGAACTCGTTTTAGAATCTCGCGTTTCCTCTAGAAAAATATCGGCCGCGAGTGGATTGTTGGCGTGAACTTGTACCTGTACCTGTACCTGTATTGATTCGCTTAACTCAAGCATTTCCAACTGCATTTTGAGCAAGCCAAATACCGACTCCGCCCAATTTGGCATATCGCCCGTTCTGCATTCGACTTGCAGATGGATTTGGGCATCACCATGTTGCAATGTGACGTACAAACGGCGGTCGAATAATGAGACACTTTTACTCCACCAAAGCAGCCCTTCTTGGAGGTTAGGCGCTTCTTTCAACATCATGCATTGCAAGGCAACCAACTTCTCAATGTGCCAATATTCGCCGGCAATTCGCAGATGATTGTGACCGAGCTTTTTGCACAGAAAGGATGTAATAACGTTATCTTGAGGCAGCATGAGTTGAGTTCGGTTGCGAGCAAACATGCATTATTGCTGAAAGGATGAAGAAGTTCAGTGAGAACGCTCAAAGCCTTTCTTATCGTTTTATTTTCAAATTTATTTTGAAAATGTTTTTAATCGAAATCGGTTTTTCCCTTTATCTCATGAGGTTATGCTGTTACACAGCTTAAATTCATTAATTGGAGAACCTCATGGATATCGTACAAGCTGCAAAATCTCGTTACTCAACGAAAGTGTTTGACCCAACGCGCAAGCTACCTCAAGAAAAAATCGATGCAGTTAAAGAGCTGATTCGTTTTAGTCCATCGAGTGTGAACTCTCAACCTTGGCATTTCATTCTGGCAAGCACAGAAGAAGGCAAACAGCGCATCGCTAAAGCGGCGCAAGAGAACTACGCGTTTAACGCGGCGAAGATTCTCAACGCTTCTCACGTATTGGTGTTTTGTGCGAAAACAGGCATTGATAACGACTACATTGAAGCGCTAATGGCGCAAGAAGAAAAAGATGGCCGATTCCCAACTGAAGAAGCGAAAGCGGCTGTGCGCGGTGGGCGTAGCTACTTTGTAAACATGCACCGTTTTGATCTGAAAGATGCAAACCATTGGATGGAGAAACAAGTTTACCTCAACGTGGGTACGTTGCTGTTGGGTGCTTCGACGCTAGAAATCGATGCAGTGCCAATTGAAGGGTTTGATCCAAAAGTGCTGGATGAAGAATTTGGCTTGCGTGAAAAAGGTTACACCAGCGTTGTGATCGTGCCGCTTGGCTACCACGCGGAAGATGACTTCAACGCGAAAACGCCAAAGTCTCGCTGGGACGCAGAAACCGTATTCACCGAGATCTAATTCGAGCTTACTTACAGGTGACGTAGAACCCTGTAATCAATATATAAATCGCAAAAGAGTGAAAAAACGATGATCCACTTAGTTGCAGAAGTGAAAGCCTATCCAGACAGTAAGGATCAGGTGGTGAATTTGCTTGCTGGTTTGCTAGAGCCAACTCGCAAAGAAGAAGGCTGTTGCCAATACGAGTTGTATCTCGACGAAAAAGTTGAAGGCCTATTTATGTTCCAAGAAATTTGGGCATCGCAAGAGGCCTTGGATAAGCATTTGCAAAGCCCGCACATGGCGACGTTTCTTGAAACATTGGAAGAGAACGATTGGGTTGAATATACCCAGATTCGTCCTCTTCGATTTATCGCCTAATGACAGAAGGTTGCCAGCACGTTGGCGCGTTGCTGGCAGCATTTTTGTTGGATAAAGTCGCGGAAAGTCCGAATCGTTGGCGTCAGTAAGCGACGATCGGCGCACACCATGTAGAGCGGTACTGGGCCGCAATCCCACTCTGGTAACACTCGCACCAATCTTCCCTCGATTAAGTCTCGGCTGATGTCCATCAACGATTTATTCGCAATGCCTTTGCCTTTGATCGCTAACCGATGTGGCAAGTCACTATCGTTGCTCATCAAGTTACCGCTGACCACGACTTGTTCTTTCTCGCCGTCACGCGTGAGCGTCCATTTGTTGTAGACCGAATCCGCGACCATATAGCACAAACAGTTGTGTTGCGTTAAATCGGCAGGAGAGGTGAGTTCTGGATGTGTGGCGACGTACTCTGGCGATGCACATAAGATCCGCTCGTTTGACCCACACAAAGCCAACACGACCAGATTGGAGTCGGCCGGCTCGCCGTAGCGAATCGCAATATCGACAGGCTTGGTGTACATATCCGTCAAGCTATCGGACAGCTCTAGTTTGATGGAAACATTTGGGTAGAGATCGATGAACTCATCCACCCAATCGAGCAACATATTGCGACCAAAATCGGAGGGCGCAGTAATGTGCAGTTGACCAGATAACTCGCCACGCGCACTTGAGATCTGATCCAACCCCTCTTGCAATGTTGCTAACGCTTGCGTGGTTTTGTCTAAAAACAGTTCGCCCTCTGAGGTTAAACGCAGGCTTCGGGTAGAACGCACAAACAGCGGGAAACCGATTTGCCCTTCAAGACGCTTAATCGATGCGCTAATGGCAGCAGGTGTCATGTCCATGCTGTTAGCGGCTTTTGAAAAGCTGCCTTGGCGCGCTGTTTCGACAAAAATATTGAGGTCGTTGAGGGCTTTCATCGTGAAAAGGATGTTTGTGAAGTTTGAGCTACTATAGGGGAGATGAGCAAAGTAATTCAAGCTAAACGCCTTTGAAGGTGAAAACATTAGGTTAAGTGGTCACTTTGAGTTAGATTAGCCCGCCACTTACATCGCTACTGGATCAACAACATGAGCAACGAACAGCCGAATAACCCTCTGCATGGGTTGAGTTTAGAAAAAATCGTCACCCGACTTGTTGAACACTTTGGTTGGAATGGCCTGTATGAGCGCGTTCGAGTGAACTGTTTTAAGAAAGATCCGTCGATCAAATCTTCTCTGAAGTTTTTGCGTAAAACGCAATGGGCAAGAGACAAAGTCGAAGCGCTGTATATCGAGACGTTTTGCTAATCGCTCTATGGCCTGCAGCTAGCCGTAAGTAGATTCTTAGTCTCGCTATGGCTCGCTAGAATGACGCAGTTTTTCTTATCGCGTAGGTTAGAAGAGTCGCTCTGTTGTTACGTTTAAAGCGTGATTCAGAATCTACCCTCAGGATTGTATTGAGTCTATTTATAGCTCTATGGGCTCGCAGCAAGCGGTAGGTAGATTCTTAGTCTCACTTTGGCTCGCTAGAATGACGTGCTTTTCTTATCGCGTAGGCTGGAAGAGTCGCTCTGCTGTTACATTTAAGGAGAGATTCCGGATGGTCACTTAGGCTTGTCTGGAATAGCTTTTTAGATGGTTTTATAGAGGTCAGAGCTAAACTCGAACCGTCATTCTGAACAGCGAGGAACGAGCGTGATTCAGAATCTACTCTCAGATTGTATTGAGTTTATTCATCGCTCTAGGGTCTGCAGCAAGCGGTAAGTAGATTCTTAGTCTCGCTTTGGCTCGCTAGAATGACGCTAGTTTTCTTATCGCGTAGTCTAGAAGATTAGCCATACGTTATTCCCGACAGCGATGAAGAATCGCTGTCGGTAACCTCGCCTTTAATCTCTTGTTTCTTGCTACTCTAAATGATGCGTGCTACCCACAGTTCCTTCCAAGTCTAAAATCGACTGGCGAACGTGGTCTGGAATCGCCGCTTTTACGTTGTTCTTAAAATCAAACATCACACCAATAGCGGTCGCGATGGTCGCAATCTTACCCCACTTCTTACTCAGCACTTGGTATTCCATCGTGATGCGATCTTCTTGCATGTCGATCACGCGCGAGCCGACTAATAACGTGTCTGGGTAAGTGACAGGAAGCTTGTAGCGGCATTGCGTCTCGCTCAGTACTGGCCCAATTTGCGAGGTTTGCAGGTCGACTAGCAGATTAATTTTGTTGAAGTAATCTAAACGCGCCGTCTCGAAGTAGCGAAAATAGACCACGTTATTGACGTGTTGCAGAGCATCCATTTCACCCCATGCGACTTTGATCTCTGTGATAACGGGAAAGTCTTTTAACAGTGTGTCCATTTTTAGTGCTCCTTTTTTATCTGCATTGCCACAAATTGCGACGCGACTTATCACTTTGAGCATTTATTCTAGATGTAATCATTTAATATGTAATAAAATTGTTTTTAAAATGTGAAATGAAATGGCAATCTTATTATGTAAACTAGAAACTTTACATAATCGAGTTGAAGGCGTAAGTTTAACTAAGAGTAACCAAATAGGAGGTGTCTCATGACTGAGCTGAAAGGTTTCAATCTAGCCAAGGTGGAAAAACGCATTGACTGGACTGGCGAGCTGTTCAGTTTAAGGGTCTCAGGCGCGCCTCTTACCTTTAAAGCCGGCCAGTTCACCAAGCTTGCTTTGCTAGATGATGAGGGCAAGCCGATCAGCCGTGCTTATTCTGTGGTTAATGCGCCAAGCGAACAGTTCGATTGGTTGGAGTTCCTAATAGTAGCCGACCCTCAAGGACAACTTTCCCCAAGGCTCCAAAAGCTTAAATCTGGTGATAGTATTTATGTTGGTGAGACCGCACATGGTGACTTAATCCACGACTCTATTCCTAAACAGGCTCATGATCTGTGGCTGCTATCTACAGGTACAGGTATTGGACCGTTTTTATCGCTACTGGATGATATAAACTTACCACCTCATAATGAGCGAATTGTGCTTGTTCATGCGGTTCGCTACGAAAAAGATCTGGTCTATAAATATCTGATTGAGCAACTACAGCAACGATATGAAGGCAGATTAAAGTACATCCCGATAGTCAGTAGGGAAGTGGTGGATGGTCAGTTACAAGGTCGAATTCCCGAACTCATCGAATCGGGTAGACTGTCCAACGCTGCTGATGTGCCATTCTCTGCTCAAAGTAGTTTTGTCATGATGTGTGGGAACCCGCAGATGATCAAAGATACCTTGCCAGTCTTACAAGGGCTTGGGTTGGAAAAGTATCGTCCTAAAACAGGAGGCAATATCATCTATGAGCGTTACTGGTAGCGTTTGGTTAAATTGATATAACCATATTGAAGACATGATGATCACCAATAACAAAGTCGCTCAAGCGTCCTAGCTTGTTCGATCAAAAAAGCCACATGAAGTGGCTTTTTTAATATCGATAGAGTTAATCAGACTTATTGTTGATTAACGTACGCTTTAAAGCGAGCTTTGGTTTCTGCGTCTGCTTTTTGGTACCAGAAGTGCAGCATCTCTTCTGCTGTCGAATCTGATTTAACCGCAGTCGCTCTCGCTTGTTTCATATCTTCAGGAATCTTTGCTGGTAGTGTGACTGGTTGAGCAACGGCTGCACCAGCAACAGCGATAGCAGCAACGCCACCTGTTTTGTTGTAGCTTTCCACTTCACGCACGTAATCACGACCGATTTGCATACCCGGTTTGATCAATTTGTCTTGCTCAACAGCGACGGTGTTGCCTGAATCATCAACCAGTTTCCAATCTAAGTCCTTGATCTTTTCTTCCGCGTCGCGAAGGTTGCGGTATTCTGGCATTTGTAGCGTCAGCTCGGCATTGGCAGCGTCAAATCGTGTAACGATAACATCGCTTTCAACACTTAAACGGTCATTGCCTTGGTTAAAGTAAGGGGCGAAGCGAAATACGACTTGGTTAACGCCATCAGGTAACGTTAGTGTTCTTTCCGAGGCGAAAAAACCACCCGAAAGGTCTGCTTTTTCACCGTTAGCCGCTAATACTGAAACGTTGTCAGGAACACTCACGGTTACATCTGCGAATGCCATGCCACTCATTGCGAGAGCAAGCGCACAAGTTAAAGGCTTGATCAATTTCATTGTTTTTATCCTAAGCAAATTAGTGGTCATCGAGAGTGCATCGTTCATTGCCCGATTGCAACTCCCAAGTGTAAGAAGTATGAAAATTTAACAAGAACGTCATTTTTATCGCATTTATTACGGGGAAACTGTGATCCAAATAGAATCAAACCGCTGCAATAGAGCGGTTTGATATCATAAATTATAGATTAAATTTCTTTCTAACTTATTGATTTATTATATGCCTGCACCGTGTCCAGGCTCCGATTGGTCATCAGAAGCGTCTTGTTGTTCTGCCATTTCTTCTTGCTGTTGTGCTTTCTCAATGCTCAACCACCAAACAAATAACTCATACCAAATCGCCAGGATAACGGCACCTAAGAACAGACCAACGATGCCGTAGAAAAGCATACCACCGATGGCACCGAGCAGAATCACAGGCATTGGCACGTCGACGCCACGTCCCATTAACATTGGTTTGAACAGGTTTTCAGAAAGAGCTGCAACTACTACCCAGACAGTAAACATGGTGGCTGTCGTTGTATCTTGAGTCATGTACATGAAGCCAATCACTGGTAGTACGGCAAGCAGCGCTGGTAGCTGAGCGATACACAAGATCATCAGAATCAGAGTGAGCAAACCAGCTGCCGGAACGCCAAATACAAAGAAACCAGCACCGATCAGTAGCGCTTGAATCGCCGCCACACCGACTACGCCAAGCAGTACGCTTTTAATGGTTGCTGCGATAAGCGTGGTCCAGCTTTTAGCGTTTTCACCAGCGGTACGAATAGCGATGGTTCTTAGCCCTGATGCTGCAGATTCAGAGTACGTCATAAAACCTGCTGCAATCGCAAGTGACAAGATTGAAAGCAGTAAACTGCCCAATACACCGCCAAGTGTGCCTAGCAAAGAAGTGAGCGCGGACTTTATCTGCGGCATAAAGGTTTGAATCGCTTGTTCAAGGTTAGTCGCGAATAGGGTCCACACCTCATAGAGCTTATCACCTACGACAGGCCAATCCGCAACGGAAGGTTTTGGACCTGGGATCTTCACTTGTCCGTTTTGCAATACTTCAAGCGCATGCGTTGCACCATCTACAATGGAGCCTGACACCATAACAAGTGGTGTGACTAAGAGTGCAATACCAAGTAAAGCAATCGTCGTGGCTGCCAGGCCTCTGCGACCGCCATATGCACGCTCCAGCTTTTTTGTAAGTGGCATTAAAGCGACGGCTATAATTGCACCCCAAATAACGGGAAGAATGAAGGGTTTGATGATGTCGTACGTAAACATCAGCAAGACGAAGATCAAGCCAATGCGTATTGCTGACTCCACCATATTACTGATGAAAAGCTTACTGTCGATTTTTACCGATTGTTTATCCATTTTTGTTTACCTGATGATCAATGTTAGAACTGACGAGACTTGAAACAACAATCGCCATATAGAACACACCTGTAATGGCCTCTAAATACACCACGACTTGAGCCAATGGCGTTAGAGGGCTGATATCGCCATAACCAAGCGTGGTTAAGGTGACGAAACTAAAATACGCCGCATTAGAGAAATTCTGCCCCCAAGAAATGGCTTCCATCCCAGTGAATGAGGTTGGCGAGAACTCTAGAAGAATGAGATAGGCAATTGCCCACATCAGACCAAGCAGCAAGAAAAGCGCGACTGAGCCAATGACTTTGTTGCTATTGACGTGGCCAGTGAAAAGAATCTGCCTTGCGATGGATTTAAAAGTGCCGAAAAAGAACGCGAAGGTGAGGGCAAGCATCACTACATTCATCTCTCGGATGTTGAAAACGGTCTTGATCACAATCACAAAAACCCAAACGCCAAACAGGGTATAGAGGAAACGAGACCACATTTTGTCGAAGCGAAGGCTGGCAAAACAGACAATGAACGTGAGAACCGTGAACGCCTGTAGTATGTGTTCAATAGTCCCTTCACCCACCACTTGTGCCATCGCACTCCCTAGCAACAAAATCACCAGCGCTAAAGTTAGATAGAAGAAATTGTTTTCTTCATTAATGTTTTTGAGTTTTTTACCAATGACCATGGTTCTTCTCACTTAGTTACTGTTCATTTTCTGCCGATGAATCTTTCATCACCATGATGGACGCAGAAAGCCCGAATCGAAGAGCAACATCTTCTGGAAGTTCTTGGATTGAGATTCGCACCGGAATACGTTGTGCCAAGCGAATCCACTGAAATACAGGGTTCACGTTTGGAAGAAGGTTGTAGCCGACCGTGCCGTCTTTCGGCGCAATACCCCAACCGATAGAGTCAACCGTTGCGTCAATTGGCGTGTCTGGGTGAGACATCAAAGTGACACGTGCTTGGCTACCCGGTTCGATTTGCGCGAGTTGGTTTTCACGGAAGAAACCAAACACCCAGAAACTGTTCTTGTCGATCAGCGCCAGCAGTGGCTGGTTTGCGACCGCTTGCGTACCGTTTCGAATATCGAGGTTAGACACAAAACCATCGACGGTCGCATAAACTTTGGTAAAGCTGAGGTTAAGGCGCGCTGATTTTAATTGCTCTTCTGCAGATTTGATTTGCAGTAGCGATTCTTCGTAAGCGATTTCACGACGAATCAGATCCTTGTGAGAAACCGCGCCGCGGTCTTTCGCGCGAATATCTTTAAGGCGGTCGTATTCGATTTTTTTACCGCGAGAGCTAACAATGGCGCGTTCTAGTGCCACTTCGGCTTGAGACAAAGCAACTTCGTAAGTCGCAGGGTCGATTTCAAACAGTAAATCGCCTGTTTTCACTTCTTGGTTGTCTTGCACCGCAACATTTACAATTGGGCCTGATACACGAGGAGCTACTTTGATGACGTTGGCGCGCACTTGGCCGTCGCGTGTCCAAGGGTTATTAAAATACTCTTCAAATTTTTGATAGCCGAGCCAAGCTGCGCCACCAAGAATGACAAGATTGAGTGCGATTACGAATAGTTTTTTCATCTTGTTTGGCACCTAAAATTGAATATAAAAGCTGTCGATGGCCACCACATAACCGACCATGATGGCAATAAACGTCAGAGACGGAAAAGCAATGAAGCGAGACAGACGTGTCTTGTTCAATATCATCACCGTTATCCACGTTGCCGTGACGGCGAGAAAGAGCACCAGTAACGTGGGAGAAAAGTAAATGTCTCCCCAAGAGAGTTCATGAGGCATTAGAGATCCTCCGTTTTGTTCTCATCACTGGTCTCATCCGGAGTTTCGAGGCGCAAAGGCGGCAATACGCGGTTTTCTTCATTTAAATAACCATCCCAGTCAGTTCGTTCTGTCATTTGCTTGGCAATAGATTCACTGAGGAAGGGTTTGCCTGTTTGGGTTTGCCAGCCTCCACCTAGGGCTTTGTAGAGCGCGACAACTTGGTTCGCGACGTTCCCTTTGATCGTTGCGTAGCTGTCTTCTGCACGGGTCATTTTCTCTACCGAGTTGAGCAGACGTTCAAAAGAGATTTGGCCATTTTCGTACTGCGTCATGGAGATGTTGAATGCACGAATGGAAGAGTTGACTGATTGCAAACGTAAATCTTTTTGCTGCAAATACAGGTCATACGCTTCGATTGCATTGGTCACTTCATTAACGGCTTGCAGCACTTTTTTGTTGTAGTTCGTCAGCGTTTCTTGGAAGCGAGCATCTTCGAAACGAATGTTATTTTTCACGCGTCCGTATTGGAAAATATTCCAACTGAACGTTGGGCCGACCACCATGGTGAGTGAATCGCTAAAACTGAAACTGCTGCCATCGGGAACCGTACTGTCGATACCGATGGAACCGAATAGTGAAAAGCTTGGGTAAAGAGCGGTTTCCGCCACGCCAATTTGCGCACTCTGCGCGCGAGCTTGCATCTCAGAGACTTGTAAATCCGGACGGCGTATCACTAAGTTCGCATCCACTTGGGTATCCAACAGCGGTGGACGCGGCACAATGGAGCGCTCGTCGGTGCCCGATAACGCCGATTTTCTGCCTGTCGATTTGAACTGTTTTTCGTAGTCAGCAATTTGCTTATGCATTCCATCTGATTGCAGCAGCTCGTCTACTTCTTCCGGTAATGCACCTAGCAATAACGCCAACGCGGTACGTGATTGTTTCATCGCGACTTCGAGACTCGGTAATGCCGCTTTGGTAGTATAGAGTTGGTTTTTCGCCTGTTGAACGTCCAATTCTGTAACGTTGCCAGAGTCGAACTGAACCTGTGTAATGCGGACGACACGCTCTTGAATTTCGATGTTGCGACGAGACAGCAAAATGCGCTCTTGGAACGTGCGATAGTTAATGTAGTTACGCGCCACTTCTGCGGTGATGGTGACCATGATGTCGTGATACGACGCGATGGATGCGTAATAACCCGCTTCTGCTGATTCGATGCCACGAGCGTATTTGCCCCAAATATCCATTTCCCACGCAGCATCAAACGACAGAGCGGCGTTGTTTACACCCTGATCATTCACGTAGGCACGCGCTAGATTTCCTGACACGGTTTGAACTTGCGGGTATTGCAAGCCGGTCGAAATGCCGAGCAATGAACGTGCTTGTACAATTCGTAGCCCTGCGGCTTCTAAATCGAGGTTTTGTTTGCTCGCCAACTCAACCAGCTGATTGAGAGTTGAGTCATTAAATTGCTGCCACCATTGTTGTAGCTGTTGCTCGGATTGCTGCGTATCTTTGGCTGCTTTTTGCACCGACCAGTCACTTGGCATTGGCGCCTGCTTTGGATGAACATAGTCTGGCCCCACAGCGGTACACGCACTGAGTCCGAGCAAAGAAAGTATGGCGAGGCTTGGTTTGGTTAGTTTTGGAAGCATCATATCCCCACCTTTAAAAACGCTTCTGTTGTAAGTTCACCCAATCGATATCCTCGTAGGTTTGCTTGCAATGCTTGATTGCTTCGAACACGTTCCGTTTTAAATTCAGCAAGATATAAAAACCGGCTATCTCTGAATAAGCGTAGTCAGATAAATCTAACTCACTAAAAAAATCTTCCAGTTTATCTTCGAATGATTGGTAATCCTGACTGTATTGGTCGAATACGGAATCGAGTTCTTGTGTTGCTTGATGGCTGGCTAAAGCGCCCGCCATCAAAGGAATGATGGAATCGCGGTGTTGTTGGCGAAGCTGAGTAATCAGCGGATTGGTCATCAACTTTTTCTCGGCGGCCATTAAGATGTTGATGTGATTACTGAGTACATCACACGCTTTGCTAAACGCGCCAATCGCTTCTGGCGTGGTTTTGTCAAAGTGTTTGTGGTTGATTTTCGAACCCCAGACTTTGAGCTTTTTCGATGAGACATTGAGCGTCACCAAGTGCAAGGCCCGTTTGAGCGGCGTAATAACCGAGCTAGACTGCTGTTGATAGGTAGTGAACAGCTCTCGGGTATGTCGGAAGTAGCGTTCTTTTATGGTCAAAAAGAGGTGTTCTGGTCGTGAGCTAAACGGGAAGTAGTGCGCGAAAATAATCATGAACACCACCATGTAGAACAACAGCATGATCGTCATGAGGATCCCGAAGTGATAGAACATGTTGTTGTCTAAACCGAGAACAAACAAGCCCACCATGTAGAAAATCGTCACTGGCCCGTTAAACAGATAAAAGCCGATAAAGGTGTAGATAAAGATGAACAGGCCAAGTTCTAACCCGAGATCCAATTGCGGAAGAATGAAGACGTAAGAAGGCACCGCGAACAAGAAGCCGAAAGTGAACAGCACAAGCAACAAAATTGGGTGCACAGGCACGAACGACAGCAAAGACATAAACATGGTCGAGAAGACCACGAACGAATAGCCGCCTGGTGGATTGAAATAAATCCAAATCAGTCCAGCAACCCAATAAGTGACAAAGGTTTTGACCGCGGTTTTAAAGTTTTCTGCGTCCCACCATAGAAACTTGCCTTTCGGTTTCGGCAGCGGCACGTCAAAGGAGACATTGTTCGTCACAGAGTCAATGCAGCTAATGCTCTCCGCTAAACGCGACAAGTTTTGATGCATGAGCCCCAAGAGGTGCCCCAGCATAAGCGCAGAGCCTTTCTCTAGGTGCGCCGCGTCTTCAAGCAACGCCTGGTTGTATTCGACTTTGAACTCTTGAGCACGAAAAGCGGGCTCTTTTTCGTCCCAGACTTGTTGGCAGGTATCAAATAGCGCGTCAATTTCCGCCACGGCTTGATCAAAGTTGCTGATGCTTTCACGGTCTTGCTGGTGGCTAAAGTGGCTGTGCGCCGCAACGGTCAATTGTTGCGTTACTTGCTTGTTCAAATGAACCGCCAAGCGCCACTCTTTCATGTAGGCCGACACGTCGCTGCATTCCACACTGACTGTGGCAAAACGCTGTTCGAGCGCATTTTGGGCGGCAAACATCTGTTCGATAAGAGAATCCACGCTAGGTTGTGGCTCTTCTGCTTCTGGATTTTCTTCTCCCTCTTCTTGAGGAGAGACTTGCCCTGCCGATTTTTGCTCGAAATTTTGCAAGATAGCGGTGAACAGCGCGCGTTGTGCTTGGTTGAGTTGTTCGATGAGCTGTCTTAGGTTTTGTTCTGTTTTGGTCGGGAATAAGAAAGTCCCCACGAGTGTGTAAACCACCACCCCAAACACCGTCATATAAGCGCGGTCAACGCCATAAAGAAATGCACCTTCTGCGTCACCGCCATTGGACATCATCAGCGTCATCACACCGGTCAGCATGAGTAGCGTTGGATCTTTTTGATAGGCATTACGGAAGTAAAAAATGAAAGAGACCACAACCGACACGCTCAGCATGTACAGCAAGCGGTCTTGAGCAAACAACCCCACCAGTAACAAGCCAACGACGGCGCCAACCAACGTACCGAACACGCGTAAGGTACCTTTTGCGAGTGATTCACGACGACTGCCTGTGGATGCAATCAGCATCACTGTGGTTGCGGCCGTCGATGCTTGCGGCCAACCCATGGCAAACGGGATCAGATAAGCCAGAGTCAGGCTAAGCGATACTTTAATAGCGAATTTTATTTTGTCGTTAATAGTGTCAAAGTTTGCTCAGGCTTATCGTTATAAGTTGATGAATTTCTTATATGAATAATCAGAATCTTGTTCTGAATAAATTCGGGGGGCGGAATATAGCGGGTGAAAAAGTGTGCTTTGTAAACCCTTTGTCAAAACACAAAGTACGTATTTGGCTCGATCTCGCGCTAGCCCTTGGCGTTATTGACGAAACGCCTAAACGAGCAAAATCGCGATCTGTGACGATTCTCACTTTTGAAACAAAAACGTCGTGTTGTGTGAGCCAATTCTCACCTTATATCCTTCGCCTGATACTAAAGCAGGCCACTCGTACCATCTGCAATGAGCTTTGCTGCTTTAAAAAGCATAGATGATGAATGGGTATTTGAGAGGGAAAGTTATTATTTTTTATCGGCTTGCCGATTGTTCGCTTGCTTTTTTGGATCGAGATAAAAAAACCAAAGCGATACCACCAAGAATGATGCCACTGGTTAAAATAGTGTGTAGTGACAGAGGCTCGTGGAGTACGACGGTACCTAGCAGCAAAGCAATGGCTGGCACGGAAAGTTGGCTGACGGCGGCCTGAAGTAAAGAGAGCTTACGCATTACTTGATACCAAAGCGTATAACCAAGGCCAGATGCAATGGCGCCAGACGTGATAGCGAGCAAGATTCCACTCAGAGAGAGATGGATTGAGGACAGCATCAACGGCGATAGCAGTATGCCAATTATAGATGCAGCGATAAATCCCCACGTGATGCCACTACTTGGAGAAGGCGCTTGTTTGCCGAGCGCAGTAAACGCAGCCCAACAAACGCCAGAAATCAACATGAGAAGTGCAGAACTGATATCGGGGCGAGTGGCTGATGGCATCATTAACCAAACAAAGCCAACAATCGAAAGACCGATACCGATGATTTCGAGAAACTGAAAGCGCTCACCTTGCCACCAATAGATTGCCAGTAACGTCAGTTGTACGGCACCAAACAAAAGCAAAGCACCGGTTCCTGTCGCCAGTTGTAAGTACGCGAAAGAGAAAAGGGCAGCGTAACCAAATAACGCCATGCCAGCAAAAAAGCGAAAGCGAGAAGTTGGCCGATCGGTTTTCCACTGACCTCTCACGACAAGCAATGCGATTAAGGTAAACGCGCCAGATATCAATCGGACGAGAGTGAAGCTTCCTGCATCAATTAACCCTTCGGCCAATGCAAGTCGGCACAATAATGAATTGGCGGCGAACGCCAGCATCGTAATAGCAGTGAGTAAAAAGGTCGACATCCTTGCCCCTTAACGCAGAAATATGGATTGAGTGTAGCGTCAAACGACCTTTTTCATTAGTTGATAAAGTGATTAGTTATAGCTGTCAGAGCGAGAAAACCATCAAAAATCACCAAAGAAAACCTGACCTTAGCCTGAGTGTTACTGTGGTAGGGATGGTTGTTCGTACAATGACTTGATGGTGTTTTTCAACCATAGCAATTTGGGATTGTACGCATTGCGTTTATGCCAAATCATGGTAAATGGAATCAGTAACTTGTCTTGTTGAGTTTGGTCTAACGGAATTGGCAAGCACACCAAATCGAGATGCAGCTTTTCTGTGTAGCTTTTGCAATAGTGCGGCGCGGTGGTGATCATGCCATGCGTCGGCTGCGCTGCCATAAAAAGGGATTGCTCAAAGTTGGACATCGTCAGCCCGATAGAGCGCTGTAGCCCTAGTTCCGTTAACACTTCATCCAACGCCCAAGTTTCACTTTTTTCCCAAACAATATTGATGTGTTGGTAGCTCAGAAAGGTCTCGAGATTCCACTCTTGCTGTAATGCCGGATGATTTTTATGTAAATACACCATCGGCAGGTCATAAAATAGAATCTCAAAATCCAAGAAATATGGCAGAAGATCCAACGACTCTTTCGATCTCGGGTGACTTTCTCGGCCGGTAAAACCGATATCCGCCTCGCCTCGAATGATGGCGTCGAGTGAATCGTAATCCCAGTTACTGGTTTTTACTTTCGCTTCAGGGTATCGCTGGTGGATAGCGACGATGAGCCTGTCCAGCACCGTGAGCACTAATGGCGACTCAATCGTGATATCAAAACGCACTCCTTTAGGCGTAATATCGCTGCGTTTTTCTGCAATCTGGCTGCCAATTTGCAGCCATTCTGCTAGATCTTGCTCCATGCTTTGCGCCAAAGGCGTTGGCGCAAGACCTTTAGGTGTTTTGACAAACAAAGGATCATCGAACCAATGACGAAGTTTGTTGAGCGACTTACTTACGGTAGAGGGCGTAACGTTCAGCTTTTTCGAGGCTTTCGAGACGCTTTGTTCTTGCAGCAATAATTGCAGAGTGAACAATAAGTTTAAATCAAGTCGCGCTAGGGATTTCTTCATAATGGGTATCGTGAACAGGCTTTGGAATCAATAGTATTAGAGCAAGGCTGATTACGCTACCTAACACTAAGATAAACACCAACATATTCAGAGCACTAACGCCGATGAAACCCATAAACCAAATATAGAACGCTGAACTACAAACTTGAGCAATGCCCAGTAGTGAGCTCGCCACGCCAGCTTGTTGAGAGAATGGGCTGAGCGCTTGGCTCATGGCCACGCCAAAGCCACAAGCGAAACCAGCGCAAATCAGCCCAAGTCCGAATACATAGTAATGAGATTGCCCATCATGGAAATGGGCAGCACTGAGCACGATGCCTGCACAAGCGAGCAATACTTGAGAGGTGATCATTAAGGTTCGCTGTTTAAAAATCCCCAATGCCAATGGCGCCGAGAACGAAATCAACATACTGATCGTCGCAGTCCCTGCCATGATGGAAGAATAGCCACCGCGATCAAAACCAAGCATGCTCATCACGACAATTGGTGAAGCGTTAACAAAGGTCAGAATGGTGATCACTCCAAGTGCAGTAATGATCAGCCTACTGATAAAAAATCGCTCGAAGAAAGTCTCTTGATGGCTCTCTGGCGTTGTCTGTTCTTCACCTTGTTGGCTGGGTAGTGATTCCTTGAGAACAAAAATGGCCAATACACTGACGAGAATGCCCATTCCTGCCATTGTGGTAAACAAACTTGGCCAAGGAAACTTCAGCATAATCAAGTGACCAATCACGGGGGCGATCACTGGAATGATACAGGTGATGCCATTGAGCATCGACAATACTTTCGCGCGGCGTTCATCGTCTAACGTGTCGCGTAAAATCGCGAATGCGACGACATAGCAAGATCCAGCTCCGATGCCTTGGCAAAAGCGAGCAATCAAAAAAGTGTTTGGTTGCTCAGCCATCCCGCCGAGAAAAGACGCGAGCACGAAGATCATCGCGCCGACGACGGCAACAGGCTTTCGTCCCACAGAGTCTGCAATTTTCCCCGCGAATAACATGGTGGTAGCCATGCCAGCTAAATAGATCGAAAACGCAATATGCAACTGAGATTCACTGGCGTTGAGATCTGACGCAATTTGAGGCAAACCAACAAGATACAAATCAATGGCAGTAGGGTAGAGTAAAACGAGTGCAAAACTACAAAGTAAAAAACGGGACATGGAAACCTCTCTATCGAATGGCGAGGATAATAGAGTGCTAAACGTTTGCCTGCGAGTGGGAAATACGACACTAGGTATTTCTATTTACGACATACCCTGTATGAATTGAGCATAAAAACAACAAGGAAGATTATGATTACCATTGAAAAGTATTCGCCTGAGCGACATGAACAAACTTGCGAACTTAGCGTGCTAGAAGAGCAATCGCAGTTTACGGTCGCGGATGTGGGTGAAATGCTTACACGTCTTGAACCCACAGAGCTTCCGCATCTGATTCTGGCGGACGATGATGTGGTTGGCTTTTTTCTATTTGATGCAGCTTACAGCGAGAAATACGATTTTTGCCCGAAAAACAGTTTAGGCGTGCGTGCTTTGCTGGTGGATCACCGTCATCAAGGCAAAGGCATCGCCAAGCAAGCCATTCAACAGTTTGCCGATTTCGCCAAACGCCATTATCCCGAGTTTGATGCGCTTTATCTCACCGTGAATTGCCGCAACATACCCGCTTATCAGTGTTACTTAAAATCAGGGTTTGAAGATACCAATGAGCTTTACCACGGCGGCCCCGTTGGACCGCAGCACATTATGAGACAACCGCTTTAACTAGAAAAACACCAAGGATGGAAATATGAGAATTGAAATCGACAATTTATAACGGCCGCAGGTGATTGCGTTGTTGGAAGAGCATTTACAGGACATGTACGCTACATCGCCACCAGAGAGCGTGCATGCGTTAGATGTAAGCAAGTTGAAGTTGCCTTCAATCACGTTTTGGACGGGTTGGGATGGTGAGCAGCTATTGGGATGTGTGGCAATGAGCTAACTAGAAGATGGTCACGCAGAGTTGAAATCGATGCGTACGACGCCGTCGGCGAGAAAACAGGGCGTGGCATCCCGCTTACTCAATCACGTGATTGAGCAAGCGAAACATCAGGGGATACAACGTCTAAGTTTGGAAACTGGGTCGATGGCATTTTTTGAACCCGCGCATCGCCTATATGAAAAACATGGCTTCGCGCACTGCGAGCCGTTTGGCGACTATCAACCTGATCCAAACAGCCGCTTTATGACCCTAACGTTGTAGCCCATCGTGACTAAAAGTTAAAGTAGTAATTAGCTCCTGGCGAGATGAGTGATGCACGCTCACGCGCCAGTTGTTTTCTTCTCTCTCTAATACGCTTCGCGTTGTCTTTATCTAAGTTTGCATCCAATTGATGATCAAGGCGTGATATCTCCGCATCTAACGCATTAATGCGTTGTTGACGCTGATATTCTTGATGGCCTAACTGATAGTTTTTAAGGAAAAGATCGTTAGAGCAAACGCCATAGTAGGTTTTTCCTTCTACACCCACCGTGTAACCATTGTCTGGCGAACAGTAAAGAATGGTGCCTTTATCAAAACCGTCTTGCCACTCAACGTGATTTGGCGTTACGCCTGCTTCGCGACAGTCTTTAATGTATTCGTACAAAATGTTTGGGTTGTTGCCTGAGCGGCCATCTTGGTAGCCGACGCGATACCAATCTGCGGTTTGGCATTGTTCTGGCGACATGCTGCTACAACCAGAAAGTAATGCAAACATGGCAAAGAGAAGCGCAATGCGTTTCATGAAGTGGATTCCTTGTTACTGCGTTAGGTTCGCTGATTATAAATGAACAGTGTTCATTTCCAATAGATAAAATTAATAATTACCGACTTATTGATGCGTTGCGATTGTGAGTTTGTCGGCTTGAAGCAAAAATTTTTTGCTTGTGGAACGAGCGTTGTTCGTCAGTAGTGATGTTACGAATAGAGTAGTTTGCGTGAAGGTAGAGGCGAGATTAGTGAGGTGGGAATCTCTTCGTAAGCCGTATCTATAAACAGTTGCCTGCGCGAATGTTACTTTTTCTCAGAGATTCCCATATCAAAAGCCCCTCGATCGAGGAGGAACGGGACTTTCGATAATTTTATGCTTAACTTTCAAATGAAAGTTTGTTGCCAAATGCGGATTTCCAGTCTTTATCAAATTGATCGACAGCCGGCTGAACTGATGGATGAGAAAACATCTGCGCGGCCACATCGACAGGCAAGGTGATCGCTTCAATGCCTAACTTCATCACTTCCATCGCTTGTTGGGTATTTTTAAAACTCGCTGCCAAAATTTTAGTAGGCAGTTGGTTTTGATCCAGTAGCAATTGCAGGTCTGCGACCACTTCTACACCGTTTCCGTTCATCGCATCAATACGGTTCACATAAGGCGCAAGATAGTCAGCGCCGCACAATGCCGCAAGGAAACCTTGCTGAGCAGAGTAAATAGCAGTGGCGAGTACTTGAATTCCCTCTTTTTTCATTAACTTAATTGCCGATAGGCCTGTTTCGGTTGCTGGCACTTTGACGACCATATCATAAGGTAATTCATGGATTTGGCGCGCTTCTTCCACCATGCCTTCTACAGTTGTGCTCACCACTTGAGCATGGAAACGGGGTGTGCCCCCTAACGCTTCTTGCATGCCAGCTAAGGTTTGGTTCAAGCCTTGTTTTGACTTCGCCAAAATACTTGGATTTGTGGTTACCCCTTTCAGAGGTAGGCATTGGTTAAAGCGTTTTACTTCTGCCACGTCAGCAGTATCTAAATAGAGTTCGATCATGGGTTCTACCTTATACAAAATCTTCGTTTTGATGATGTGATCACTATAGATCTGACAATCCGCTGAGATCTTGATTTTGATCAATTGTAATTTCAATTGAAGCTATAATAATTTCACAAAGTGAAAGTTAAGTGCCAATATTTCATTATCAAATGAAGCTTTCAACAAAAGAAAAGCGTGAAAAGTAGAAGAGCAAACCAAGAGGCGGACAGCAATGTATTTCAATATTCAGAGGTTCTCGACCCACGATGGTGATGGTATTCGCACCATTCTGTTTCTGAAGGGATGCAGTCTGTCCTGTCCTTGGTGCCAAAACCCAGAAAGCCGCAGTGAAAAGCACTCTCTGCTGTTTGATGAGCGCAGTTGTATGGCGGACTGCCAGCTTTGTGTGTCGGCTTATAAACAAACCGTAAACGGCGACATGGCGAGCGATGGTATCCGACGCATTGACGATCAAATCATCATCAATCGAAAAGCCATGAGCGAAGCGCAGATCATAGCGCTGCGAAACGTATGTCCAACACAAGCGCTCAGCATATGTGGAGAAGCGGCGAAATCGGACGACTTGTTTGAAGTGTTGATGAAAGACAAGCCTTTTTACGATCAAAGCCAAGGTGGCGTGACGTTTTCTGGTGGCGAGCCGCTGATGCAGCCAAATCTTGTGGCAGAACTTGCCGAACGTTTGCATCAAAACCACGTGTCTACGGCGGTGGAGTCGTGCATGCATGTTCCGTGGAAAAACGTAGAAAAAGTCGCGCCATATATTGATTGCTGGTTAGCGGATCTTAAACACACCGACGAAGAAAAGTTTCTCTGCTGGGCGAAGGGATCGTTAAAACGCATCAAAGACAATTTTAGAAAATTGGCACCAATTGCCAAACGCATTGTGATTCGCGTGCCGGTTGTGCCGGGCTTCAATGACACCATTGATGATCTCAAAGCGATCATTGATTTCGCAGCTTCATTAGAAAGCTGTCAAGAACTTCACTTGTTGCCGTATCACACCCTCGGCATCAATAAATACCGTTTGCTCGATATGCCTTACGAGTGTTCTGACAAACCATTAAATAATCCAGAACTGCTAGAAAACGCAATGCAATACGCAAGCGAACATACTCAACTTAACGTGATTGTTAGAGGTTAACCATGGACCTACATACCCTTCCAGAGCGAATCAAAGCCCACAAATCGGCACTGGTCAACATCGTAACGCCGCCTATCTGTACTGAGCGCGCAGAGGCTTATACTCGAGCGTATCAGGCAAATGAAGACAAACCTGTGATTGTGCAACGAGCGTTGGCGTTACAAGAGCACTTACGCACTCGTACCATTTGGATTAAGCACGACGAGCTGATTGTCGGTAACCAAGCGAGCAAAGTACGCGCTGCGCCGATCTTCCCTGAATACACGGTGCGTTGGATTGAAGCGGAAATCGACGAACTGGCCGACCGACCTGGGGCTGGTTTTGCGGTAAGTGAAGAAGACAAACAAAGCATTCACGCCATTACGCCATACTGGCGTGGTAAAACGGTTCAAGATCGCTGCTATGGACTCTTTACCGACGAGCAGCAAGAGATCTTAGCCAGCACCATCATTAAAGCCGAGGGCAACATGACTTCGGGCGACGCGCACCTTGCAGTGGATAACGAAAAAATCCTGAAGATCGGTATGAACGGTCTGCTGGATGAGGTTCGTCAGCATCGCGCTAATAACGACGTGTCGACGTATGAAGGGTTGAAGAAAGAGCAGTTTTATAAGTCCGTCGAAATTGTCTTGCTTGCGATTCAGGAGCACATTGTGAGTTACGCCGATCTCGCTCTGGAAATGGCACAAAACGAAACTCGACCAGAGAGGAAAGCGGAACTGGAGACAATCGCAGAAAACTGTCGTCATGTGGCTTTCCATGCGCCAACCAACTTCTGGCAAGCTCTGCAACTGAGCTATTTTGTGCAGTTGATGTTGCAAATTGAATCGAATGGCCACTCTGTTTCATTCGGTCGGATGGACCAGTTCCTAAACGACTACTATGTGCGTGATCTTGAAAGTGGTGCGATGAACAAAGCGTTCGCCCTTGAGTTATTGCAAAGCTGTTGGTTGAAATTGCTTGAAGTAAACAAGATTCGCTCTGGCGCGCACTCAAAAGCATCGGCAGGTTCTCCTCTGTATCAAAATGTCTGTATCGGTGGCCAAAAGCTGAATGAGAATGGAGAACCTGAAGACGCCGTAAACCCGCTATCTTGGGCGATTTTAGAGTCTTGCGGTCAGCTACGTTCCACACAGCCGAACTTGAGTGTTCGCTATCATGAAGGTCTGAATCAAGCGTTCTTGATGGGCTGTATTGAAGTGATCAAATGCGGATTCGGTATGCCTGCATTCAACAACGATGAAATTGTCATTCCAGAGTTCATCAAGCTTGGCGTTGATAAAGAAGACGCTTACAACTACGCGTCTATTGGCTGTATTGAAACCGCTGTTCCAGGCAAATGGGGTTACCGTTGCACGGGCATGAGCTTTATTAATTTTGCGCGTATTTTACTGGCTGCGCTTAACGAAGGTGTGGATGCAACGACGGGTAAAGCCTTCTTGCCGCATGATAAGTCGTTGTCAAAAGGCAACTTCGAGAGTTTTGATCAAGTCACCGCTTCTTGGGCGAAGCAAATTCGCTACTACACACGTAAATCGATTGAGATCGATACCGTAGTCGACAGTGTGCTTGAGCAGCAAGCGCAAGATATTTTCTGCTCATCGCTGGTGGATGACTGTTTGGCGCGTGGTAAAACAGTAAAAGAAGGCGGAGCGAAATACGATTGGGTATCTGGCCTGCAAGTGGGCATCGCCAATTTAGGTAACAGTTTGGCGGCGATCAAACATTTGGTGTTTGAAGAAGCACAAATCAGCCAAACGGAATTGGCAAAAGCATTAGAAGAAGACTTCGATGGTATTGAGAACGAACAACTTCGCCAACGCTTAATCAACTTCGCGCCAAAATACGGCAATGACGACGATTATGTCGACCAACTGCTGGCCGATGCTTACCAAGTTTATATCGATGAGTTGGCGCAATTTGTCAACACACGTCATGGGCGCGGACCAATTGGTGGTGGCTACTACGCGGGAACATCGAGCATCTCTGCCAACGTGCCATTTGGCGCATCCACGATGGCAACACCAGATGGTCGAAAAGCGAAAACGCCACTGGCGGAAGGCGCAAGTCCAGCATCGGGCTCTGACCGTTTGGGACCAACGGCGGTGTACAACTCAGTCGGTAAAATTCAAGCCAATAAAATCTTGGGTGGTGTGCTGCTTAACCAGAAGTTAAGCCCAGCGGCTGTCGCTTCAGAAGGAGATAAGCTCAAGCTTTCAATGTTGATTCGCACCTTCTTTAATCACCATAAAGGTTGGCACGTGCAGTACAACATCGTCTCTCGTGAAACCTTGCTGGCAGCGAAGAAGAACCCTGAGCAATATCGTGACCTTGTCGTACGAGTTGCGGGCTATTCAGCCTTCTTTACCGCGCTGTCACCAGACGCGCAGGATGACATCATCGCCCGTACCGAACACGAGTTGTGATGGTCTCAACCCCGGTTAATGCAGAAGGCACCGATTGGTGCCTTTTGGTTTACTCTTCAATGGTTATGTCACTAGAACCGGGAAGCTGCGACACAAAACTGGAGCCCATGAGCTTAGAGGGTGTGTATACACCGGCTTCAGGCTTTGTATGTAGCAGGTGTTCTGCAATCGCCAGAGATCCCGTTACGGTTAAGCTGTAGCCATTGGCCGTTTGTACTCGTGCTGTTTTGCTTTGTCCGAGTTTGTTGCTTGCTTTACCCCACACATATGTGGGTAATTGGTTTCTTTGCTCCTCATTCGGTCCTTTTACGGTTCTTTCAATACGGCTTTTTATGAGGTTTTGTACCCAGGTTATGCCGAGAAGAGGGCGAACCCAATTCGCTCGTTTAGCGTTTTTTATCATGTTCGGCGATCCGGGAATAAAAACATCAATATTCTCAATCCCCGTGGTGTAATAGGCGGTTGAAACATCGCCCCACGGAATGGTCATAGCAAGTTTTTCACCGTCACCAAAATCAATGTTGCGAACTTTATACGCTAGCGGAACGGTGGTGATTTTTCCGTTAAGCCGCACTTTACCGCCTTGAGCCAAACCTTCGACAGACGTTTTCGCCGTGCCCGGAGAAAAACCAGAGCGAGAGTCAAAACCGAGAGACAAGTGTGTTGCATCTGGTAGCGCAGCTTTCAATGTGGCTGCAATGCAATCCGTTGGAATAACATCAAAACCAACACCGGAGCACAATACGACACCAGCTTCCTTTGCTTGTGATTGCAGCGTTTGTGCAAACTCAAATACAGAGATCTCACCTGTAATATCGAGATAATGTGCGCCTGCTTCTAGGCACGCTTTCATCATCGGTTTTGCCGTCGAAGAAAAGGGTCCTGCGCAGTTTAATACCAGTGATGAACCCGAAATATGTTGGACCGCGCTGCTTTTATCCTCAAGAGAAAAAGCAAGACTTTGCAGCCCTAGTTCAGCCGCTAGGCTTTGTACTTTCTCTAAACTTCTACCTGCAAGGATTGGGTGGTGACCCCGTTTTACGGCCTCTCTCGCAATCAGCTCGCCTGTATAACCATTGGCTCCGTAGATGATCCAACGATCTGGGGATGGTGCCGGTGTGTTATCTTTCATCAAAAAGCTCCTATCAATGCCTGCTTAAAGAGGTTTCTGGTCATTGGCTTTTTCTTGTTGAATTGTGGTCAAGCCTTGTTCGAATGTGGTGATTTGAAAATCTGGAAAACGAGTCTGAAACTTATCTGAAACAAAAAGGTTGTCAGATTCGTAGCGAGGCAAAAGCTCGGCTGCATCTCGAATGGTTTGATTAAATCGCCCAGCTAGCCACAATTGCCAGCGCTTGATGACTTTGTATTTCGGCTGAACGTTAAAAACCTTTGCCGCAACAGCGATAAACTCCCGATACGTCAGTCGACGATCATCGCAAGGCAAATGCCAAGTTTGTCCGTAAGCATCGGGCGTATTCCCAATTAGCGCCATGGCTCGGCTTGCGTCTGGCGTATAAATTAAGCTGCGTTTGGTGTCATCACGTAAAAACACTTTTGCGCTCTTTTGGTTAAGTAGATTATCGATAATGGCGGAATTAGTGATGCTTTGCGTTTTTCCCGGCCCGTAAAATTCCGGAGCGCGACAGATAACGGCTTCGATTTCTCCTTTATTCATCGATTCTAGCAGCATGTCAGTAATGACCGCACGAATTCGACCTTTTTCTCCATTGGGCTGAAATGGCGCATCTTCTTGTTGAGGCGTATCCGTTTGCGGGTACATGTAGGTATTATCAAAGTAAACAAGCTTTGCTTGATGAGTTTTACATGCGGCGATGACATTACGTATCATTGTTGGCCACTGTTCCACCCACAGTTGGGTATCCATTGGTAGCCCTGCAGTAAGGTAAACGATACTAGAACCTTTTACGGCATCTGATGTTTGTTTCGCGTCGAGCAAGTCCGCTTTTACCAGTTGATCCGTCTCGTTGACTCGATGTGGATTGCGGCTCACCAATCGGATGTCGCTCGTAAAGTCTCGTTTTAGGCTTAATGCCAGCTCACGGCCAATTTGCCCACTTGCACCCAATATCGTTTGCATTCACCAATCTCCTGCTGTGTTGCTTTGATATTCATCCTAAGATTAAAGTTAGGTTTAAGGTCAACCCGCATTTTGAAGATAAATCAGATTAATTTTTATTGAATATAGAAATAAGGAGATGGCAGACCTGAGCTAAGAGCGAATGGTTTTGACAAACTCAATTTAGTGGCAGGTAGGGAACTTGCGAATCTTTAACTCAACATCAAGAGTAAAGCTTCGCTTGTTAACGTTGCTTTGCTTTGGTGACGGCTTTATTTTTATTTGAAGGGTTTTCTTTGGTCAGAATCGTTTGACCAAGCTGAGACATGACGCGTTTTGCATTCATTGCACAGTCCATGTCATCTGGCTTAGCTTCAATCTCTTTAAGTACTTCTTTTAACTTGCTTTTACTCTGCGCAATTTTTCGTTCAAGTTCGTCTAGCTCTTGGACTTTTTGCTGCAAGGTTGTCAACAACTGATGATGATCCCAGTTAGAAAGGTCGGATGGCAGTAACGCACTTAGTTCATCCAAACTGAAGCCAGCTTGCTGACCCGTTGTGATTATGTCCAGAATCATTAGTGCTTCTTGCGGATACTCGCGGTACCCGTTGGCTTTACGGGTCACGGTTTTTAGCAGCCCGATGCGCTCGTAAAATCGAATACGCGAGGGAGCAAGGCCCGTTTTTTGCGCCAGTTCGCCAATTTTCATATCAAGCGTGTCTCATTAGGTGGATAAAATAACCTTACCATTTCTGAACATTCTTGCCAGTTTGGATCTCGGTCGATTCGTTGCTTGCTTTCTTACAGTTGCGGTTACAGTCTGCGCAAAATTTCTACGCATTTCTTTGTGACGTCGTCGTACTCTTTTGTCATGTAAGCGGTGGTAATGGCACCTTCTTTCATGATGCAAATGGCATCGAGTAATGATGTGTTGTCTGATTTGAGATAGCGTTGAATTAGCTCACGAACCTGTTGTTTATGGTGGCGGCAATACGTTGCAATCTCGCCGCTGTCGTCACTGAATTCGGCGGACGTGTTGATGAAAAAACAGCCGCGAAACTCGCCCAATTTTTCCTCAGAACCATGAAACCAGCCGTTAAGCGCGGTAAACAACTGGTCGATCACGTCTGTACTCGATAGTGCTGGTGACAGTTTCTCCTCTAGCCACGCCATGAAGATTTGGTGGCGTTGTTCTAGTGCGGCAAGGATGAGCGCTTCTTTGCTTTCAAAATGGCTGTACAGCGTGCGTTTAGCCACGCCAGATACTTTAAGGACTTCATTGATGCCAATGGAGTTGATGCCCTGTTTGTAAAACAGCGACAACGCGGTATCGATCAATAACTGTTTCTTTTTGTTCATAACTACGTCCTCAAAAAGTTCTACAAACACATATTGACAAAGGTAGACAGGTTTGTCTATTTTAATTTGTAGACAATTCGGTCTACTTTGAGGTGTTTATGAATAATTTAATTTTATCGTTGGTCGCGGGGCTTGGTGCGACATTGGCTATTGGTGTGTTGTCTTACGCCGAGGTATCTCTTACTGAGGTTGTACTTCTCATGGCGCCATTTGGTGCTACTGCGGTGTTGGTGTTTGGGGTGCCTAGCAGCCCTCTCGCTCAACCAAAAAACGTGATCATTGGTCACTTCATTACGGCATATATCGGTATTGCGTTTAGCCAATACGTTGAGATCACGCCAATCACCCTTGCGATTGCGACTGGGTTAGGTGTGTCAGCGATGCTGATTACGAAGACAACGCATCCACCTGCGGGTGCAAATCCTATCTTGATCATGGCATCTGGGCAGGGGTGGAGCTTTCTGTTCACGCCAGTACTGATCGGCGCGGTGGTGATTGTGCTGGTTGGTAAGGCGTTGCAGTTGCTACAGAGTCAGTACTTAAACCCTCGTTTGAACGGTCAAAAGACCTAATAGGGTTGCAAGTAAGGCCGCATTAGGGGATGACCTCTTTTGCGGCTTTTTCTTTGCGTGGATGCTTAAAAATAAAATCTGATTCTCTCTTGGTATTCAGTCGTATACATAAAGGTGTTAGTTAAATTGGTATACCACTATGAATAAAATTCATCCCAAGAAGCTATTGCACAGCAAATGGACGGCGACGTCACCTAAAAATAAAGAGAAGCACTTTGTCGTAACAGAAATGGAGCTGGATGAAGAAGGCAATGTTGTGAAATGTGTTATTGAAGCCGTTATGAGTAAACGTGAGCAAGAGATGAACTGGCAAGATCTGAAAGACCCAGAGCTATGGCGGCAAGGGTGGAAGTAACGCACTTTGTTGAATTTTTTTCTGGGTTTGAAATCGAAAGATGATACTTAACTGATAGGCAACGGTCTGTGTATCTGCTACGTTGAGTTTGTTCGCTATCAACTAAAAAGGAATGACTATGATCGATTTCGACAATTCATCAGTGTTTAAGCTTAAACCCATTGAGGTATCAAAAGTTAGGGAAGATTTTCACAAGTTTCTTATTGATGGCGAGTCGGTATTTGCGGGCTTTAAAACGGTTCGCGACCAAGTGGTGTTTACCAACAAGCGAGTGATTGCGGCGAATGTGCAAGGGATTACGGGCTCAAAAGTGGATTACACGTCGCTGCCTTATAGCAAGATCAATGCATTTTCTATCGAGACGTCTGGTACTTTTGACTTAGATTGTGAAATTGAGTTCTTCATGAGTGAGGTGGGAAGAGTACGTTTTGAAATTAAAGGTTCGTTTGATCTGATTTCTTTCAACCGTATGGTTAGTGAGTATGTACTAGCGTAAGGGAATAGAAATGAGAGCTTCATTGAGAGACAAAATAATAGAGGTCTGTGAAAAAAAGATCGAAAGCAAAGGTGAGCAGGTTGGGCTCTCATTTTATGCGTTTTTCGCCAACAAAAATGATGATCCAGAACGGTTGATGGAGGCGGCTACGTGGTGGATTCAGACCCATCGGCTCGACCACTTCGAAAAAGCAGTAAAAATCAAATCAATGGTGGAGTCTGGTATCTAAATTAAAAAAAAGAAATAAAGAAAGCAGACAAATGCCAACAACGTCGCGGATAAAACAGGGTAGATAATATAAGAGTCCTGTTTATTGGTTCTTTGAAAGCACAGAGAAACGAGTAAGACGTTGTAGACGACGAGCAGCATACTAATCATGGTCCCACTGTTAAGCGTTAAACTGGACAGCTGAGTTAAGAAAAACGCCAATAAAAGGTAGTCGAAGACAATTAACCATAAAAAGGCTTTCTTCAACAGATCGCGTTTTTTGTTTTCGGAAGGTGTTATGTGCATATAGAACTCAACTAAAAAGTCACAGTAACAGAGGTTTCAGTTAGAAAGGTCACCATCAGGCGAGGTGACCTTTTGAGGTTATAATTCTTGAATATTTACTTCGTTGGTGGCCGTATCACCCGAGTAATTGATGACTTCTTGTCGAATGACTGGTTGGTTAAATTCGGCTTTATCTTTCGCTTTTTGCAGTTCACTTTCTTGGTGGTTACCAAAAAGAGTTTCGAGTACTTTGGCTGCTGGCGTCGTTAAAACGAACAGCTCGATACGGCGGTTTTCGCTTGAATCTGGTTCATCAGGGTTAAGCAGTGCTCTATCCGACATGCCTGTGACCTGCATGACGCGATCATCCGGCATGCCACCTTCAACCAGCGTATTTCTTGCGACATCAGCTCGAGATGCAGATAGCGCCCAGTTTGATTGACGACCAAAGCGTTTTTTAAATGGAATCGCATCCGTATGTCCGCTGATGATCAGTGGGTTGTTCACACGCTGAAATACAGGCGCAAGTGCAAGTAATAAGTCTTCGAAGAAAGGGGTCAGCTCTGCGCCACCACGACTGAACATATGCTGTTTGTAATCATCTTGAAGGACGATACGTAGGCCTTGTGGGGTCACGGTGACGTTGACATTTCCTTGTGCGTTAATCTGAGCGGTCATTCGTTCAATGACTTTCGCCAACGCTGCAAGTTGCTCCTGAGTATCGAAGTTACCAGGAATCAACGAGTCGATTTCTGGCCCATCGCCGTCACCTCGAAAGTATGAGCTTACCACGTGGTTGGAATTGTGTTTACTTGGCACAGAAGAGTCCTGTGCCAAGTCAATAGGAGAGATACTTTGTGAAGTATCAAATGGATTACCGTAACTCTTGTCGAATACGCTTGAGCTATGTAAGTGGGCGACAATTGCTTTACGCTCTTCTTTGTCTACCACCTGCATAACCCAAAGCACAAGAAACAGCGCCATTAGGGCGATCATGAAGTCAGCAAACGCGACTTTCCACGCGCCGCCATGAGGTTCATCATGGCTGTGTGCTTTGGCACGTTTGAACACTACATGCTCTTGTTTTTGCATTATCCCTCCTGTTCAGCTAACCACTTCTCCATTTGGTTGAATGTTGGTTTGATGTCTAGCTGAATATGTTTACGACCAGCGTCAATGGCGAGCAATGTCGGCTTCTTCGCTACGTAGGCAACCAAGGTTGCGCGTACGCATTCAAAAGCAGTCATATTACGTTTTACTCGCTGAGCCATGGCGTTACTTAGTGGGTCTAAACCACAGTAACAACCGAAAATACCAATGAATGTACCTACGAGAGCTGCTGCAACGTGATAACCAATCATAGCGATTGAGCCATCAATGGCCTGCATGGTGATAATGATGCCACCAACTGCTGCAAGAATACCGAAGCCAGGTAGTGCTTCTGCTGTACGCTGTAGTGAGCGTGAAGGCAAAAGCATTTCGTTTTGGATAGCTTCAATTTCTTGCTCTAGCAGTCCCTCTAATTCATGAGGCGACATTTGTCCCATTGCCATTAAACGTAAATTATCAGTAATGAAAGAAATTAGGCGATGATCCTCAGCAATCGTCGGGTAAGCGAGAAACATAGAGCTCTGTTCTGGCGACTCAATGTGAGAGTCGAGAAACTTATAACCACGGTTGCGCGCTGTCTCGAGCAAGTTATTGAGCAGCGCCATTAATTCCATGTAGTACTCATGCTCTTCTGTCGGGCCTTTGATGGTCGCAGGCACTTGGCGACGCATTTCTTTCAGTACGTGAGGTGGGTTACCGATGATCAAAGAACCAGCAGCAGCGCCAATGATGATAAGGAATTCGGCTGGTTGCCAGATAGCGCCTAAGTTACCGCCGGCCCACATGTATCCACCGAAGACGCACACCAGGATAGTGAGGACTCCAAAAAACTTTTGCATCTTGTGACTCCTAAGAGGACATTAATTGGTTGAGTTGTTTCAGCGCTTGTTTGTGAAGCTGACATATACGAGGTGGTGTCAGATCCAATACCAGAGCTATTTCGTGTAAGTTGAGTTCATGTTGATAGAACAGAGTAAGCAGCAATTGATCACGCTTCGGCAATTTGCCTAAAGCGCTATCTAAACTGCGACGAATATGCTCATGTTCCATGCCATCATATTGCCCGCCAATATAGCTATCACCACTGCTTTCCATCAGTTGGTCAAGGCTTTGCATCTCTCCCGCAAGGGCGGCATTTTGGCGGTTGTAATAGTCCTGCTCATTCGTCCCCAAGGCTTGGATGATTTCTGCATCCGTAGGCATCCGACCTAAAGAGCGTGTGAGATCTCGAGTCACGTCGTTGAGTTCGTGAGCCTGTTGGCGAGTTTTACGTGAGCGCCAATCTAACCGGCGTAATTCGTCTAAAATTGCACCTCGAACGCGACACACGGCAAAGGCAGGGAAATGAGGATCGTCAACATCGCCGTATCGGCGTCCAGCTTCAACTAGAGCGATAAGGCCAATTTGCTGCATATCTTCAATACTACAGTGAGAAGTGGCATGAACACGTAGCTGGTTAACGACGCGTTTCACCATAACTTGATGACGTTGCAGCAGTGCATTTTCGTCAATTGGGCGTGATGGCGTCGTCACTTCCTCTTCTGTGGTATAGGTGTCTTGTATATTCATGTCTAACATGGTTGTGCTCCGTTATTGCACAACATATTTAGTCAACAAAACATCGTCGATTTCGCGAACGATGTCTGTCTTAGCAAAAGCCAGTAAAAGCGTTTGTTTTACTTCGTTTTGCAGAATATCGATGGCACCCGCTTGCTGTAACTCATCAAATGTTTTGTCGCTAAACAATTTTAATAATGAGTTTTGTACCATTGGCATGTACTCATCAATGTCTTTGATGCGCTCAGGACGGCGTGTTTCAATTGCTAGTTCTAGCATGACAAAGTGAGTCTGTTTTTTACCTTTCACGGTTAAAACGACTTTGTCTAAAGGATGGAAGCTAGGACCTTTGCTTGTTGGTTCTTCTGTGACTAAAAATGACAATGGAGAATCATCGATCAAGGAACCAGAGTCAGGTGACTCTTGAGCGTGTTTGTTTAAGTACCAGATTCCGCCCATAATCGTGGCGGCCGAAACGAGGGAGCTGGTGATGATCATGGCGATAAACAGGGCGATCATTTGTTGTTTGGTCATAACCTTTTTCCTCGAGGATTAACTAGGCTTGAGTGTTCAGCCAGTGTTCTGAATAGTTTGTTGTTGTAGTTTGGAATGCACCAGATTCTCGTGCTGCGAAAATAGTGGCGTCTTCTTCATTTGTATGTTGGTCATTGCGACTCTGGCTTTGATCAGAGCCCACGTTGACATCGACATGGACGAAGTTCTGCTCTTGCAGTTCTGTGCGTAGACGCTCAGACACTTGCATTAAAGCTTCTCGTGTTGCGGCTGCATTGGCATTGATGTGCACGCTTAGTCGGTCGCCTTCAACACGTACAAGTAAATCCAGCTTACCTAAATCCGGTGGGTCGAGGCGGATTTTGGCTTCTTGTACATTTTGTTGCGCTTGAAGAGTCACACGGTCATGCAGAACTTGCATCATTTGCTCTCCCCATTTCCCAGCACTGGTGTCAACGCGCACATCCGCCCACTCAGAGCCTTGAGTTTGAATATGACTCGTGGCAACGGCGGTGTTCGGGGCTTGTGGTGTTGGTGTTTGTCCTTGGAGTGGTGAGGCCGTTGGTTGCCCTTGAGCTGGTTGACTCAATAGGGTCTGAAAGTCGGCACTGGAGATTGATAGACGCGAGTTCGATGACATCGGTTGGCTTTGTTGCACCTCTTGTTGCTTTGGAGAGGTGTTTAGCAAGGCGTTATTTGAGTCTTGTGTTGTAGACTTAACGTCGTTAGCTACCGCTAAAGGCGGAGTTTTTCCGAACTGACCCGGCTGCTTTTCGGCCATAGTGAGCATACTCTGGGTTAGAGCCTGAGCTTGCATAGCAAGATCAGGTGATTCTGTTGAACCCAGTGTACTTGTCAGGTGAGCATCTGCTTCAGAAGCCGAGTGTTCGTCAGTATCCGAACCACGAGCATGCGCCTTTTCTTCGCTGTCCAAAGCTGGAGCGGTAAGATGAAAACTCGGCACGGTTGAAGCTGAGGCGAAACCTTGGCCGTCATACTGGCGATGCTCAGACATAGGGTTATGAGAAAAACCGTGTACAGCTCTTGCTTGTTTTATGTTGCCTTCATGGCCAGGTGATGAATTGCCGGATATTTGAGTTGAAGGAGATACGATCATTGAGTTAGCTCCATGGTCATCGCTAATTGATAGGCCATAGCGCGCTCTTGATGGTCATTGACCATATTCATCTCTTTTTCTAACTCGTTCTTCGACTTTTCTAATCTAGCGAATGCATCTGCATGAACGGTTTTGGCACGTTGAATTTCAGGTGCAAGCTTAGGATCCTTCAAAAAAGGTTTGTGACTGATCAATAGCTCTCGCAACTGCAAGTCATAGCGCTTAAGCGCATGCCAATCTGCTGTTTTTGTAGCGAATTGGATGAGCTGAGATAAATGACGAAATCGCTCTGGCGACACTTTATGCTTGTTGTCCAAAATTCATCCAACCTTCACGAATGTTACCCATTACACGCTCGACATTAACCAAGCGATTCGCATCGTTCTGCACGCTGGCGTAATAAAGCTCAACTTGGCAGAAGTCATACAGCTGGCGTAAGTTTTCAGCAATTTCGCCACCATTCTCATCATCTAGAGCGCTTGTGAGCCCAATCAAGATGTTCATGCATTTGTTGATTCCGTTACCTTTCTCAGCCAAGCGATTCGCAGCCAAATGGCCACGAATACGTTCAACTTCATCAAGTAAGCCATCGATCAACATAATGACTAATTGGTGTGGATTTGCTGCTGCCGCTTGCGCGTTGAGGTCTACTTGCTGGTACGAGTCATAGCCAGAGTCCATAAGCATGAGTTTTTTCTCCTAAAGGCTTAGCCAAACATTGTCATGGTTTGGCTCATTTGGGTCATAATTGAGTTCATTTGAGTGAATTGTTTTAGGTAGCGGTTGTACGACATCTCGTACTTGCGCTCTAATGTGGTCTGTTTATCTTCGACTCGGTCTAGATTTGCTTGCAAAGCGTCTTTTCTAGATTTGAAAGTACCTGATGAAAACTTCAAAAACGGTTCCACCATGTCATCAATGGAATCAAGTAACGCACCATCACCATTAAAGATTGCTTCTAAACCAGCACTGTTGTTTTGTTGTGCGTTTTTAAACTTTTCTTGGTCAACTTTCATTTTGCCGTTGCGATCTAGACTGATACCGATCTCGCTTAAACGCATGCCGCCATGCTCACCTCGGACTAAGCTTGTTAATTGGCTTTCAATAGAGCGCAGTGTAGGGTCGCTTGCCAATACGCCGCGTTTTTTGTCTTCACCACCTATTTGGGTGTGTTGGTTCATTGCGCCAATAAGAGTGTTATATGCTTCAACAAACTTATCCAATTGCTCTTTTGTTCCCTCACTATCCGCACCGACCTTCAAGCTAATAGGTGCGTCGCCTGCTGACTGCGCTTTTGAGACCGTAATATCAACACCGTCAATTACGCCTTCAAAAGTGTTGCTTGCGTTCGTCAGTTCGAGACCTGAGTCTTTAGATCCCAACCACATAACGGCATCTTGCGGGGCGCTAATTTGGTTTAGGTTAGTGAATGCATCTTCAAACCACGCTTGACCTGTACCAGAGGCTGATACGTTGATTTTATTGGCAACACCAGTTTCTGTGCTCGATAGCATAAAATGTGTTTGACCGTTTGAGCGAACTAGTGTTGCGCTGACGCCAGGATTATCCACATTGTTGTTGATTGCGCTTGCAAGGTCGCTAACGGTAGCGACTCCGTCTCCGTCACTATCGACGGTTGATAAATCCAGCGTCATTGATTCACCGTTTATAGTGAACTCAAGTGAGCCGGTTGTTGGAATCTCCGTTGTTGCTTCAAGGTCTGCGGGCATGCCGGTTGAAACTTGATGTGAAGTTGCTACTTGCTCTACGAAGATTTGGTAATTTCCTGTAAGAGCCTTGGCATCTGCACTGGCTGTAAAGTTGCCTTCTTGAGACAGCGTAGCGCTGTTCTTAACAATACTGTTTGTATTGCTATTCATCTCATTGATTGCAGTACGAAAGTCTCGTAGCGCGGTTTCAACTTTGCCTAATGCGGAAAGTTGAGCCTGATACTTGTTCGTTTGTAGCTGATAGCGCTGTTGGAATGGTTGAACATCTAAAGTGGCGAACTGCGTTGCCATAGTGATTGGATCTAACGAACTCATGAGGTCGCTCCCTCTCTCATATTTAGTCGACTTAAATAGTGTTCTTTTAAGTCTGGTTTAACTTTTCATCGCAAGATGCGTGCCGTATGTTTAAGTTTTTACAAAACAATAACTTAAGTTGATGTTTTTTGTTGAGAGGAAGCTATGTTTCCACCTTGGATATTCCGCATTCCTCTAAAGGGATAATTACTTTTCCCTAATAGAAAAGGCGACCTAGAGGCAGAAAATATTTAATTGTAGTTATGATGTTAGATAGGGTGAGCTGAATAGGACGTAGTTGTATTAAGTGTTTCCCTCTATTCAATTCAGATAATTCTGATACGGTATTTTAATTGTGTTTTGGTATTATTTTGAAGAGGTTACATATGCAAGTGATCTTGTATTAATTAGACCACCACTTAAAAAGAATGTCTGTTATGAATGAATTTGCTTTACGATTAATGAAATGTGCTCGTGCATATGAGGGTTTTATTAGCACAAAGCTACTTAGCAAACAGAGTATTAATTCTGATGAAATCGCTAGTATTCAACAGGAAGCAATGTCTAAATTCCCGGAGCTTAGACTTAGCCAATTAGAAAACAGAGTTGAACCTGTAGAGCTAGAACTATTTAATAAAATACTACACAATATAATGTTAAAAATAGGCTTTCGAATTCCAGAGCACCTGACTGGTAATACTAGCGCTATTTATATTCGTAAATAAAAATAAAGCCTTCCGCGGGAAGGCTTTATCATTAGGACGATTTAAATTGAGCGCACTATTAACTAAATAATTAGCGTAGTAGTGACATTGCCATACCAGGAAGCTGACTAGTCTTAGAAAGAACGGTCGTACCAGCTTGCATTAGCATTTGGTTCTTAGTCATGTTTGAAGATTCAACTGCGAAGTCTGCATCTGTGATACGGCCTTTCGCTGCAGAAGTGTTTTCAACCATGTTACCTAGGTTAGTCATTGTGTGCTCTAGACGGTTGATGTTTGCACCTAACGCAGAACGTGCAGTACCGATTGCACCTAGAAGACCAGCTTCACCAGTCGCACCAGTTAGTGCTGTCATTGCAGTTTGCGCGTTTGCTGCAGACGTTAGGTCACCTACTGCTAGGGCACCAGCAGTACCAACAGCAGTGTTGATTGCTTGAACTTGACCAGAAACGTCGACTGATAGTTGTTCACCAGCTTGCGTACCGATTTGGAAAGTAACAGCAGCTTGCTCAAATTGACCAGCACCATCTAATAGAAGCTTGTTACCACCAAAGCTAGTAGAAGACATGATGTTAGCAAGTTCTGAACCTAGTTGTTGGTATTCTGCGTTTAGTGCTGTACGGTCGTTTGCAGATAGAGAGCCGTTTGAAGCTTGTGTTGCAAGGTCGTTCATACGGTATGTGATGTTTGTCATCTCATCCATTGCGCCTTCCGCAGTTTGCATCATAGAGATGCCGTCCTGTGCGTTACGCATCGCTACGTTCATGCCACGAGTTTGAGATTCAAGACGAGTAGCAATTTGTAGACCCGCAGCGTCATCTGCTGCTGAGTTGATGCGGTAACCCGTGCTTAGACGCTCCATCGCAGTGTTTAGAAGGCCGCTTGTGTTGTTCAGAGTGTTTTGAGTTACAAGCGATGCGTAGTTAGTGTGCATTGATAAAGCCATCTTAGTCTCCTTAGTTAGTCACTATATCTTTCAGGCCTCGGGATATTCCCTAGTCACTAACTAGAGGCGGTCGGTCAGCTTTAATGATTAATTTGAAAATTAAAAAATTCCTAAAAAAGATCAAAATTGATGATTTTTAGTGACTTGTATTCCATGAAAATACAGATATAACATCAAATAACCTGAATAAGCCTGACTTAATCAGGGAAGCAGTCATCTATCAATATTGTCGTTCTTCGTTATAAATAAAAAAACAGCGCGAATAATTCGCGCTGTTTTATAAAGATTAATAGTTAGGATTCTGTCATTCCTCACCAAAAGATTGAAAAGAGAGGGAGGTCGGGATGTCACTGAAATAACCAAAGTAATAATTAGCCCCTAACAAGCGATAGCGGTTTAGCTCTGTTTGGCTCGCTACCCGCCCGGCTACCCAAGGGTATTTGTGCTTTCTTAAGAACTTAGCAATCGGTAGGAAAGCATGTCTTTCTTCTTTATCCTCTAATGTGACCGATAGTTTGATCATATCGGGGCTAAAGTCAGCGACTCGTTCGAAGTTCACTTGTGATGTCGCGACTTCAAACCAAAGTGAGTAGGCGTTTTCTTTTAACTTCTCTATCAGCGCTGAGACTTTATCATAGGCGCATAGCGTTTTGTCTGCTTGAAGAGAAGGAATCACATGTTGAAAAGCGCAAGAGTGAAACTGAATCATCTGTTCGAGAAAGTATATGCCTGGTTCCCATAGTAATGCGTCAATTCTTATCGGCACGACGACGTTACTGATTAAGTCGGGGTGAAAGGCTTCTAGCTGAAACTGTGTTTGTCGCAATGCGAGATAAAGGCTGAACAAATCTAGGCAGTACTGCATTTGTTCAGAGAGTTCGAATTGATAGACGCTTTGTTCGCCACGCGTGCCAAATCTCAACGTCAGGTGTTGGAATTCTACCTCGCCTGATTGAGTCTCGCGAATGGCTTGGCACGCGTGTTGAATGTCATTGTGCTTTAAAGCATCAAATACTAATTGATCGTCATCCGTGACGATATGTTGTACTGCGAGACCAACCAAATGTTCGTACATCGCATGTGTTGAAATAAGATTAACCAAGGTTTCCTACCACATTGATTTGTTTGTTTTCTGGAATTTCGTTGTAAGACAATACTGCCAGTCCTTGCGTAAATGTGCGTGCGTAACGAGCCAGAAGTGGACGCAACTGTGGCATAACGAGAAGAATCGGAGGTAATCCCTGTTGTTTGAGCTGTTGTCTTATCAGTGGCAAGTTTTGTTGGAACTGACCAAGAATATTTGGCTCAATTGGGAAGCTGTCTAACATTACTGTACCAGAAGATTGTGCTTGTTGTAGCGAAGTCAGTAGCATTTGTTCTAGTTCATCAGAGAGAGCATAGACATTTAATTCGTTTTTCTGTCCCGCAATCAGGTTTACGAGCGTGCGTTTTAGTGCGCAACGCACATCAGATGCCAGTAAAATCGGGTCTTTAGTGTTTTCTGCGGATTCCAACATCGTGTTAGCAATCGTGCGAATATCTTTTAGTGGCACTTGGTCTAGTAACAACTGGCGATATACTTTGAGTTGCTGCGCAGGGTTAAGTGCCGCGGCTAGGGCTTCGGCTAACTTCGGTGCTTGCTGTGTCAAACGTTGCGTCATGGCTTCAACATCGTCGTGCGTAAACAACTCAGCAAGGTTTGTTTTCATTATCTTGCTAATATGAGTCGCGATGACCGTGCCATCATCGACCACTTGATAACCCATGTTCAGCGCTTTCGCTTTGTCTTGATGTTCAATCCACACTGCTGGTAATTGGTAGGCAGGATCACTGCCCAAAATACCATCTACCTCACCGTACGTTTCTCCGACTGCAATCGCCATCAAACGTTCTGGCTCGATAAAGCCTTGTTCGATCACTTCGCCATTGAGAGAAATTGTATACTGATTCGGTTTAAGGCTTAGGTTGTCTCGAATACGCACCTCTGGTAATAAAAAGCCGACTTGTTCAGATAGGTTACGGCGCACACCGCGAATACGCTGTGATAAAGGTGCACCTTGTTCTTTGTTGACTAGGTGAACGAGACGGTAACCTAGGGAAAGCGACAACGTTTGAACATGAGGAATATCTTCCCACGTAAGTGGTGTATCGTCCTCTTGCATGGCTTGTGAAAGTGCTTCGACCTCCTCGATTTGGGAGTCTTGCACGGGCTTTTTCGTTTGACGCCAACCCGCGAAAGCTAAAGCACCCGCGAAAGCAAAAAAGGCCAAATGTGGCATGCCTGGCACCATGCCTATCACAGCCATGATACCTGCGACGGTAAACAGTGTCGCTGGGGTTGCCAGCAATTGTTTTTGCATGGTTTCCGACATGCCATTATCGCTATCATTAATTCGCGTAACGATAATCGCTGCAGCCGTTGCCAATAGAAGTGACGGAATTTGAGCGACTAAGCCATCACCGATTGTAAGTAGTGCGTATGTTTTAAAGGCGTCAGATGCTGCGAGTCCATGCTCAAAGACGCCGATGCTGATACCACCAATGATGTTGATAAACAGAATCAGCAAACCAGCGATAGCATCGCCTCGCACAAACTTTGAGGCACCGTCCATCGAGCCATGGAAATCGGCTTCGTTAGCGACTTCTTTACGACGCAATCGAGCGGTTTCCTGATCGATAAGACCGGCATTTAAGTCGGCATCAATCGCCATCTGTTTGCCCGGTAAGGCATCCAAAGTAAAGCGCGCTGACACCTCAGAGATACGTTCGCCACCTTTGGTAATTACGACGAAGTTGATGATCATCAAGATAACAAACACCACCATACCAACGACGTAGTTACCGCCAATAACGACTTCACCGAACGCTTGGATGACTTTACCTGCCGCATCCCCCCCATTATGTCCTTCTAGGAGTACGATTCGTGTCGAAGCGACGTTCAGTGTAAGACGTAATAATGTCGCGACTAACAAAATCGTTGGAAAAACTGAGAAGTCTAATGGTCGCTTTGCGGTAGTGCTGACCAGCAATACTAGGATTGCCAAGACGATATTGAAGGTAAACAACGCATCCAATAGCAGGGGAGGCAAAGGTAAAATCACCATTGCCAAAATCATTAGCAAGACAATTGGAATGCCAATGTAGCCTTTGGTTGATGTTTGAAGTTGTTTTAACCGGTTAAGCATACTTTCGTGTCCTTGGATAAACGCGGGTTAATCAGTGCTGCAAATGTTTTGGAATCGAAAAATGAGGCAAAGGAGTTGGCTCTTTTCCTTCACCTTTACGGAAGGCTTTCAATTGCAAAACGTAAGTAAGAATATGTGCCACGGCAATGTACAGTTGGCTTGGGATTGCTTGTTCAATCGCTGTGGTGTGATAGATCGAACGAGTCAACGGTGGTGAGTTGATGATCTCCACCTTGTTTTCTCGGGCGATTCGTTGAATGTGCATGGCTGTTTCGTCTACGCCTTTTGCAACCACAAATGGAGCATCAGAAAGTGAAGGTTCGTACTTCAGAGCGACAGCGTAGTGAGTTGGGTTAGTGATGATCACGTCAGCCGTTGGTACCATCTTATCGATTTTACGGCGTGCAAACTGCTGTTGAATTTGACGGATTCGCTGCTTTACTTCTGGGCGGCCTTCGTTGTTCTTGAATTCTTCCTTCAGCTCTTGTTTGGTCATACGCAGCTCTTTTAGGTGCTCCCAACGTTGGTAGGGAATGTCTACAACACCAAATAACAACAACGCAAACCCCATCAACAGTAAGCCTTCAAAGAGAATAGACATCACCAGGGAAAAGCCTTGGCTTAAAGGTAAGTTTTGCATACCTAGCAGAGGCTGTAAGTGGTTGTCTAAATAGCCATATAAGATGCCGAAGATCACGGCTACTTTGAACGTGGACTTTAAGAGCTCAACCACTGAGCGTGTCGAAAAAATGCGCTTTATCCCACTTAAAGGATTAATTTTGCTCAGCTTTGGCATCACGTTCGCCGGACGGAACATCCAACCGCCTAGTACAAGGCTGCTACCACAGGTCACGATAATAATGACGGTAAACAACGGTAATAACATGTCGATGATTACCGCTAAACTTTGTCCTAATTGCTCGACAAGCTGTTTAGGGTTTTCTAGGTCGGCTCGCGTCAGCATCATGTTGTAGCGAAAAATACCTGACATACTTTCCCAAATGCTATTGAGCTGAGAGTAAAAGTAGAGCGCTACCGCTAGAAATATCACCGCAGTAGTAAACTCTTTTGCACGAGGAATTTGTCCTTCCTGACGTGCTTTTTTTACTTTCTGCGGCGAGGCTTTTTCAGTTTTGTCCTGAGACGATTGATCGCTCATGCGCCCCCCAACATAAAGTTACTCAAGTGTCTGATGGTGTCGTGCACAAGCGCGGTGTAGCGACCCGGCACACCAGATACTGAAATTAATACGCTGAACAGGCCAAGAAGCATCGTCATTGGAAAACCTAATGCATACACGTTGAGTGAGGGAGCGGCGCGATTCATCACACCAAAACTTATGTTGGCTAAGAGCATTGAAACAATAGCAGGCAACGCTAGTGCTAAAGCAGAGGCAAACATCCAGCCGAAAATATTTACAACGCCTTGCAGAGAAAGCGATGTGATGCCAGAACCGACCGGCCACACGACAAAACTTTGAATCACGATATCAATGACGAGCAAGTGTCCTTCTAGCGCGAGAAATAACAAGGTTGAAAATATAAGAAATATGCGGCCCAAAATGGCGACAGAAAGTCCGTTGATAGGATCATTCATCATTGCCATACCCAATCCCATTTGCAGAGAAACGACCTGACCAAGCATGGTGAAAACGTTAAAGAGCATGTGCAAAATTAGCCCAAACATCACGCCCCAAATCGCTTGCTCAAAAGCAAGGAATAGAGACGTCATGGAGAATAATTCGACTTGTGGCATTGGTGGCATCAATGGTGCGGTAATCACGACGATCGAAAGTGCCAGTAAGGTACGGATCCAAACGGGAATGATTGCATCACCAAAGAAGGGCATCGAAATAAATACAGCTCCCACACGAAAAAACGGCCACCAGAGTTGACCGAGTATCGCTGAGAGCTCTGCAAATGTGATGGCCATTAGCCAATCATCCCCGGTATGTTGTGGAATAAGAAATCAAACAGTTCCATGATTTTTCGGAGCATCCAATGACCCGCAAAAATCACCATCAATAGCGTAACGAGCAAACGTGGTAAAAAGCTGAGTGTTTGCTCGTTGATTTGTGTGGCGGCCTGGAAAACGGCGATACACAAACCGACAATTAAGCCAGGAACAACCAGTACCGCAACCATCAAAATGATCAGCCATACTGCATCGGAAAATAACGTTACGGTTAGTTCAGGGGTCATAGCATGCTCCTATTTAACCGAAACTGGCAGATAATGTGCCAACCGTCATTGCCCAGCCATCCACGAGTACAAACACCACCAGTTTAAAAGGGAGTGAAACAATCAAAGGCGATAGCATCATCATACCCATTGCCATGAGCACACTGGCGACAACCAAGTCGATAACCAAGAAGGGGATGAAGAGCATAAAGCCAATTTGAAAGGCGGTTTTTAGTTCACTGATGACAAACGCAGGCAAGACAACCGCAAAAGAAATATCTTCAACGTTTTGGTCGAGTGGTTCATTGGCAATGCGCAGCATTTGCTCAAGAGAGCTTTGATGAGTTTGTGCCAGCATGAACTCTCTCACTGGTTTCTCTGCTACAGAGAACGCTTGTATTAGCGTGATTTCACCATTGTCATACGGTTGAAATGCATTTTCATGAATATCGCTCCAAACAGGTCGCATGATCAGCAAGGTCAATGCCAAAGCAATCCCAACCAATACGCGGTTAGGAGGACTTTGTTGAAGACCAAGGGCTTGGCGCAAAATCGCGAGGACGACGATAATCCGAGTAAAGCTCGTTGCCATCAGAATGAATGCTGGAAGAAAACTGAGCGCCGTCATCAACAACAGAATTTGCAATTTAACGCTGTATTCTTGCTGTGTGTCGCCATCAGAAACGGACAGGATAGTTAAGCCGTTGTCTGCCGCCATGGTTGGGAAAGCAAACAAAAGTGACACCAGTACCAAAAGAGGTAACCAACGGTGCCAAGCGCTCAGATTTTTCATTGTGATGCCTACCTAAGATTATTGACCAACGCCACTCAATGCAGAGTCATGTACATCGATCAGACGAAGTCCGTACTTATCATTAACAACGACGACTTCAGCGTGACCCATTAGAGAGCCGTTTACCTTTACGTCTAAAGGCTCACCATTGAGCTTTTCAAGTTCGATAACCGTGCCTTCTCCGGCTTTCATTAAGTCCCCAAGTGGGATTTCTTTGCTTGCAACTTCCAGCGTGACAGTGACGGGAATACTTTTGAAAAAGCTAAGATCACGTTCCGCAGTTGCTGGTTCTTGTTGGAGCGTACTTTCAGCTTCAAAGTCTTCTAATTGAAAGTCGTCAAAGTTCAATTCTTCTGCGTCGAATGCATTCGTTTCTGGCGCTTCGCTCATCGCTGCGGTTCCTTATCAGGGTTAAAGATCAAAACAAGTTGGCCGTCTTGCTCAGCAATACGACCTGTAAATAAAGATTGGTTACCAATGCTGACTGGAACCGTATTAAGAAGCTCAATTGGTAAAATATCGTTAGGTTGTAAGCCAACAACGTCGCTCAACGGCATCTTCTTTTTACTTAAAACAACATTCAGTCGAACAGGCGTTGCCTCTAAAGAGCGACAGAATGGTTGGTACAAATCAGTATCGGGCTGCAGTTCAAGCTGCTCGATCAGTGTTTGAATAAGGTGGCTATCTAGTTTGAGATGAATTGAGCCTTGGTGATCGTCAAACGCGATGTTTAATTGCACGTTAATTCCAATCCCTCGGGGTGCTTCGTACTCACCCATTTCCCACATCTCACCTGGTGCAAGCCAACCAATAATGATACGACTGATTCGCTCTTGTAGGCGGAGATCACTTGCTGTCAGTGTTGTTGCTGAACGCTCAGTGCTGGCACCATAGAACCGATCCGCCAGTTTTATTAACGTGTGAGCATCTCCATGAACAAATACCATGCCGCCCTCTTGGTGTTGATAGGTTGACGTTTGGTCTTTATCCATTTTTATCGGTGTAAAGCGATGCAAGTCTACAGAGGTTAAGCTAGCTTCCACTTTACTCGTACTGAGCCAATTTTGTAATTCAATCGTAAGGCTGGAACAAGACTCTGAAATCAAGCCTTCAAGCTTTTCACGAATGATATGAATAGGTTTGCCTAATAATTCTACATCAAGTAGTTGAATATCAGAAATAGGCTCGCTAACTCTATTTTCCATTTATATTTTACCGTGCTTTAACAATCGAAACTGTTTTAACTTAATGGCGTGTAGTCTACACAGAAATTTTAATGATCTTTTAGTTTCAAACTCTAAGATTGTGACTTTAGTTCACATGTTGCCTTGAGCATATAGTCTTAATCTTTTAATAAAATTTAAAAAGGGTTAGTTTCCTTTATAAATTGCTTAATAAGAAAATATAAAAATATTAAGCGTTTTAGTTGTTATTAACTTTTTAAAACCATCTTCATGGTGTAACGGCTAATTTAGATAATAAAATTATAAAACATTGTTTTTAAAGCTTAAATATTGATTTTAAAGGTTTGGCCATGCTCTTGTGAGCATTTTGTAACCAGTTTCAATATTCAGAATAGGTAATTAACATGATTAGCTATGCCAGTTATCACGGCTTAGTGGCATATTTAATTAAATTGATAAGGTCATGGAATTGTAAGATATACATGGACTCTATCCGTTTGATAATTTGTAACACACTTATTTTTGTGAGTTTTATTTTTTCTAAACTAACATATTCTGGAGAGGTCTTAACAATACCAATGGATCTTTCAAAATGGATATATAAAGGAAATCTATTTGAGTGCAACTTATTGCAATCAAATAGATTGTATGGGAAGTTTTATTTCCGTTCGGAACCTAACAATAAAAATTATTTTATTTCCGATATACATTATGAAAATAATAAATGGAAAACGATTGCTCTAATAAGTCAAAGTGCCCCTTGGTCTAGTGAGCTTTATAGAAAAGAGTTTGCCACCCTTGATTTTACTAAGCCATCCCAACGATTTGTCTTCAGCAAAGGTGCTGATGAACTCATGGATTCAATTGCTACTGGTAACTGGGTGACGTTGTCACCAAAGGGAAGTAATGCTTCCTCTTTGTCAGAGATTGTGATTCCGACTATTCAAATTCAAAACGCGCTCAAGTCATTTAATGCCTGTCGAGCGCGTTTGCCTAAGCTTTCGTTTTCAGAGGCACGAAATCTTGTTCTGTCTTTTGACTTTGGTCAGAAGGCGCTCAGTCGTAAGCAGCAAGAAACGCTCGCAGCGTTAAATAGCTATGTATCTGTTGATGATCGTGTGACCAAGATCTTAATTGATGGCCACACCGATAACGTTGGTTCTAGCTTGGCGAACCTTTCAGTATCACGTACTAGAGCAGAACAAGTTGCCGAGGCCTTAGTTGAACTTGGTATTGATAAATCGATGATCGAAACAAGAGCGCATGGTTCTCGTTACCCAATTGCCAGCAATAGTTCGACGAAGGGCCAAGCGAAAAATCGACGTGTAACGTTGCGCCTAGTTAGAGATAACGAGCGAACGGCAGTGAAACACCACCCTGATGTACAACAACAAAATCAACAAACGAAAGTTAAGGTTCAATGATGACGAAAACGAAAATTTTGTTGGTTGAGCCGAATGAAGCTCTTGCTCAACCAGTATTGGATGTGTTGCAAAATGCAGGTTACACCGCAAAACACACTCGTACTGGCCGAGGCGCATTACTTGAAGAGCGAGCAGAAATCACTCTTGTGAGCTCTACTTTACCGGACATGTGTGTCCGCGAGTTTGTTGCTTGCCACCAAAAGCAACGTAACTCTGGTGTTGTTATCGCTATTGTCGATCAAGAGCAGGGAATCTTGGCGGCTGAGACGATGAAATCGGGAGCAACCGATTATCTATTACGCCCATTTGAAGCGAATCAGCTGCTTAATTTACTGAAGCGCGTTGAAGCGTTAGGTAAGCCAATGGCCAACATTGTTGCGGAATCTTGGCGAAGCAAGCAGGTACTGCAATTGGCGCATCGTGCCGCTTGCACCAGCGCCAGTGTGTTAATTACAGGCGAATCGGGAACGGGTAAAGAAGTGCTGGCTCGATATGTGCATGAGCACTCTCCACGTATTGATGGTCCATTTGTGGCGGTTAACTGCGCCGCCATTCCAGAGTCGATGCTAGAAGCGGTTCTATTTGGTCATGTAAAAGGTGCCTTCACAGGAGCGACTAACTCTCAAAGCGGTAAGTTTGAAGAAGCGAATGGCGGGACGATTTTGCTAGATGAAATCGGTGAAATGTCCCCTGCAGTTCAAGCCAAGTTATTACGCGTTCTTCAAGAGCGTGAAGTGGAACGCGTAGGCAGCCACAAGGCGGTGAAGCTTGATATTCGTGTTATTGCGGCAACCAATAAAGACTTACGTGAAGAAGTTCAAAAAGGCACATTCCGTGAAGACCTTTATTACCGATTGGATGTTTTGCCTCTGCACTGGCCTCCTTTGCGTGAAAGAAAAGAAGACATTTTACCGATCAGCCAATTCTTTATTGAAAAGTATCAAGATAGCAGTCGCTGTCATCTATCCCAAGATGCGATCAGTGCGCTGAGTCAGTATCACTGGCCAGGTAATATTCGCGAGTTGGAAAATGTCATTCAGCGTGCATTGGTCATGCGTCATGGTGACTACATTACTGCCCATGATCTGATGCTGCCTATTGAACTTGTTGCGCCAGTTCCATCCGCTGAGCCAGCTTCAAGCTTTGGTCATGTAGAAGCGAAGAAGCAGGCCGAATATCAATTTATTTTAGAAAAATTACGTCAGTTTGGTGGAAACCGAACGAAAACCGCAAACGCGCTTGGAGTCTCTACTCGAGCGCTACGCTACAAACTCGCAGCCATGCGAGAACATGGTATTGATTTACAGTCGGCACTAGGCTCGGCTGCCTAATAGGAGAAAAAATAGATGGCAAGTCAACCTACTCATGCGGTCTCGGCAGAGCAACTTATGTTGTCAAAAATGCAGGCGATGCAGGCACAAGTGCAGCCGCCAGAGTTTATCGTGAGTGCAAATCCTTTAGATCAACAATCACTAAACGCACCATTATCGTTCTCACAAGCGATGACAAATGTGTTGGATACAGTGAATCAACATCAATCAGTGGCTAGTCAAAAAATGACGGCCGTAGAAACAGGAAAAAGTGATGACCTAGTTGGTGCGATGGTCGCTAGCCAAAAAGCCAGCTTATCATTTAATGCTTTGATGCAAGTGCGCAACAAAGTCGTGACCTCATTTGAAGATATTATGAAGATGCCGGTGTAATTCATGTCAGAACTAACCCCCCAAGTCGCCGGAAATACAGCCATGACCTCCGGCTCAGCACAGACATTTTCTACTGCGAATAGCATGGACGATGTAACAACGAAGCTGAAGCAAATCTGGTCGAGTAGCCAGAGAAACCTAGTGTTATCTGCCGTACTCGCTGCGATTGTTGCGGCAATCATTGTGGTCGCTCTTTGGAGTTCCTCACAAAGCTTCCGTCCACTGTATAGCCAACAAGAACGTTTTGATATCGGAGAGATTGTCTCGGTATTAGAAAGTGAAGGTGTGAGCTACCGTATGCAAGAGCAAAATGGCCAAGTTCTTGTGCCAGAAGGCGAAGTTGCGAAAGTTCGCATGTTGCTTGCGTCAAAAGGTGTTAAAGCCAAACTGCCGACAGGTTTGGATTCGCTTAAAGAAGACAGCTCTCTCGGTACAAGCCAATTTATGGAAACGGCGCGTTACCGTCATGGTTTAGAAGGTGAGTTAGTACGCACTATCATGTCTCTGAATTCAGTGGCGAATGCGCGTGTTCACTTAGCTATTCCTCGTCAAACCTTATTTGTTCGTCAAAACAGCGAGAACCCTTCAGCGTCAGTGATGCTTGAGCTGAAACCTGGCGAAGACCTCAAGTCTGAGCAAGTTGAAGCAATCATCAACTTAGTGGTTGGTAGCGTGACGGCGATGAAGCCTGAATTTGTATCTGTTATCGACCAATATGGCCGTTTGCTCAGTGCAGATGTTGCTTCGGCGGAAGCAGGTAAAGTCAATGCAAAATACCTTGAATATCAAAAGAACGTTGAGAAGCAGATCATTCAACGCGCAGCAGACATGCTTACGCCAATTGTGGGTCCGAGTAACTTCCGTGTGCAAGTCGCTGCTGATATGGACTTTAGCCAAGTTGAAGAAACGCAAGAGATTTTGGATAACGCACCTGTCGTACGTAACGAGCACACCATTCACAACAACTCAGTTGACCAAATTGCGCTAGGCGTACCAGGTTCTCTAAGCAACCAACCGCCGGTAACTGGTGAAGAAGTAGAAACGAACGATAGCCAAAACACCAACGCACGCTCTGAAGTAAACCGTCAGTATGCAGTGGGGAGTAGTGTTCGTCGTACTCAATACCAACAAGGTCAAATTGAGAAAATGAGCGTGTCGGTACTGTTGAACTCGAAAGCCTCTCCGGATGGTGTTGCTTGGAGTGAAGCAGATAAAGAGCAGATTTCAAATATGATCATGGATGCTGTCGGTATTTCTGCGGCACGAGGTGACAGCTTAAGCTTGATGAGTTTCAACTTCACTCCAATTGAAATTGATGCGCCTCCTGCGCTGCCGTGGTGGCAAGACCCTACAGTACAGCAGCCAATACGTTACGTTATCGGTGGTTTGTTAGGCTTGGCGATGATCTTCTTCGTACTACGCCCATTGATCATGCACCTCACAGGCGTTGATAAGCCAGTACCAGAGTTAGACTTTGCTGAACCGCAAGAAGAGCCTGATTACGACAACCTGCAAACGCGTGAAGAGCGTGAACATGAAGAAGTGCTTGATCGCCGTCTATCAGAAAAAGGTATCTCAGCCTCTTCCGGCTTAGATGTAAACAGCGACATGCTGCCTCCAGCCGGTTCGCCACTAGAGATTCAATTGAAACACCTACAGCTTATTGCCAATGAAGAGCCAGAGCGCGTAGCCGAAATACTGAAACAATGGGTAAACATCAATGAACACAGTTCCATCAAAGCAGACGCTTAGTTATGTAGAACAAACCGCGCTCGTGCTATTAGGCATGGGCGAGGATGCCGCTGCGAAGGTTTTACAGCACTTTAGCCGTGATGAAACCCAGCGGGTGACTCGTGCAATGGCGAAGTTGAATGGCATTAAGAGCGATTCCGCTCGCGGCGTTATTCAAACTTTCTTTGAAGACTTTCGTGAGCACAGTGGCATTCGTGGAGCTTCTAAAGAATATTTGTCCAATACGCTACGTAAAGCATTGGGTAATGATTTGGCAAAAGGGCTGCTGAATACGCTGTATGGTGATGAAATTCGCAACAATATGCAGCGCTTACAGTGGGTGGAAGCAGAAACGCTTGCTCGTTTCATTGTGAATGAGCACCCGCAAATGCAAGCGATTTTTCTTGCGTATTTGCCAGCCGATAGCTCTTCAGCGGTGTTGAAGCACCTGCCACAAGATTACCATGACGAAATCTTGTTCCGAATTGCTCAGCTGCAAGACATCGATCATCAAGTTGCTATTGATTTGCATGAGCTCGTTGAGCGCTGCATTGAAAAAGTATCTGCAAGCCAAAGCACACCGCTATCTGGTGTCAAGCAAGCTGCTGACATCATTAACCGCTTTGAAGGTGATCGCGGGTCGTTGATGGAAATGCTGAAGTTGCATGATGAAGATGTCGTTAATGCCATTGAAGAGAATATGTTCGACTTTATGGTTCTTGGTCGTCAGCGTGAAGAAACCATGGACATGCTGGTGCAGCAGATCCCACTAGAATTGTGGGCGGTTGCACTTAAAGGTTCAGAAATTACGTTACAGCAAGCCATTAAACGTTCTATGCCTCAGCGTATGGTGAAAGCACTGGAAGACGATATGGAAGCGCGCGGGGCTGTTGCGCTAAGTCGTGTTCAAAAAGCGCGTCAAGACATCATGCAAATGGTGCGTGAATTGGATGAATCTGGTGAAGTTCAGTTGCTTCTTTATGAAGAGCCAACGGTGGAGTAACGTCATGGTAGAGACAAAATCAAGTACGATGCGACTGCCGCCGAGTGGATACCGTTTGCACCGTTTTCCGCCTTTGGCGCAGCCTAAGGCTATAGAAGACGAATTCGGGCTAGATAACCAAGGTTGGCAAGAGCCGCAAGTTGATATTCAACAGCAGCTTGAAGCCGGTTTTCAACAAGGTTTACAACAAGGGCATGAAGAAGGCTTACGTCAAGGTATCGAGCAGGGTAAGCAACAAGGTCTGTTAGATGGGCAAAAAGAAGGCTTCCAAAAAGGCTTTGTGTCTGGTGAGCAGTCAGGAAAACAGAGCTTTCTAGAGGCGGCGAAACCCGTGAACGAGCTCTTTCATGCGCTGTCTCGCTGGCAAGACGAAAAAGAGCAACAGCAACGTCATATGATTTGTGAGCTGGTACAAAAAGTGGCTCAGCAAGTGATTCGTGCTGAGCTCACTTTAATGCCTCAACAGATCCTTGCCTTGGTGGATGAGACATTGTCTGCCATGCCTGGTAAAGCGGAAACCGTAACCGTGCATTTAAATCCGCAGGATTTAGAACGAATTACTCACATTAATGCTGATCTGCCACAATCTTGGAAACTGGTGGCTAATACGGAACTTCCGATTGGTGGCTGTCAACTAGTGACCGATGATGCAGAGGCGGATGCAAGTTGCGACTCTCGTTTAGAAGCCTGTATGGACAATGTAAAACAACACCTTTTGGATGAAGTTAGTATTCCGCAGGTAGAATCAGAGCATGAGTAATACCTTAAGCCATGAGCTATTGAGTGAGCGTTTGAGCGAAGCATTGGCTTCGCTCGATTCAATCCCTGTTGCTCGCGTGACAGGGCGCTTGATTAAAGTAAACGGCTTAATGTTACAAGCCGTTGGGTGCCGGTTTAAACTGGAGCAGCGCTGTCTCGTAGAAACCGCAGAAGGCGACATGATCGAAGCGCAAGTGGTGGGCTTTGAGCACACTATTGCTTACCTAATGCCTATTCGGCGCTTAGGTGGCTTATTTGCTGGTGCGAAAGTCATTCCTCTGGACGGTGACAGTACCGTGCAGTTAAGTGCTCAGTGGTTAGGGCGAGTGCTGAATGGTTTAGGTGAGCCGTTGGACGACGGGGCACCGCTTAAAGGGGGAGATCGTGTTTCACTTGAACCAAAACCGATTAACCCATTGAAGCGACGTCCTGTTGATACCCCACTCAACGTTGGGGTGCGCGCAATCAATGGACTCTTGACCGTCGGAAAAGGGCAACGCATTGGCTTAATGGCGGGCAGTGGTGTCGGTAAAAGTGTTTTAATGGGGATGATCACCAAAAACACCGAAGCCGATGTGATTGTGGTCGGTCTTATTGGTGAGCGAGGCCGAGAGGTACGCGAGTTCATCGAACGAAACTTAACCCCAGAGGCGCGCAAGAAGGCGATTATCATCGCAGCTCCTGCTGATGAATCCCCGCTGATGAGGTTAAGAGCGACACTGCTTTGTCATCGCGTTTCCGAGTATTTTCGAGATCAAGGCAAAGATGTTCTGTTGTTGATGGACTCTCTCACTCGATACGCCATGGCACAGCGTGAAATCGCTCTTTCGCTTGGCGAGCCTCCGGCATCTCGCGGTTATCCGCCCTCTGTCTTCAGCGTGTTACCGCAACTCCTTGAGCGTGCGGGCAACAGTGAAAATCAGCACGGTAGCCTAACCGCAATTTATACCGTGTTGGCGGAAGGGGACGACCAGCAAGATCCTGTCGTGGATTCTGCGCGTGCTATCTTAGATGGGCATGTTGTATTATCGCGTCAACTTGCCGAGCAAGGGCACTATCCTGCCATTGATATTAATGCGTCTATCAGCCGTTGTATGAGTACCTGTACACAGGAGGCGCATAGCACGATCGCGAATAATTTCCGCCAGATGTACTCCAACTATCTTCAGGTGAAAGAACTGTTGCCGTTAGGAGGCTATCAACCGGGGCAAGATCCTGAATTAGATCAATCTGTTGCTATGTATCCAAACTTACGTGCGTATTTACAACAAGCCGCCAATGAGTCAGTGGATTACCCAACCAGTTTGACCGAGCTTGCGCAGCTTTTTCAAAGTGCTTAACCAAATGGGAGTGGTATCGTTGAGATGAAATCCAAGTTAAAAGCAGTGGGTAAGCTGCAACAAATGGAAGAAAAGCAACGTGATCGTGTGGGTCAGCAACTTGATGCCATGCGTCAACGTCACTCCCATCTTTCAATGCAGTTGGAACAATTGTCAGCATTGAAAGGCCATGCGGGACAATCAACCAGAACTGTTCCAACACTGACAAGCGCAGCACTGATGAACTTTAACCGTGTCGATCAAATGCTGCAAAAAATGCTTCGCCACCATGAGCATGAACAAGCCGTCATGCAAGCGGAATGCGCGTCTGTACAGAAAACGCTGGAGCACAAACACGCTCGTGTTCAAGGGTTAGAAAAAGTGCTCGAACGATGGCGTACTAAGCAAAATTATGAAAAAGCGAAAAAAGAGCAAAAAATAATAGAAGACATCATCAACTCTCGTGTTAAGCGCAAGATATTATGATGTCTTATCGAAGCTATTAGGAGCGCGAATAATTTCTTCGGCGTCTTAGCCAACCAAACCAGCCTCCAAGCATGATCATCCCTGCGCCAAGTGCGCCACCACTACTGCCATTATCCTCAAAGCCAGATGTGTTGGTATCTTCTGGTTCAAAGCCGGAATCACCTTCACTATGATAATCTTCTGTGCTTGCTAAAAGAGCATTGTAACGAGTCTTCACTCCCGAGCTGGTTTGGGCTTCAATCCATGTTGTGTAATTTAGAACCTCAGTAAACACACTCGGAATCGCAGCGGATTCACAAACAGAAGAACCATAGCTCACAATACCGATTTGTTGATACATTCCGTTATTGTCTTGATAGGTGAGAGGGCCACCAGAGTCACCGCTGCAAATACCGGTATAACTGCGTTCAGGAAACCCATTGGCACATAAGCTTTCTTGAGCATTAAACCCCGTCACTAAAGAAGCACATTGTGCATCAGTGAGTGGTTTTACTTCCGCCCATCGCAAATAATTTGGTCCATTTTCATCGTTGGTCGAGGTTTGCCCTAAACCGAATATCTGATAAACCGATTTGCTGCTGTAAGCACCAAAATCTTGCGGCAACGTAATGGATTGAACGTTGTCGGTGATCGGATGGGTAAGTTCAAGTACGGCGATATCATTAATCCATAAATCACTAGGCTCGTAATTTGGATGAATAGTGATAGAGCGAACATCTTTGAATTCATCAACAAACACATCGTTCATTGTCGGGTTTTTTACTAAGACTCGCAGATCATTGATTGTCCATCCATCAGAAAAAACACTCGGCTCTACACAATGAGCGGCGGTTAAAATGAAGCGGTCATTAACAATAGTGCCGCCACAGATGTTGGCAAATTGATTAGCGCCAGTTTTGTGTAGAATGAGTCGTGCGAAAAAGGGCAATTGATTTTGAGTGGCTTGCTGGCCGCCTATGATTGCCGTTGAGATGCCTTGCTCTGAATGAGCGTCTTTACTTTCAGCGACTGCACTCATGGGTACTGCGAGGCAGAGTACGCTTAACCATATTTGATACCGCTTCATAAACCATCCTTGGATGAAAAGTGCTCTTTCTAACTTTATACTAATTTTTCAATGAATGTGCTTAACAAAAGGTTTCTTTAATTGAATGATTGTTGCAACCACGAGCGCAGAAGGTGAAACGATTCCAGCTTTAGCTTGTGTGGCGGGCATACAAAGTAAAGCTGTTGATGAGGATTAATTACGGGTTCGCCCAGCTCGATTAACTGGCCATATTTGATGTCATCTTTCACAAACAAGCGATGAGTGACCAATAACCCCAAACGACGAGTTGTGGCCTGGACGGCTTGTATCGACATATTAAAAGTGATTGGTTTTTTGCTTTTAGGTCGCAGGATGCCAGTCGCATTCTGCCACACGTTCCAGTCATTTTTTCTTCGTTCGTTAGTGACTTCAATGATGGGATACTGCTTTAACAGTTGAGCGATATTTGAGTCATTCGTCTTAGCTACCAATTCAGGGCTACACACCAAAACCAGTTCATCTTCACTGAGCTTTTCACAGTAATAATCTTGCCATTCCTCGGTGTTTCCATGCACGAGTGCTGCGTCGATGCCTTCTTGTTCTAGATTAAACCTGCCAGACAGGTTGGATAAACGAACGTCTAATTGCGGAGCAAAGTCCTGCAAACTCGACATTCGCGGAATCCACCAATGCAGCGCCAAGGAATTCACCATATTAAGCGTAATACGTTGCAAGTTTTGGTCTTGGATTAGCGCTTCTGTGGCATCGACAATTTGTTCTAAAGCTGGCGCAACCTTTCGATAATATTTTTTACCGTCAGCATTAAGTTGAACTTGTCTGCCTACGCGATCAAACAGAGGCTTGTTGACCTGAGTCTCCAGTGATTTTATCGCCTGACTCACCGCCGAATGACTCACACTTAATATCTGCGCTGCTTCTGTCATGCTGCCAGATTCCGCCACAGCGACAAATGCATAGATGGATTTTAGAGGGACTAATTTACGCATATTTTAGAAACCATAACATGATGAGAGATAAGTTGACTTGTAAGTTTTTCTTACATTAATAGTTAATATTACTCGCTATTTACAATAAGTGATATCTCATAAAATACTCCACATATTAAGGAGTATCGAATGAATGCAGTAAATAAATCTATCCTTTTCATGCTGATGTCTACGTTAAGCTTATCTGTTACTGGGTTGTTAGCAAAGCAGTTGACAGGTGAACTTTCCGTCACACTGTTTAGCTTCTTACGCTTTTTGGCTCCTGCACTTATTTTGCTTGTCTTACTTCGTTTCAAAAATCTTACCTTTCCTAAAGCTGGGACGTTAAAACCGATTTTGCTTCGCGCCTTCTGTATCGGCTTATCACAGTTGTGTTTCATCGCGTCATTACAAACGTTAACGCTGGTAGAAGGGGTGGTATTGTTTGCCACTGGCCCATTATTTATTCCTTTGGTTGAAAAGCTGTTTATGGGAGGCCACATTCGCGTTTCAACATTGGCGGCTTTAGCAATGGCGTTTACTGGAGTGGTTATGTTGGCGGGAGTTGGTGGGGAGTTTACTTGGCGTTCGGATTTATTACTCGGTCTAGCTGGTGGACTCTTCAATTCCGGCTCTCAGCTTACGCTATATAAAGTGAGTAAAACTGATATGTCGCCATTAGAAATCAACTTTTGGGCGTTTGGGTTTGCTGCCGTATTTCTGTTACCGCTAACGTTGTTTAACGACATCGATGTTTTCCTCAAAGCCAATGTGATGGAATCTACTGTTTCTTCTAATATGCTGTGGCTCGGTGTGATGTCCCTGATGATCATTAACACCCAAGTTTTCCGCTCCAAAGCGTATCAACTGGCAAGCAGCGGCTCTCAACTTGCACCACTTATTTTTACTAACCTACTGTTCACTGCGGTTTGGCAGAGTGCGTTTTTCGATGACCGAATGAGCCAAAGCCAAATTATCGGGATGAGTTTAATCGTGCTCGCAACCATACTGAACACATGTTGGGTTCGCTTTACGGCGCATCGTGGTGGCAGGTTACAAGCGAGAACTTCTTAGCCTGTCGGAAAATAGAGGATTAAGTTAGGCAAATCAGAGGTGTGGTTTGATTTTTTCTGACAATGAACTAGCGTCAAGAAAGGTTCAGGGAGAGAAATAATGCTTACGCTAAATTATTACGTTGAGATTTCGGCTACACCGCAACGGGTGTGGGAAGTGCTAACCGATGCTGAGTTATACAAACGCTGGGCACAGGCTTTCTCACCCCAGTCTCAATTTGATGGGATATGGGAAGAAGGGCAAGACATCACTTTTTTTGATCCCGATATGGGCGGAACGCGAGCGACTATCGATATCGTGCAACCGCAACAGCGCCTTGAATTTCATCACATTGCCATTTTTAATCCGGATAATAGGCAGCAACTGGATGGAGATTTAGCATCTAAGTGGATTGGATCACGAGAGATCTATCAGATCGACACCAACAGTGATCGTTTGTTACTCAATGTCACCATTCATACGCACAGCGACTTTGTTTCTATGTTTAATCACGGATGGGAAAAAGCGTTGCCCCTAATAAAAGCCATCAGTGAGGAGCAAGCTTAAGTCTGATACTCATCTTGGGCTGACGGTACATCACGTGTAGGTATACAATAGCACGCAAGATAGCGCACCTAAGAGAGTGGATGATGGAATTTAAAGTTGATACCCATACACATACGTACGCCAGTGGTCATGCGTACAGCACCTTGATTGAAAATGCAAAATTGGCGAAAGAGAACGGCTTGGATATGTTCTGTACGACCGATCACGCAGAATCAATGCCGGGCGCGCCGCATTACTGGTTTTTCTCCAACCAAAAAATCCTGCCTCGATTTTTAGACGGTATCGCGATCATTCGGGGTGTGGAATCCAACATTCTTAATACCGAAGGCGACATCGATATTCCGCTGAGTGTCGATCGTAACCTAGATTGGGTTATTGCAAGTTTCCATGAACCTGTTTTTCGTCCTGCAAACAAAGAAACTCATACGGAAGCGCTCATTAGTGTGATTCAAAACGGTCGTATTGATGCGCTTGGCCATCTTGGGAATCCAAATTTCGACTTTGATTTTCAGGCCGTTTTAGCGTGCGCGAAAGAGTATAATGTTGCGATTGAAATCAATAACACCACGCTAAAAGGGAATAGCCGAGTGGGTAGCGTAGACCGTTGCCACGAGATTGCACAAATCGGTAAAGATCTCGGTGTCTTCTTCACAACAGGAAGTGATGCACATTTCTGCCATGATGTTGGTAATCTGGATTTGGTTGGAGAGCTAATGGATAAAGTGGGTATCGATAGCAAAAAAGTGATTACTCACACCGCCCAGCAGTTTTTGTCTTTCTTAGCTCTGAGAGGCCGTAAGCCAATTCCAGAGTATGACGACATTCGCAACGCATAAACTTGATTACATTTTAGGTATGCACCTGGCGTAAGATTGCTTTACACTGCGACCCGGAAATACTCAACTAAGCTAGTTTGTCGCCTTTTATGGCGTGGGTTATTTGGGTAAATAAAGCCGACACAGAATTCGGCACTATAAATGGAGAAGTGAAAATGTTACGTCCTTTAGTCCTAGGGTGTGCGATTGCGTTTGGCTCAACATACGCAATGGCAGAAGCGGTTGATTTAAAACAAAACATGAAGCAGATGAAGATGGAATTCAAACAGGCGGCAGAAGCGTCGGATGTTGAAACCATGAAGTCTGCAATTGATAGCTTGCAAGCAATCGTCGAGCAATCTAAGCGCGGTAACTATCCACCAGAGAAATTCGATACCTACTTAGAAGGCTTTAATAAACTAACGGTAACGTTAGACAAGATTGAAGCAGACTTAGACGCTGGTAACCTGCAAGACGCGAAAGCACAATTACGTGAAATTGATAGCCTACGTGAAGAATACCATGACAAGCGTAACCCAAGTATTTGGAGTAAGCTGTTCGGCTAATCGCGATAAAAGCTGACAATAGAATATGAAAATAGCCTGCCGTTTTGGTGGGCTTTTTTGTGTCTGTCAATTGCGTTATTGAAGAAAAGCTGTGAGGTGGCAACCACTTATTGATCCTGTTTTTGAGCTAGCACTCAGAATTAGTTACGCTGAATGAAATTTGTTAAGTCACCGTTATGCGTAGATTAATTCCTTTTTATCGCTCCATGCTATTTGCTAGTGCTCTAAGTTGGGTGCTAGTGACCCTGATGCCTGTTATCAATGCTCATGGTAACAGCATGGGTGTGTGGGCGACGCTATGTACGCTTAACGGTTTTGAATTGGTTCAAATCGAAGAAAGTGACAATGCCGTCAGCCATAAAGGCAAACCTTGTCCTTTTAGCCACTTCTCGACCTTTCATCATGATTCACTTCCAACTACACCAATACTTCCACAACTGAGCTTGGTCATTTCTGAAAGCTACACTTTTTTGGCTCTAAGTGTACGATTTGAAACGCCAGTTCCTCGTGCCCCACCAAAGTTAGCGTTGATAAACTTCTAGCGGCAAGCCATCTGGATCTTTGAAAAAGGTAAACGCTTTGCCTGTAAATTCATCGATGCGAATGGGCTCTACCTCAATTTCTCTCGTCTCTAAATATTCTTTAACATGCTCGACATCATCCACTTGAAAAGCAAGGTGGCGTAACCCCTGAGCTTCAGGAAAGCTCGGTCTCTCTGGTGCGTCCGGAAAGCTAAACAATTCAACTTGGCTGCCGTCAGGTAAAGCGAGGTCAAGCTTGTAGGAGTCTCTGGCTTCACGGTAATTTTCAGCAATGACTTTTAGCCCTAACAATTCGGTGTAAAAGCGTTTTGACCTTGGATAATCACTGCAAATGATCGCGACGTGATGAATAGCATTAAACATGGTTAGCCTCTTCAAACATGGCTTGTATCCTCAAGCATGGTTAGTGTCCTCGGAGACTAAATGCTCCTTAACGAAGTCGATAAATACGCGCAGGCGAGCAGGCATGTATTTGGTTTGCGCATACTGCATCGCGATAGCGCCGTGGTAGTTACTCTTGATCATCCAATCCGGCAATACTTCCACCACTTCCCCTTGCTCTAACGCGTCTTTGATCACGAAGTCATGGAAGATCCCAATTCCCAAGCCAGACTTAACCCCGTTCAAGCGCATTTGAGAATGGTTGACGGCGTAGCGCCCACTCACGGCAATCGAATGAAAGGCTTCCTCTTTAAAGAACGACCAGATGTTGTCTTTGTCGTTCTCGGCAAGGTAAATACAATCGTGCTGTTCAAGCTCGGTTGGGTGCTCAGGCATACCGTGTTTGGTGAGGTAATCTGGAGAGGCACACAAAACAAGATTGGTCTTACTGATCTCTTTGAGTACCAGGTTCTCATCGGGTTTATCGGTAAGCTTAAATGCGACATCAATACCTTGGCGGAACAGATCGATCTCACCATCTGCTGCACGCAGTTTAAGCTGAATATTTGGATAACGTTCTAGGAATGGCAACACAAACGGTTGAAGCACCGAATTAAGAAATGCTTCTGGGGCTGCCACTGTGAGTGCGCCTGTTGGCTCGGCATGATCTTCTGCAGATAACTCAACGGCTTGCTGCGCGGCATTCACCATTGCGATGCTTTGGTCATAAACCTTTTGTCCTGCTTGAGTGATGATCAACTTACGAGTCGTGCGCTCAAACAGTTTCACCGAGAGGGCTTGTTCCAACCGTGTGATCAACTTACTTAAAGCCGATGGCGTTACGCCGAGTTGTTTGGCTGCAGCGGTAAAACTGCCTTCGTTTACCACTAGGATAAACGAAGCAAGATCAGGAAGTAGGGCAATGAGTTTTGGATTAACCATAATTGTTCAGTTCTGCGCTGCGGAATAACGATATTGTCTGGTACGGTTTCACGAGGTTCAAGTGTCACCGTCTCGCTTTAACGATATTTTGCTAAAAATGCATTGAGTGCAGGCAAGCCAGATTCACCAGTATGGTATTTCTGCCAACAGTGATAAATGGCCGTTTCGTGGTCGGCAATTAACTCGATAGCTTCTTGTTCAGCGGTTGAATACTGCTGTGAAGCTTTCACTTCTTCATGCCACTCTCGATACTTGACCTCATAAGGTTCTACCCACTTCAAAAGAGTCGCCACCAACTCTTGCCATGGTAAACCAATCCACTTGGTTGCATCTGCCAAGCCCTTATCCTGCATCTCTTGGTGTCGATTTTCGATATCCATGCCATTTGTCAGCAGTACAGGTTTGAGCTTTTCTGCGGTGAGTTCTTCCACTTCAATCAAGGTTTGCCACAGTGTTTGTTGTTCACTTTGGGCGTAGTGGCTCAAGTAGTGGTTGAAAAAAGCGATGCCGTAGATTTCGCCATAGTAGGCAGACAGAACGTTATGAATCATGGTGAGAATCGTGATTTAAACAGAGAATAACGCATTGTAGGAGGGGAGAGCGCGAAGTGTAAACAGCTGATTAAGAGTAAAAAAGTGCTGTTGACAGAATTCGAACAGAACTTGTGAGAATTTTATGAGAATTCGATGAAGTTGCTGATAGATTTGCTCGTCATTCTTAGAGGCAAGAACGCAAAACGTTCGAAACGTAATGCTTAACTTACTCAAGTCACGAACAAAGAAGTAAAGCCGTACACATGGGCTTGGGTAGTTCAACCCTCATTAAAGGATGGAATCACAATGAAAAAACGTACCCAACTCGGACTCGTCATGACTTCAGTCGCTATGACACTAGGCTCTGCATCAGTGAATGCGGCGGAATTGGAAATCACCGTGACAAACGCAACCAAAGGCATCTACTTTACGCCACTTATTGTTGCTGCACATGGCTCTGATCTTCAAATGTTCAGAACGGGTCAAGCAGCAACGCCAGAACTAGAAGCAATGGCAGAAGGTGGTGATATCTCTGGTCTTGCTAGTGTGATTGGTAACGCTGGTGGTGCGGTGGTTGAGAATCCTGTTGGTGGTATTTTGAATCCGGGTGTTGCAACCACCTTCACCTTAGACAGTGGCGACCACGGTTATCTTTCTCTGAGCGCGATGTTGCTTCCAACCAATGACGGTTTCGTCGGTCTGGATAGTTGGAAGATTCCAACGGAAGCGGGTACATACCGAGCAACCCTAAGAAGTTACGATGCCGGTACAGAAGCGAACGATGAACTTGCGTCTAGCATGCCAAACCCACCTTTCATTACCTTTGGTACTGGCGGCACAGGCGTTGAAGCAACGGTAACTAACGATAAAGTTCACGTGCATCCGGGTAACCTTGGTGATAGCGACCCAACTGGCGGCATCAGTGACCTAGACAGCAGCAGCCATCGTTGGTTAAACCCAGTCGCAACCATCACAATCGTTGTGAAGTAAGGGGGATGTATGAAATACAGAATCTTACTAGTAGCAGCTTCAGTCGGCTTGCTCGCCGGTTGTCCAAGCGATGATGATAATGACGTAGTGAAATCGTACCGCTACACCGTCAACGTGGCGAACTTGACTGCGAATCAACCTATGTCTCCGCTTGCTGTACTCACTCACAATGGTGACTACCAATTGTTTGAAATTGGACAAGCCGCATCCGTTGAACTTGAGCACCTTGCCGAAGGCGGTAGTAACGCTGAGCTGATTGAGTTGATGAACAGCAATGACAGTGTTTACCAAGGTATTTCGGGCAATGGATTGGTGTTGCCGGGTGCATCGGACGAAGTCACCATCACGGTTGACCCTAGTCGTTACGGTTACTTGTCTGTGGCGTCTATGTTTGTGAATACCAATGATGCCTTTGTTGGCGAAACGGGGCTATCGCTCAAATCGCTCGCAGTAGGTGAAAGCTACGAAATGAGCATGAACGTTTGGGATTCCGGTACAGAGCTAAACGATGAGCTTGCCGCAACCATTCCTGGCCCAGCAGGTGGCGGTGAGGGCTTCAATGCCGCTCGTAATGACAGCAATGACGTTGTTGCATTCCATGCAGGGGTAGTTAGCCAAGATGATGGATTAGCAAACTCAGCACTTTCTGCGAACCATCGTTTCTTGAACCCAGGTGCGAAAGTCACCATCACTCGAGTCGAGTAACACAGGCTCCGATGACGTCTCCTTTCCAAAGCGCTTGTAGCCGAGCGCTTTATCCCTCATGGCGTCATCGGAACCTTTTTTGAAAGAATTTCTAATTTGTTCCGGTCATGTGCAAAGTGAGGATACTCGAAGGCAAGGAAAGGACCATGGAACAACAGGCAATCAATTTAGTCGCGAACATCTTGTTGGTGGAAGATGACGATGATTTGGCAGAACTGGTTCAGATGCATCTCAAGTTTCAAGGACACCAAGTATCGCGAGCCGCAAATGTCGCCGATGCTAAAGCGCAATATCAGCAACAACCCTTTGATTTATTGATCCTTGACCGAGGTTTACCAGATGGTGATGGCCTAGACATCTGTCATTATTTGCGTCAGCAACAAGATTGGAATCCAGTGCTCATGCTGACAGCCAGAGACGGTGAAATGGACAAGGTTGACGGTTTAGAAGCGGGCGTTGATGACTACATCACTAAGCCGTTTAGCGTATTAGAATTCCAAGCACGAGTGCGAAACGTGCTGCGCCGAGTCAGTCAAACCGCAGAGGCCAAAGTAGCAAATGAAGTCCTCGACGAAGCGATGGATTTTGGTCCGCTAAGAATCATTCCGGAGTTGCACCAAGTATCCCTAAACGACAAGGATGTCACTCTTACCGCGACAGAGTTTACTTTGCTGCAGTTTCTCGCGACTCGTCCGGGCAGAGTCTACAGTAAAGATGAATTGCTCGATCACGTATGGAACACCAGTCATTCTGGTTATCACCACACGGTGTGTAGCACCATTAACCGTTTACGCAGCAAATTGTCTTTGTCTGATTCAGATCATCACTTCATCCAAACCGTGTGGGGCGTTGGGTATAAGTTTCAGCCAAGACACTAATGCAAAAAAGCAAGTCAAAACATCAAGCCAGACAGTAAGTTGGCAGTTGTTTCACCGTCATTTTTCAATCATCACGGGTGTTTCAAAAACACCGCTGTTTAAGGAGGCGATAGGATGAGCTTCAAATCTCGCTTGGTAGTATTTACTAGCTTGTGGTTCTGTCTTGCGGCGGTGGTGATTGCACTGACTTACAATTGGCAAAAAGAAACCATTGAGTTACGCACTAAGCAAAGCCTGCATAAAGAACTAGCCAGCCACATGCGTGACGATAATCCGCTGATGATTGGAACGGATTACAACCCTAAAGCGCTCAAGTCGATCTTTCATACCCTTATGCTGATCGGCCCTGATTTTGAAATCTATTTCCTCGATAGCCAAGGCAATATCACCACCCATGCTGCGCCAGATGGGGCAAAGCTTATGGACTCGGTGGATCTGAACCCCATTCAGCAATTTTTAAACAACGAACCGCTTCCCATCTTAGGCGAAGATCCTCGTAATCGCGGTGAACACAAAGTGTTTTCTGTTGCGGCGATAGAGGAATTAGGCTCTACGGTCGGTTATCTCTATGTGGTGATTGGCAGTACCCGACATGACGCCATTGCCAATGCGCAAGTCGATACCCCTTACATCGCGCTGGCAGGATTGGTCTTAGTGTCCATTTTAGGCTTTGCTCTCGGGGCTTATGTGCTGGTCAAACGTAGCCTGTTGAACCCGATTGAGCGTGTGACCAAGCAACTTCAACAGCAAGCTGAACATGATTTTCACCTGCAACCTGACTTTACTCACCAAGTGCCGGAGCTCGTGCCGATTGCGCACTCTTATCAGATGATGGCGAAGCACATTCAGCAGCAGTTTTTACAGTTGGAGTATCAGTCTTCTCATCGTCGTCAGAGCTTGTTGCAGCTCAGTCATGATTTAAAAACGCCGTTATCGAGTGTGCTTGGTTATTTGGAAACGTGGCGTTTGAAACATCCGGAATCTGATCCTTTGATTGATGTCGCGTTCCGAAATTGTGAGAAGCTCTCAACTCAATTGCATTCTTTATTAGACGCCGCGCGTAAAGAGGAACCAATGCCAAACTACGAATACCGCCCCATAGATCTTGGCGCATTGATGGCAGAATGTGCCGAGACGATGCAGAGCCAGTTTTCTCGTAAAGAAGTGGTGTTGAAAGTGGATATGGATAGCAAGATCCAAACTGTGGGTGACAAAGGACTCTTAGAGCGGTTGGTATTGAACCTGCTTGAAAATGCGTTGCGCCACAGCCCAATCGGCTCGGAAGTGCATTGCCAAGCGCATTTGAGTGAGGATAAGTCGCGAATCCTGTTCACTTTTGTCAATCGAATTGATAAAGATGCCGTCGGGGGCGCATTAGGAATTGGTACAAAGATAGTGCAGTCAATTTTAATGTTGCACCACAGCTACTTAGAGACGTGCGAGACGGACACTGAGTATCAACAAAAATTCGCACTTCTCGCTACTTGAGGAGAAGCGCGAATTTGGCTTATCGAATGACTACTTAATAACGCCACATACAACGCGCGCGCCGCCGCCGCCTAATTTAGCAGGATGGTCGGAATGATTGTCACCACCAGCATGAATCATTAATGCTCGGCCTTTTAAATCTGATAATTTTAGGCGAGGCGCGACAACGGGCTGATTAGCATTGCCATCCATGTCCACGTAGAGTGGAGGCAGGTCGCCTAAATGATTGTCATCGGTCCAAGGGTAGCCATGTTTCCCTGTGTTGCTGGGGTCATAGTGACCACCTGCTGCACCACCAAGGACGGTTTTGCCATTCTTCTCCGCGCTATCGCACGATGGATTAGTGTGAACATGGAAACCGTGCACCCCTGATGACAAACCTGATAACTGAGGCATAAATACCACGCCATAGTCACTTTGTGAAATCTCAATGGTGCCAGCGCTCTTCTTGCTGTTGAGATCGGTCATCGCTACAGTCTGCGCAAGTACGTTAGGAGCGGCTACGAGAGTGGCAGCAACTGAAATGCATAGCAATCCTTTTAACATGGGACTTCCTTCTTTTTGGTTGTACGCTCAAGCACATATTAGTGAAAACTTCTCTTCCTTATGTCTGTTGAGCGGTGGGTTTATGTCAGAGAGTGATGTGTCTCACTCTATGGTCTTAAACTGGTATCTATCTGCGAAACCAGCTCTCCACTATTAAGACTTAACATATTGAGATTGTTCAGATATAAAAAGAATAGACGTCAATCAAAAAATAGCCTGAATATTTTTAAATTAACGCAAAGTTAAATTTTTAATGACTTTATAACAAAGCTCATAATTGTTTTATAAAGAAGTTGTCGGAATTGTCTTCTATAAAAAATAATCAATTTAATGAATATTTTAATGTGAATATGGTTGTTTATAGGTTTGTGGTCAAACTGTTGCTTATATCATCAAATAAGATAAAAAATTGGAACTAAAGTCACTTAATGGCAGAGGAAAAAATTAAACTCTGGTTTTAATGGGTAATAATGTTTTAGTAACAGATAGTTACGCACTTAAAATTAATAATATGGCTAATTTCCGACAAGGATTGAAAAAGATGAAAGACAAGGAATCTATTCAGACTAATAGCAGCCGCCGTAATTTTCTGAAAGGCGCAACAGGAGCTGTTGTTGCTGGTGTGAGTGCTTCCGCTTTCTCGGGCGCAGTTCAAGCACGAGAACAGAAAATTGATTGGAGCAGCCGCGGGCTAGGTAGAAAACACGATAAGCGCTTTTGGCGTAAAGTGCAACGACAGTTCGTTTTGGATAAACGTACGACTTACATGAACATTGGCACAACGGGTTCTATGCCAAGACAAGTTCTTCAAGATTACGAGCATAACAACAAGTTGGTGGCTAAGTATCCTTGGGATATGAAGGGCAAATTTGGCTCTTGGCCTTATGTCTCTGAGATGGTTCAAGAAGTAGCGTCTGGCTTTGGTGCTAACCCAGAAGAAATCATTCTCAGCCGCAATACTACTGATGGTCTATGTTCGATCATTAACGGCTTACACTTTGAACCAGGTGATGTGATTTTAACGACGCACCATGAGCATATGGCTGCAACATCACCGATGAACGTCGCAAAACATCGTTTTGGCGTCGATGTTGTTGAAATTCAACTACCGGTATTTACCGGTACTGAAGACGTTTCTGAACAAGATTACATCCAAGCTTTCCGCGACGCGCTTGATGCGCATCAAAACGTTCGCCTCATCATGTTCTCTCATATCACCTATAAAACGGGAACGGCGTTACCAGCCAAAGCCATTTGTGCTTTAGCGAAAGAATATGGTGTGCCTACGCTTGTAGATGGAGCGCATACTGTTGGTATGTTTGACCTCGATTTCCATGATATGGATTGTGATTTCTATGCAGGTTCTGGTCACAAATGGCAGTGTGGTCCTGGCGCAACCGGTATTTTGTACGTACGTGATAACGCCAATCGCTTGAATGAGTATTGGAGTGATCGTGAAAACCCGTTGTGGTTGATCAACTCTTCACTTTCTCATGCTGATTACTTAGGCAAACAATTACAGATGCAGTACATCGGGAACGACAACTATCCTGCGAAACAAGCGTTAGTTGATAGCTGCAAAATGTGGGATGAGATTGGTCGTGACCGCATTGAGGAACGTGTTCTAAGTCTTGGTAGTTTGTGTAAAACCTTACTACAAGAGTACTTGCCACAAGCCCAAATGTACTCGCCAAACGTGGAAGGTTTAACGAGTGGCTTAACCACAGTTAACCCATTCTCTGATGTGACGAATGAAGACATATTGACTGAATTCAGAGATCGTCTGCGTGAAGAATATGGCTATATCATTCGAACAACCAGCTTTAAGCTGCATAAAGATGATGACTTTGATACTTACGCACTCCGTATCTCCACGCACTTGTTCCATGACGAGCAGGATGTTGAAGGGCTCGTGGTGGCGATGACGAATTTGTATTACTCGTCGTTCTAACATCGTTGTTTATCACTCAAGCGCCCGTTATTGGGCGCTTTGTGAAAGGTAAGGATATTATTATGTCAGTCAAAACATTCAAAAGAACTTTAGCGGCGATGGCGCTTATGGCGGCCTCTGTTATGTCCTCTTCCGCCTGGTCAGACGACTTACAACAGATTCGTGATCGCGGAGTGTTGCGCCATATTGGTGTGCCGTACGCTAACTTCGTTTCTTATATTGAACAAGGTGAAGTGGAAACCTTGACTGGCTTAGATGTAGAGATAGTAAAAGGCTTTGCCAAGTCTTTGGGCGTTAAGTACCAATATGTTCCAGCTCAGTGGAGCGATATGGTCGGTAAGCTGACGGGCCAAGATGTTCAATACCATAATAAGCAAGCCGTTGTGGGAGAAAGTGTTCCAATCGAGGGTGACTTGATCGCAAATGGCGTTACCATTCTTGACTGGCGCTCTGAAGTTTTAGACTTTTCACAAGATTACTTCCCGTCGGGCGTTTGGTTAGTTTCCAGAACAGACTCCACGCTGAGTCCGATTAAACCAAGTGGGTCGGTTGATGAAGATGTAAAAACCGTCAAGCAGCTTATTCATGGTCGCGAAGTGTTGGCGTTGGAGCACTCTTGCTTGGACCCTAACCTTTATGACTTATATGACACAGGCGCAAAAGTCATACTGCCTGATGGGGCTCGTCTTCTTAATGAGATGGTGCCAGCGATAATGAAAAATGATGCGGAAAGCACATTACTAGACGTCGCCGATACGTTAATTGCATTAGAAAAATGGCCAGGTGAAATAAAAGTCATTGGTCCAGTATCCGAAAATCAGAAAATGGCTGTTGCATTCCGTAAAAACTCGCCGGAATTACGCAAAGCATTTGATCGTTATTTAGATTCAATAAAGAAAGATGGAACCTACGAAAAATTAGTAAAAAAATACTATCCATCTATTTACTACTTTTATAACGATTACTTCATAGAAGATAGTAAGAAAACCCGATGAAAAAGGCCGTTAAAAAAATATCTAGTAAAAAATTTATTGCAATAAGCGCAATATTAGTCTCTATTTATTTAGCTATGCTTATTGTTGTGACAAGTTTGGGGCAAAATAAATTAAAAGAATCCCAACATAGGGAACTTGGTTTAAAAGTAAAAAGTTACGCAAGCACACTCGATAATTTATTTACCATTGCTAGTGAAGATGTTGATAATTTATCTACAGATAAAACAGTACAAACATTCTTTGCTAATTTAGCCTCTGGCATGTCAATGGAGTACGGATTAGGAGCGAGTTTAATTAACTTGAAGCGTCGTTTCGATGAAAAGATAGATGGTAAGTTAATTAATAGCAGCCAAATCTATAAAAAGCTCACACTGGTAGGCAGTGATGGCACAACGATTGTCACGACGGGCTCTGAAGACAACATAGAGCATAAGATGGATATCCAAACCTTAATGACTCAACATGGGCATCCCGAAGAGGTTTGTGCAACTCGATATAACGACGACGTGCGTATTCAAGTCATTAAGCAAGTCAAGTTCTCTGGAAAGCCAGTTGCCTTTCTAATTGCAGATCTCAATAAAAACATTGTTATTGATCAGCTCACTAATCAAGAGCACGAAGACAGTTATAGCCGGATGGTGCTCAAAATAAAAGACGTTGAGATGGTCGTATGGGATACAATAAATAAAACGTCTTCTCATAATAAAGATGAGAATTATTTAATATCTGAAGCCGTTGATGGAAAGATATATTTTGAAGTGCCTGTTGAAAAACATCACTTCAAACTTATGGCTTGGTTTGAGCCTTTGAGTGAGCGAGATATTTTTACATCACGGATCTTCATTCTCGGTTTGAGTATTCTTGCTGTTATGGTTGTTATTGCGCTGTGTTATGCGTTCATCACAAACAATAATAGAATTGAATTGAAAATTAAACTTGAAGAAGAGAAAAAGCGAAAAGACATACTTTCTCAACAGAACCGAAAACTAACTAACGAAATTGAACGCCGAAAAGCGTCTGAAAAAGAACTCGCCTTCCAAGCTAAATACGATACGTTGACTAACTTGCCTAATCGCAGCTACGGTTCTGAGAGACTGGCTTTGGAGTTGATTAGAGCGTCACGTAGTGGCTCAAAAGTATTGGTCATGTTTATTGATTTAGACCACTTTAAGCAGATTAACGATTCAATGGGTCACTTTGTTGGCGACGAGATCCTTAAACTTAGTGCTCAACGACTGCATCAAGTCGCGAGAAAAACAGACTTACTGGCGAGAATTGGTGGGGATGAGTTTTTATTAGTGATTCCTGACTTGCCTGATAATGACACCGCGAAGCGCGTTGCTTCAAGCGTGCTTTCGGCGTTTAACGATCCATTTGTATGGAACAACCATGAATTCTTCTTGAGTAGCAGCGTCGGAATGTCCGTATTTCCGGATGATGGAGATAATGCCGAGCAGCTCCTCGCGTGTGCTGACATGGCGATGTATCGCGTGAAGCAAGATGGACGCGATGCCTTCTGTTTTTATAACCACAATATGAACCAAGACTTGCAACGCTATTTGGATTTGGAAAATCGACTAAGAAATGCCATCTCTAGTCAATTACTAGAGTTGTATTATCAACCTATTATTGAGCTGAGCAGTGGTAAAATTGTTGGCGCAGAAGCGTTAATGCGTTGGAATGATGAGAAGTACGGATTCGTAAATCCTGAAGAGTTTATCTCTATTGCTGAGAAAAATGGCTTGATTCATCAAATTGGTGAATTCGCTATCCAGCAAGCGTGCCGCCAAGCGGCGCAATGGCAAAATCTGACGTCGCTGTTTGTTTCTGTGAATTTCTCCAGTGTTCAATTTAGGTATTGTGATCGCTTACTTGCGTTTATTAAGAAGAGCCTTGAGGAATCTGGTCTTCCATCAGATAAGTTCGATATTGAGGTGACAGAGAGCCTTCTCTTTAACCACGACTCAGAGCTATTAGACATGCTCAATAACTTAAGAGCGTTAGGCACTAAGCTTACCATCGATGACTTTGGTACTGGTTATTCTGCGTTGAGTTACTTACAGAAATTTCCGTTCGATCGCCTTAAGATTGATCGCAGCTTTATGCAAAATATGTTCGAAAACGACTCCGATCGTGAGCTCGTCAACGTGATCATTGCAATGGCGAAAGCGCTGAACCTTAAGATTGTTGCTGAAGGCATTGAAGAACAGCGTCATGTCGATTATCTAAAAGACTTAAACTGTGAGTTCGGGCAAGGTTTCCACTATAGCCGCCCGTTACCAGCCAAAGACTTTGAAGCACTACTTAAACAACCAACTGGGCGATAACTCCTTTTATTACAATATTATAGGAAAGCATTAATTGAATTCGTGCCTTGAATTCATTAATGCTTTTCCACCTTAAGGGATAATCCTTCTTCCTTCCTTGAATTACACTACAATTAATTGATGAGTGATAGCCTGTGATGCCCGTCGCATAAAGGCTCAACCTAATTCTAAACGAGTAAATACTCGCCAAAATAACCAGGAAGGAATTTCAAATGTCTTCTGCATTCTACCAACAGATTCAGCAGCAAATTGAAGAAGTGAAGGCTGAAGGTCTTTACAAATCAGAGCGCGTAATCACGTCTCAGCAACAAGCGGCTGTTAAAATCTCTACCGGTGAAGAAGTATTAAACTTCTGTGCAAACAACTACCTTGGTCTTGCTAACCATCCTGCGCTAATTGAAGCGGGTAAAGCGGGCATGGACGAGCACGGCTTTGGTATGGCTTCAGTACGTTTCATCTGTGGTACTCAAGACATCCACAAAGAGCTTGAGCAGAAGTTGTCTAAGTTCCTAGGTAAAGAAGATACGATTCTTTACACCTCTTGCTTCGATGCAAACGCAGGTCTGTTCGAAACCATTCTCGGTAAAGAAGACGCAATTATTTCAGACGCACTAAACCACGCGTCAATCATCGACGGTGTTCGTCTATGTAAAGCAATGCGCTTCCGTTACTCAAACAACAACATGGAAGAGCTAGAGCAACAACTGATTGCTGCGAAAGAAGCAGGCGCACGCCACATTCTTATCGTTACTGACGGTGTGTTCTCAATGGATGGCGTAGTGGCGAACCTTCCGGCTATTTGTGACCTAGCTGAAAAATACGGCGCACTGACCATGGTTGATGACTCTCACGCGGTTGGCTTCATGGGTAAAACGGGTGCAGGTACGCACGAATACCACAACGTGGTTGACCGTATCGACATTATTACAGGTACGCTAGGTAAAGCAATGGGTGGCGCTTCAGGCGGTTACACGTCTGGTAAAGCGGAAGTGATCGACTGGTTACGTCAGCGTTCTCGTCCATACCTATTCTCTAACTCTGTTGCACCAGCAATCGTAAGCGCTTCTATCCGAGTTCTAGATCTACTAGAAGAGAGCGGTGACCTACGTGACCGTCTATGGGAAAACGCAGCACACTTCCGCGCACGTATGGAAGCTGCTGGTTTCACAATGGGCGGCGCTGACCATGCGATCATTCCAATCATGCTAGGTGATGCGAAAGTGGCAGCAGAATTTGCTGAGCGAGCACTAGAGAAAGGCATCTACGTAATCGGCTTCTCATTCCCTGTGGTACCAAAAGGCCAAGCGCGTATCCGTACTCAAATGTCAGCAGCGCATTCTCGTGAGCAGCTAGATCGTGCAATTGATGCGTTCATCGAAGTTGGTAAGGACATGGGTCTTATTTAAGACTCTAGGTCCTAGATAATAGGGCCTTTAATTAAGGTTACATTATGAAAATTAAAGCATTATCAAAGCTAAAGCCTGAAGAAGGCATCTGGATGACTGAGGTTGATAAACCTGAAGTTGGCCATAATGACATTCTGATCAAAATTAAGAAAACCGCTATCTGTGGTACGGACGTACACATCTACAACTGGGACGAATGGTCACAAAAGACAATTCCAGTGCCTATGGTTGTCGGTCACGAATACGTGGGTGAAGTGGTTGCGATTGGTCAGGAAGTTCGTGGCTTTGAAATTGGTGACCGCGTATCTGGTGAAGGTCACATAACTTGTGGTCACTGCCGTAACTGTCGTGGCGGTCGTACTCACTTGTGTCGCAACACGATCGGTGTGGGTGTAAACCGTGAAGGCGCATTTGCAGAATACCTAGTGATTCCTGCATTTAACGCGTTTAAGATCCCTGACGAGATTTCTGACGATCTAGCATCGATCTTCGACCCGTTCGGTAACGCGGTACACACTGCGCTTTCTTTCGATCTAGTTGGTGAAGACGTGCTCATCACTGGTGCTGGCCCAATCGGTATCATGGCAGCTGCAGTCGCAAAACACGTTGGTGCTCGCCATGTGGTTATCACAGACGTTAACGAATACCGTTTAGAACTTGCTCGTAAGATGGGCGTAACACGCGCAGTAAACGTTGCAGAAGAGAAGCTTGAAGATGTAATGGCTGAACTAGGCATGACAGAAGGCTTTGACGTAGGCCTAGAAATGTCTGGTAACCCAGCGGCATTCAACTCAATGCTAACCACAATGAACCACGGTGGCCGTATTGCATTACTCGGTATTCCACCATCAGATATGGGCATTGATTGGAACCAAGTGATCTTCAAAGGCCTAGTTATCAAAGGCATCTATGGTCGTGAAATGTTCGAAACATGGTACAAGATGGCTTCACTGATTCAATCTGGTCTGGATCTATCACCAATTATTACGCACCACTACAAGATTGATGACTTCCAAGAAGGCTTCGATGTCATGCGTTCAGGCATGTCTGGCAAAGTTATCCTTGATTGGGAATAATCTGCTCAAATAAGAAAGCGCTCCGAAAGGGGCGTTTTTTTTAGCGATATGTTGTAAACATAAGCGGTAACATAGAACATATAGCCCTCATTTTACAAATGTCCATAGTCTTTTTTCTAGATCATGCACAGCAACATTTCCAGCCTGAAGTTCCAAGTGATTTAGGGCAATACCACAAATCTTTCTTGTACAAAAAAACACCCCACCAGCTGGCACTTATACCGACTCGATAATCGTTGATGTTCAATTTTGAGAATCATATCAATTGCATAACTAGAGGCATCTATTCCAAAAAACTTTTGTAATCATAGTTTTCACTCTATTCCCGCTTAATTCTGTGCGATTAGTATGGTTTTGTTTTCACAACATTTAACTTGAAGGAATAAGGAAAACTATGAAGAAGTCACTGGCAGCACTAGGTTTGGCGTTGGTATTTACAGGAACAGCTTACGCAGCAAGCTGGGGTTACGAGGGGAGTCACGGGCCTGAGCATTGGGGCGAGTTTGCGTCTGAATGTTCCAAAGGTCAAAACCAAAGCCCAATTAATATTGTCTCCGCAGCAGAAGCGAAGTTAGACAAATTGCAGTTCGACTACCATGGCAAAGCAATCTCATTGCTCAATAACGGCCACACCCTGCAAACCAGCCTAGAGGGTGACAACACACTGTTGATTGATGGCAATGCATTCACGTTAAAGCAGTTCCACTTCCATACTCCGTCAGAAAACCATGTGGATGGCAAAGAATACCCATTAGAAGCGCACTTTGTGCATGCTGATACAACTGGCCATTTGGCGGTTGTGGCCGTATTTTTTCAATCCGGAAAAGCGAACCCAGATTTAGCGAAGTTACTAGCAAACATACCAAGTAAAGATCAAGGTGTAGAGATTAAATTGCCATTTGAAGCGGATGCGTTGCTTCCAAAAGACAAAGCGTATTATCGCTTTAATGGCTCACTAACGACACCACCATGCTCTGAAGGGGTACGTTGGTTAGTGATGAAAGAAGCACAAACCATTTCCCCTGAGCAGATTAAAGCGTTTACGACAGTGATGGGGAAAAACAATCGTCCTATCCAACCATTGAATGCTCGTATGGTGTTAATGCAACACTAACCAATCCAAGCAAATAAAAAATGAAAAAGCCCGCTTGAATAAAGCGGGCTTTGTTATTGGTATTGATGGAAATTAGAAGCCGTGATCTTCTTGCTCTTCAGCTTTTATCATTTGAACTGGGTCGAGCTTGAGTGTTTGAGTTGGGAAGGCGATATCTGCTTCGTGTTCTTTAATGATGTTAATTACTTGAAGAAGAACATCCTGTTTAACCTCATGGTATCTCACCCAATTCACGGTTTTTGTGAAGGTATAAATGAAGAAATGCAGTGACGATGGACCGAACGTATCGAAGTTGACGATAAGCGTTTGGCGTGCATCAATATCTTTGTGATTCTTAAGCATCTCTTTCACCGCTGTAATGATTTGCGGCATTTTTTCGGCGTCGTCGTAACGAAGTCCAATTTTTTCGTAGATGCGTCGGTTTAGCATGCGAGATGGGTTTTCTACGACTATGTTGCTAAACACAGAGTTTGGCACATAAAGAGGGCGCTTGTCGAAAGTTCGTATGATGGTCATTCTCCAGCCAATTCGTTCTACCGTACCTTCAATTTGGCGATCTGGAGAGCGGATCCAGTCGCCAACTTTAAACGGACGATCGAAGTAGATCATAAGGCCGCCAAAGAAGTTTGACAGCAGATCTTTCGCCGCTAAACCAACGATTAAACCACCGACACCACCAAAGGTGAGCAATCCTGACAGTGACAAGCCAAACGCCTGCATCACAGTGAGAATTCCGACGGTAATAAAGAACAAGCGCGCGACTTTAGCTATCGCTTGTACTGTGGTTTCATCTCGGTTTTTTTGTTCTAGGACGTACTCTTCAACATTGGTAATGAGTCGCATAACGGTCCAGACGAAGATACTGATCACCAAAATCAGTTTCAGCGTGCTTAACCAGTTTATTTTATCGTTGAGCTCGCTCTCTAATATGATGCCGATAGAGACGGTTGCAGGCCAACACCAAATGAGTGTACTGACTGGCGCTTTTAGCGCATCAAGCAACATGTCATCCCAGTGGAAAGGGGTTTTCTCTACTAGTACTGCGAGACGAGAGCGGATCAGTCGCCAAGCTATCCAAGCAATAAAGCTGGCGAGTGTAATGAAAAGGACACTTCCACTCCAATCTTGATGAGATGTTTCAATATAGCTTTGCAAATCGGTAAACCACTGTGACATATGTAACTTCTTTCTAGTGAACCATGGAAGGAAAGGTAGCAGATATTACTCCTTCACCCCAGTGATTTCCTTTAAATCATTTACTTATGTATAAATCGCCTGAGGTAGGCTATTTCGTGAGGTGAAAAGTGAGTGGTCGAAACTGAGTGATGAGCCGCCGTTCCATTCTTGTGCGGAGCTTCGTCATCTCCGATGCGCGTTGATATTTGAACGATCAATTATAACTTCTCTGACTTATCGCTAACATTTATCTTAAGTAAGTGTGAGAGTGTATTGGCTCTTGAATTAGCGGAGGCAGATATGGAATTTACAGAGCTGGATCGAAACGCGCTCTACGACATCTGGATGTCACAAAAAGCCAAAATGCACATCACTCAAATGGAAATGGCGAAGCGCCTTGGTTTGAGTCTACACGAGTTTTCTGGCTTGTTACGTGGTAATTCTCCACTGACGCTAGGTTTTGTAAAACAGCTATGCGAGCAGCTACATGTACGTCCTGGTCAGGTGATTCCGTCTTTGACGGAGCGTGATCTATCTGCATCTGGTACGGTTTATTTACAAAATCGTGTGACGGTGGATGGTGATATCAGTAACGTGTTTATCGACGGCAACCAAGTCGTGATCGAGTACGTTCACCAAGTTAGTTAGCTTGCTCGTCAAATTATCGGGTTGAAGAGCAATAAAAAACGAGCCAACTGTGGCTCGTTTTTTCGTTTCTGTTTTGCTCGCCTGCAAAGATTATGGGATTTTCACCAAGGAATCGCGAGAAAGGTCCGCGATAGACTTCGCACCAGTAAGCGTCATAGCTACACGCATTTCTTTGTCGTACAGATCCAGTAGGCTTTCAACGCCTGCGCCGCCTTGCGCAGCCAATGCGTACACAAATGAACGACCAAGCAGTGTGCAGTCTGCACCAAGTGCGAGCATACGAACCACATCAAGACCAGTACGGATACCTGAGTCAACAAAGATTTTAAGATCGCCTTTTACCGCATCTGCAATGCTTGGTAGTGCTTTAGCACTTGAAAGTACGCCATCTAACTGACGACCACCATGGTTAGATACCACAATGCCATCCGCGCCGAAACGTACCGCATCTTTCGCGTCTTCTTCGTCGAGGATGCCTTTGATGACCATAGGGCCATCCCAAAAGTCACGAATCCACTCAAGATCTTTCCAGGAGATAGACGGGTCGAAGTTTGCGCCTAACCAGCCGATATAATCTTCTAGTTTTGTTGGTTCGCCGCGATACGTTGAGATGTTACCTAAGTCGTGCGGTTTACCAAGTAGACCCACATCCAGTGCCCAGCTTGGGTGGCGCATCGACTGGAATACACGACGCATGGCTGCGTTAGGGCCGCTCATGCCTGAGTGCATGTCACGGTAACGCGCGCCAGGAACTGGCATATCAACGGTAAACACCAGCGTTGTGACTCCAGCAGCTTTTGCACGCTCAAGCACGTTCTTCATAAAGCCACGGTCTTTAAGTACGTAAAGCTGGAACCACATTGGACGTTCAATTGCAGGTGCGACTTCTTCAATCGGACAAACCGAAACAGTCGACATAGTAAACGGGATGCCTTTTTTCTCGGCTGCTTTTGCTGCTTGCACTTCGCCTCGGCGCGCGTACATACCAGTTAGACCAACAGGAGCTAGCGCGATTGGCATTGCCAGTTTCTCACCGAAGATCTCGGTTTCTAGGCTCAAATCTGTCATATCGCGTAGGACGCGTTGGCGAAGAGCGACATCACCTAAATCGTCAGTATTACGCTTCAGCGTGCGTTCGTCGTAAGAACCGCCATCAATATAATGGAATAGAAACGGGGGAAGCTTGGCTTTCGCGGCAGCGCGGTAGTCAGTAGAAGCTGAGATAATCATAATGGTGTCCTAGCGGTTATTCTAAGCAAAGTTGTGGAGCAATTTGCTCTTTCGTTGAGCCTTCATCGCAAAGCAGTGAAGGCATCAAAATGAGTATAGTTACCTATGGTTCACTTACGTTTGAACTGGTGATGTTGGTAACTCATTTACATAATTGATTGAAAAATTTTGTTAAATCACTCAATCAGTTATACAAATTGGAAAGGATGACACAGCTGTCGGGGGGATTGATGTAGCAAGCTAAATCAACATGTCGGGGTAGTAGTGCTGACAGCTGTGTCAAATTAGGCAGGGCTACAAACCCTGCGTTTCGCGTTACTTCATCAAGACATCCGTCATTTGGAGGCCGTAAATCAACACCAAACCAATAATGCCCGTCATTACAATGTAGTAGAACGTAGGGATAATAGTCTTACGTAATGTTGCGCCTTCACGGCCAAGTAAGCCTACGGTGGCAGATGCGGCAACAACGTTGTGAATCGCAATCATGTTACCTGCGGCTGCGCCAACGGCTTGAAGCGACACAACAATCACACTCGAAATAGACAGTGTTTGTGCCACTTCGAATTGGAACTGGCTGAACATCATGTTTGAAACCGTATTTGAGCCAGCGATGAACGCACCCAGCGCACCAACGGTGGCACTTAGTGCTGGGAACGCAGAACCGACAAGGTCAGAGGCAAAGTTCGCTGTTGTGACCGGCATGCTTGCTAGGTCAGCGCCGTTAATGCCAGAGTTGATGAAGATACGAACCATCGGGATGGTAAATACCAAGACAAACCCCGCGCCAATCAGTGTTTTGCTTGACTCGCCAAACGCTTCACGCAATGGTTTTGCGCTGCCGCTTTGTAACATTGCGGCAAGCAGTGCGACAAACACGAGGATGCCACCTGGCAGGTACAATGGCTGAATAGCGGCACTCACACCAGTCTCACCAAGAATATTGCTGAACGACAAACTTACGCTTTGTACAAAGCCTTTCAGTTCCGGACTTACGCGGCTTGCGACGAGAATTACCGCCAGCATTACATATGGTACCCAAGCTTTTACGATGCTCATTGGCTTGCCTGGATTGTCGTTTAGATCGACTTTTAGCGAGCCCAGCCATTCAGCAGGCCATTTGTCTTCGCTTTCGAAATCCCACTTAGTCTTTGGTACTAAGAAGCCTTTTTTCGCTGCGGTAACAACAATAGAAAGACCAACCAAACCACCGATAAGTGAAGGGAATTCTGCACCCAAGAACACACCAGTTAACGCGTATGGCACAGTGAAAGAGACGCCTGCGAATAAAGCAAATGGTAGAATATCCAGACCTTCACTCCAGCTTCTGTTCTTGCCGAAGAAACGTGTTAACATCATCGCCATTAATACAGGGATCATCGTACCTACAACAGCGTGAATCACAGCAACGTGCGCGGTGATATCTTGCAGGTACATTTCCCATGTTGCGTCTTGTGCAGCCAAAGACTCACTGATGTTATGGGTGTCTAAACCTTTGTTTACACCCACGATGATTGGCGTACCCACCGCACCGAATGAAACAGGCGTTGACTGAATCATCATGCCCATTAGGACAGCGGCTAGCGCAGGGAAGCCGATTGCAACCAGTAGTGGTGCAGCAATTGCTGCCGGGGTACCGAACCCTGATGCGCCTTCAATGAATGAGCCAAAACACCAAGCAATGATGATGGCTTGCACACGGCGGTCAGCTGAAATATCGGTAAATCCATTACGGATAGTGGTGATCGCTCCAGTGTGTTTTAAAGTGTTGAGCAAGAAGATGGCACCAAACACGATCCATAGAACAGAGACAGTAATGCCTAGCCCTTGGAATACAGAAGCCAGTACGCGATTGGCTGACATATCCCAAAACATTAGGGCAATAGCGACGGTTAAACCGAACGCAACAGGCATGGCTTTTTTAGCAGGCCAGTTGAGACCAACCAATAAGATGGCGGCAACAACAATTGGCGAAAATGCCACTAGGGCAAGTAGGGTTTCACTCATTTGTACATCCTTCGTACGCTGACTTCTCGAACGGTGTCAATCCGCTGTAGAGGTGACTTTTTGTTGTAATGGTTTTGTTAATTTGGCGTGAATTTACTCCTTTATTTTTTGTTGATATAGGGAAATAATGAAAATAATTAATTCCAAAAGTGACATAATCGTATGAGAGCAGACGACTTAATCCTATTTTCTCAAGTAATCGAACTGGGCAGTTTTAGTAAGGTTGCAGAAGCAAATAACCTTACAAATTCGGTAGTTAGCAAAAGAATGGCAAGGTTGGAGGAAGAGATAGGGGCGCAGCTATTATATCGAACAACGCGTAAATTGACCTTAACCGAAGCAGGTAAGGTGTTACTCCACAGTGCTAAAAATGTGAAGCAGGCCACTCAGGAGGCTATGGACGCTGTTGCAGGCTTTGGAGAGAATGTGAGCGGTCACATAAAAATGTCCGTGCCGTGTATCTCTGGAGATTTGATACTTGCTGATGCCGTTGCGGAATTTTGTAACCTTCATCCGGGCCTGACCGTGGATATGTCATTGGATAATCGCTTTGTCGATTTGGTGGCTGATGGTTACGATTTAGTCATTCGAACTGGCTACCTAGCCGACTCCAGTTTGATCGCACGACATATTCTCGATTCCCAATGGGTGGTATGCGCGTCCCCTTCATATATCGCTAAAAATGGGAAGCCGATCGAGCCGATTGATCTCACCACGCACAATTGTCTGCAATACGCTTACCAAACCACAGGTGCAACAGACTGGGAGTTTAAAGGCGAAGATGGTAATTACATCGTCAAAGTATCGGGCTGCTTTTCTACTGATAACGCGACCGCATTACGTAAAGCCGCTCTGGGCGGCCATGGTATAGCTTACGTCCCGCGATGCTTGGTGTATCACGATATTCGCAATGGTCAACTGGTCGATATTTTTCCTGAACTAGTGGGTAAAAAGCTGGGTATCTACGCGGTGTACCCGTTTACTCGTCAACCACCGAATAAAGTGAAACTGCTTATTGAGCACATTCGTGATCGTTACTTAACGATATCTCATTATTTCTAGTTCCTTCATAGATTTAAAACAATGTCGTTGAAATCAATATTGGGTGCTCTAAGGTAATCACCGCAATAAAACGATATGAAAATAAACAACTTAATAAAAACAACGGAGTAACACGGACGTTATGCATTACCCAAAAACACGTAAAGATTCTGTCGTGGACACTTACTTTGGTCACGACATTGCCGACCCTTATCGCTGGTTAGAAAATGATCGCAGCGAAGAAACCGCACAATGGGTTTCGGGTCAAAACTCAGTGACCTTCGATTTTCTTGGTCAGGTCCCGTACCGCCAACAAATCCGTGACTTGGTCGCGAACAGCCAAAACTACGAAAAATATTCCCAGCCATTTGTACGTGGTGACTACACCTATTTCTACAAAAACGACGGTTTGCAAAACCAAAGCGTATTGTATCGCCGTAAAGGCGAGGGAGAAGCCGAAGTCTTCCTTGACCCAAATACGTTCTCTGAAGAGGGCACGACCTCTCTTGGCGAAGTCAGCTTCTCGAAAGATTATCGTTTGGTCGCGTATTCCATCTCGGAAGGGGGCAGTGACTGGCGCAAGATCTTTGTTATTTATGCGGAAACCAAAGAACAGTTAGAGCCTGAGATTGTGGATGCGAAGTTTACGTCGATTTCTTGGCTGGGCAGCAAAGGCTTCTATTACTCAAGCTATGATAAGCCGCAAGGCAGTGAGTTATCTGCGCGAACTGAACATCACAAGCTTTATTATCATGAACTTGGTACACCTCAGTCTGAAGATAAAGTGATTTTCGGTGAGTTGGATACGCAGGTTCACCGTTATGTGTCTGGTACCACGACGACGGACGATCGCTTCCTCATTATTTCTGGCGCAGAATCCACATCGGGTAATCGTCTGTTTTATATTGATTTACAGTCTGAGTCCCAAGCGATTGTGACCCTTCGTGATACAACGCAAGGCGACACCTACTTGATTGATAGCCAAGACGAAACCTTGCTGCTTTACACCAACCTAGATGCGCCGAATGGCAAAGTTGTCAGCTACAACACCCGAACAGCGCAATGGATGGATGTGATTGCTGAACAAGAACAGCCGTTAGAAATCAGCAAAGGTGGCGGTTATCTGTTTGCGACTTATATGGTGGATGTACTTTCTAAAGTGCAGCAGTTTAACTACCAAGGTGAATGGATTCGAGATGTTGAACTGCCGGGAGAGGGTACGGCTTATGGTCTAGCGGGTAAAAAAGAAGAAACCACGCTGTATTACACCTTTACTAACTACGTGACGCCACCGACGATCTTCTCATTTGATGTTGAGTCTGGTGAATCGACGCTGTTTCAAGAATCAAAAGCGCCATTCGATCGCAGTGAGTATGAATCAAAACAGGTGTTCTACACCTCAAAAGATGGCACGCAAGTTCCGATGATCATCTCATACAAGAAGGGCATCGCGCTTGATGGCAGTGCGCCAACCATGCTGTATGGTTACGGCGGTTTTAACATCAGCCTCACTCCGATGTTTTCTGGCAATGTGGCCAACTGGCTGGAATTGGGTGGTATTTACGCTGTAGCCAACATGCGAGGCGGCGGTGAGTACGGTAAAGCTTGGCACAACGCAGGCACTCAGCAGCAAAAGCAAAACGTATTTGATGACTTTATTGCGGCGGCGGAATACCTGATTGAAAACGACTACACTAGCTCCGAGCGCCTAGCGATTCGTGGTGGTTCAAATGGCGGCTTGTTGGTTGGTGCGTGTATGACGCAACGTCCTGAGTTATTTAAGGTGGCGCTGCCAGCCGTGGGTGTGCTTGATATGCTGCGTTACCACACGTTTACGTCTGGAGAAGGCTGGAAGTATGACTATGGCACGTCTGAACAAAGCGAAGCGATGTTCCAATACTTGCTTGGCTACTCTCCTGTTCACAATGTAAAAGAAGGCGTGCAGTATCCTGCGACATTGGTGACAACTGCTGATCACGACGACCGAGTTGTGCCAGCACATTCGTACAAGTTTATTGCGGAGTTGCAAGACAAGCAGCAAGGTGCTAATCCAGTATTGATACGCATTGATGTCAATGCTGGTCATGGTGCAGGGATGCCGCTGAGTAAGCAAATTGACCTCACCACAGATGTGTATGCATTTACGTTACATAATATGGGTATTGAGTCGATTTAATGCCTTAGTTGCTCGAAGCTTCTGAGAATAAAAAATGCCGCGACACTGTCGCGGCATTTTTCATGGTTGGGGGAACTCAATTCATACTGTTTGCCAGTATGTGAGCCAGGTTGACTAAGTCTGACTCTTGAACCAACCAGTCTCGGCGGCCAAACCGAAAGGCAGCTACGCCATTCTTAAGACAAGATGAAATCATCACCTTTTCTTAATCCTAGTTTATGAATATGAAACTGTGATGAACCTAAGCCGCACTGTGCTGATTTTCACTGTTTTCAAGATCAAATGAGGCATCTATCAGCTTTTTCGTGTAGTCATTTTTAGGGTTTTGGAAAATATTTTCGGCTGTACCTTGCTCCATGACCTCGCCCTTTTGCATGACTAGAACACGGTCAGAGAGTGCTTTAACTACTGATAGATCGTGGCTAATAAACAAGTAGCCAATATTATGCTTTTTCTGCAAATCTTTCAGAAGGTCAATCACTGTCAGTTGCACCGAGCGGTCTAATGCAGAGGTTGGCTCATCAAGCAGAATAAACGAAGGTTCAAGGATCAGTGCTCGCGCGATAGCAATACGCTGACGCTGGCCTCCTGAAAACTCGTGCGGATAACGGTTGATGGACGCGGGATCTAAGCGAACCTCACGGAGCACGTCACGTGCTTTCTGCATACGTTCTTTTTTGCTCAACATTGGTTGGTGGACAGTTAATCCTTCCGTGATGATCTCGCCGATAGTCATACGAGGAGAAAGCGAACCATAAGGGTCTTGGAACACCATCTGAACGTCTTTTTTCAGCTCAAAACGTTCTTTGTTTGTCAGCAACGCCATATCTTGGCCTTTGTATTCGATTTTACCTGTGGATGGTAGGAGGCCTATCAGTGCGCGGCCGAGGGTAGACTTGCCTGAACCGGATTCCCCAACAATCCCGAGTGTTTCCCCTTGTTTGAGCTCAAGAGAAATGCCTTTTACGGCTTCGAAGTACTCATTTTTACTGGCAATAAAATGCGACTTTATCAAGAATTTGACTCGTATATCGTCAGCTTTTAATAGTTGTGTAGCACTCTCGCTAATAGGGTCCTTACTGCCTTTTGGAATAGAGTTGATCAGCATACGTGTGTATTCGTGTTTTGGGTCTTCGAAGAGTGTTTGCGTTTCGCCTTCTTCGACGACTTCCCCTTTACACATCACAATGACACGGTCGGCAAAGTGTTTTACAACGCCTAAATCATGAGTAATAAAAAGTATCGCCATGCCCATCTGAGCCTGAATTTCTTTAATCAGGTGCAGCACTTCTGCTTGAACCGTGACATCTAACGCGGTGGTTGGTTCGTCGGCAATCAAAATATCGGGTTCGTTAATCAGTGCCATTGCAATCATGATGCGTTGTAACTGACCGCCAGAAAACTCGTGCGGATATTTGCTGTACGCTTTCTCTGGCTCTGGCATGTGAACCAGTTCAAACAGCTCTAACACTCTCGCTTTGGCTTTCCGTCTATCCACTGGACGGTGGCACATGATGGCCTCAGCGACTTGGATCCCCACCCGCATGTATGGATTCAATGAGGTCATCGGCTCCTGAAAAATCATACCGATACGATCACCGCGAATACTTTGCATTTCACGCTCCGTTTTATCCAAGATGGAGCTACCCTCAAACATGATGGATGAGTCCGTATGCAAAATAGCGTTGTCTGGCAATAGTTTCATCAGTGCATTGGTTGATACTGACTTGCCAGACCCAGACTCGCCAACGATGGAAAGCGTCTCGCCTGCTTTTAAATCGAAGCTAACATTCTTTACTGCATCGACGATCCCATCGTTTGTCGTAAAGCTGACCGATAGGTTATTCACCGAAAGAATGGTTTTAGAAGACATCACAGATCCTTGTGGTTGATAAAGCAAATGATACTCAAGCAATGGACAGCACAAACCTAGCAGGCCTCAATGCTTGGGCTTTAGATTAATTATAAAGGTGAGAAGGCGAAGACTTTGCCGAACTCATCGCTTGTAAATGCAAAAACTGCTCATGTGCTCGCGTCACATGGTCTAGCTCAATCATCCATTGAGCATTGCGTTGAGCAGAGCAAAATGCCGCCATATGAGCTAACAAGTCTTCACTTTGTTGACCAAGTAAATGACCCACACGCTCAATAAGTTCATGATTCTCTAATTGCAAGAATTGAAATAGTGCGTACGTTTGATTGAGTGTTGAAAAAGCATCGCGCTGTAATCCGAGTTTGTTGAGAATCTCCGATTGTGCAACGCACGCATCTCTCAGCCCGGTGATGAGACAGACAAACTGACAAGGTTTGGTGTGAGCATTTTCGAGCGCCGAATGAATGTGGTTCGGTAGATTGCTGAGTACATCGTCGTATAAACGATGTGCCTCGGGCCAGTGGCCTTGTTCCATCAATTGCTCTGCTTTTAAGTAGCGCATCCAGCATTGCTCAATATTCATGTCCATCTCCACAAGAGTTGATTTGTTTTGATATTAAATGAAATTGATTATCAATTGCAAGTGCGTATTGATATCACTTTTATGCTCATAAAATGTCCAATCAAACTAGGGTGGAAGGTAAATCACTTAAAATTAAGCAAATAATCTCTACACTCAAATGACGAAAATAAGAAAAAGGAAGTGGATATGGCAATACTAAGATTGGAAGCTAAGCAGCTATATTCTGTAGCAGATCTAGAGAATATGCCATGTAAGTCGACCAAGGAGTTACCTCCAATTGATGAGATTGTGGGCCAAGAGCGCGCGCAAAAAGCGGTCGAGTTTGCGATGTCCATCAAAGAGAAAGGGTATAACATCTACGCCATTGGTCAGAATGGGCTAGGTAAACGCACCATGATCCTGCGCTATCTGAATCGTCACCAGCACGATGCAGCAGCCTTGTTTGATTGGTGTTACGTTGCGAACTTTGAAGATACCCGCACACCCAAGGTATTGAAGCTGCCTTGTGGTATCGGGAATAAGTTACGTGTTGATATTGAAGCCTTAATGGGCAAACTACTGAATGCTTTACCCCTAGCGTTCGACAATGAAATGTACTTTAGCCGAGCTGAGCGATTAAAAAACCAATTAGCGGCGAAGCAACAAAACGAACTGGACCGCATTAGCCGAGAGGCAAAAGAGAAAGGCATTAGCTTGACGCTTACCACACAAGGCGATTATCAGTTTGTCGCTATGAATGGTGACGAGCTTCATACGGAAGAGTCTTTTGATGCACTAAGTAAGAAAGAGCAAGAGCAGTTCAGCGATGCTATTGATGAACTCGAAGTACGATTACGTTCGATGGTCCGTGAACTCACAGAGTGGGAAGAAACTTACAGCGACAAAATCAAAAAGCTTAATGATGAAGTGACGCTCGATGTGATTACTCACTTCATTAAAAAGCTCAAAGTGGATTACGCAGAATATTCTGAAATCAAAACGTACTTAACTGAGCTGCAAAAAGATATTGTTGAAAACGCAGATATCTTCCTTGACCAAAGTGGTGAGCAAGGCGAAATTGCAACGGCGTCGTTGGATAAAAAATTGCCACGTCGTTATAAAGTGAACGTCTTGGTAAGTCGCAACAGCAGTGACTTTCCTATCGTTGTTGAAGAAAACCCCAATTACCATTCGCTCTTCGGTTCGATTGAGACAGCCACTTTCAAGGGAACCGTGTTTACCGACTTTTCGCTGATTCGTGCGGGGAGTTTGCATAAGGCGAATGGCGGCGTTCTGTTAATGGATGCACAGAAAGTGCTTGAACAGCCTTACGTTTGGGATGGTTTGAAGCGCGCACTGCGTGCTCGTCAATTGAGCTTTACCTCCCTAGAAAAAGAAGTGACATTGACAGGGGCGGTATCACTCGATCCCGAGCCTATCCCGCTCGACATTAAAATCATTCTGTTTGGTGACTACCGAACTTATCAATTACTGCAGCATTACGATCCAGAGTTCAGTGAGTTGTTCCGAGTGACAGCGGATTTTGAAGATGAGATGAAGCGAACGCCAGAGTCGGAACTGCACTATGCGCGCTTTATTTCTAGCGTCGTGAACGATAACAACATGCTGCACTGTGATAGAAAGTCCATGGGACGGATTATCGAATACAGTTCACGCTTGTCTGGTGATCAAACCAAGCTATCACTCCACTCTGCCAATATTGCGAATTTATTACGTGAGTCAAACTACGTTGCTCGTCAAGCCAACTCCAACATGATCCGTATCGGTCATGTGGAAGAGGCGCTCAAGAACCAAGAAATGCGAGTGAGCCGATTACGCGACAATGTGATGGAAACGTTTGTTAACGGTACAACCTTGATTCGCACTGAAGGGAAGGCTATCGGTCAAGTGAATGCCCTCTCGGTATTAAGCACTAGCGACTACATGTTTGGCGCGCCGAATCGCATCACCGCGACGACGTGTTACGGCGATGGGGATGTTATCGATATCGAACGCAGTGTGGACTTGGGCGGCAGTATTCACTCTAAAGGCGTGATGATTCTATCGGCCTACTTGTCTTCCGTGTTTGGTAAAACGGCGCGAGTACCATTAACCACAACGATTACGTTTGAGCAATCTTATGGTGGTGTCGACGGTGATAGTGCCAGCATGGCAGAGCTATGTGCTGTGGTGTCTGCTTTTTCAAAGCAACCAAACCGACAAGACATTGCGATTACAGGCTCGATGAATCAGTTTGGTGAAGCTCAGCCGATTGGTGGTGTGAACGAAAAAATTGAAGGCTTTTACGATGTGTGTGTGATTAAAGGTCGTCATGAAGGGCAGGGGGTCATTATCCCGCAATCTAATGTTCATAACTTGATGCTCCGTTCCGACATCGTGAAAGCAGTAGAAAAAGGTGAGTTTAATATTTGGGCGATTGATCATGTCACTGAAGCCATCGAGCTGTTCACGGGGAAAGTCGCCGGTGAGCCAACCGATGAAGGTTCTTATCCAATAGATACGATTTTTGGCCTTGCTCAAGCTAAGCTCAATTCGTTGAGAAAATAGCCTAAAACCGCCCTAAATGTGAATGTATCTCATCATAAGTGATCACAATTTATCATAACGACAATATCCCGACACTACTGTCGGGATATTGTCAATAACAGATTGAAAATGGGGACTTTTTGTACTAGGCAAAAGTGTGATCGACCTCTAATATTCGCCACTTGTTTATTCGTCTGGGAACTTTCCCGTCGCAAGGAAGCATAGATATTCAAATAACCGAAATGCAGCTTCAGTATTGAGAGTTGCTTGAGTTCGTTTGGATATAGGCATCACGCATACAACTGAGGTCCAGTCATGCAGTTATCACTGAAAAATTTGTCAGTACGAACGCAAATTTTGGTTCCGGTATTATTTACCGCGATTGTTTTGTTTATTGCTTTGTGGATTACTAAAAACAATCTTCAAGCTGAGCAAGATGTTATTGCTTCCAACCAAGAGTCTTTGGTTTTCCATAAAGACACTTTGGCGCGTATTGACGATGAAATTTATCCACTTCGTATTACAGCGGTTTACGCTATCTACGACGCTTCCCGTCGTGAAAATTTTCTTAATGAATTGAAAGAAGGCTTAAAGCAGGTTGAAGCTGATTTAAGTGCGATTGAAGCTCGTAATCTGTTTCGTGAAGATGCGATTAAAGTTCGCCAAGCGATCGAAGCCTATGTTCGATATTCAGAGCGCTCAGTGGCTTTCTTTAACCAGTACGATCAAGGCTTGAAATCGGACAGTGAGTACCGTGCATTCATTAAAGAGTACCGTAATGTTGGCCGAGAAATGGTTCAACAAATCAATACTCTGTCGAAGCATGTGAATGATCAAGCAGAGCAGTCAACCATAAGAAGCCATCAACAGAATGAGCGTGTACAAAACAACGCTATGCTGACAGTTCTTGCGGTATTTGCGTTCTCATTGGTGGGAGCGTGGATCTTATCAGGCATGATTGTTACGCCTATTCAAAAACTTCAAGAAGTGATGCGTCAGTTGGCAATGGGCAACTTATCAGTTCGCGCAGATGTAGATGGTGATAACGAAATTGCGAAGCTGAGCAAAGATGTTAACCAAACAGCAGAACAGCTTTATAACACGGTCGACCAGCTTACTCGCATCAGTGAAGAGGTTGCATCGGCATCGACTGAGCTTGCCGCAGTAATGACGCAAGCAGAAGCGAATGCTCAGCTAGAGCTAGCTGAGATCGAACAAGTTGCATCTGCTGTTAATGAACTTGCTAGCACGGCAAACAACGTGAGCGATAACGCAACGTCTGCGGATTCGACAGCTCGCGAAGCTGATGGTCTTGCGCAATCAGGTCTGGCTATCTTCCAAGAGAGCGCAGAAGCAAGCGCACAGATGTCTCAGGCATTGAACGATGCAGCGCAAGTGGTACTGCGTTTAAAAGAGCAGTCGGTTCAGATCAACGACGTTATTGAAGTAATTCGCGGTGTCTCTGAGCAGACCAACCTACTCGCATTGAACGCTGCGATTGAAGCTGCGCGTGCTGGTGAGTCTGGTCGTGGTTTTGCGGTTGTTGCGGATGAAGTACGTATGCTCGCGGCACGCACGCAAGACTCGACTCAAGAGATCCAAACGATTATTGAAGAACTTCAAGCGCAGTCTGGGCTTGCGAATGACAGCATGCAAGTCAGCCTAGACATGCTGAGTCGTAACAACGAACTGACGCAACAAGCGAATGAGGCATTGGTTGGTATTACCGAGTCGGTAGCCAACATTAACGATTCAAACACGCAAGTGGCAACCGCAGCCGAAGAGCAGTCTCAAGTCACTCAAGACATCAACCGAAACGTGGTTAACATGTCTGAACTGGTTAACCAGAATGTGGCGGGTATCAGTCAAAGCGCAAGCGCGAGTACTGAGCTTTCATTACTTGCAGAGAAGCAGAAAGAGCAATTGAGCTTCTTTAAGCTTTAATTCGCCATTCGCCTAACAAAATGTATAAATCCCTGAGCTATTGCTTGGGGATTTTTTTGTTTGTGAGAAACTGATTTAAAATCAGGAAGTCTATCTAAAACAGTCATTTAGTGAAAATATTTTGCGAGCAAAATCACATATAATGAGATTGTTTTTACATTTTTTGCGTCAATTTTTTTTTTGACGCGAACGATTTTTTTACCTCAACCGATAACTTGATGGTTGAGAGGTATTCATATCGTCATTTTACTTGGTGTTTTCTTCTATAAGTGCTGTTTATTCAACGCGTTGCGTGAAAAATAACAGCTGCTACTATGCCGCCAGTTTTCTCGTTGGTACAGAAAAGTCCTGTTTTTCTGGTGAGAAAATACATATAAAACAATGATATGGAAAATAACAATGAAATTAAAAACTTTAGCTGTAGCAGTGGCGCTAATGGCATCAGGATCTCAAGTTGTCGCTTCAGAACTATACAACCAAGATGGCACTTCTCTTGAGATGGGCGGCCGCGCTGAAGCGCGTCTTTCTATGATGGATGGTAAGGCAAAAGACCGTACTCGCATCCGTCTTAACTTCCTAGGCAAACAGGAAATCAATGAAAACCTATACGGTGTTGGTTTTTGGGAAGGTGAGTTCGAAACAAAAGAAGAAGGTGCCGTAGATAACAACAGTGATCTTGAAACTCGTTACGCTTACGCAGGCCTAGGCGGTAAATACGGTGAAGTAACTTACGGTAAAAACGACGGTGCATTATTCGTTCTTACTGACTTTACCGATATTATGGCTTACCACGGTAACACTGCAGCACTTAAGCTGCCTGTATCTGACCGTACAGACAACATGCTTTCTTACAAAGGCCAATTCGAGCAACTAGCTGTACGTGCTAGCTACCGCTTTGCTGACCGTACAACAGATGCAAAAGGTTTTACAGACAACGAGGAAGATGGCTTCTCTCTATCTGGTATCTACGCATTTGCTAATACTGGTATTGAACTAGGTGCTGGTTATGCAGACCAAAACGATAGTGATGAGTTCATGCTTGCTGCTGCATACTCTGTAGGTGATTTCTACTTCGCTGGTAACTACACAGGTGCAGACGTGGATGTTGCAGGTGAGTCTGCGGATTACAAAGGCTACGAACTAGCTGCATCATACACTATGGGTCAAACTGTATTTACTTCTACGTTCAACAAAGGTGAGCTAGAAGATGCTGATACTGTAGAAAACCTAGCTGTTGATGTTACTTACTACTTCAAGCCTAACTTCCGTGGCTACGCATCATACAACTTCGATCTAATGGATAACGAAGGCGCTGATGAAAAAGATGAGCTAGCGCTAGGTCTACGTTACGACTTCTAAGTCGAAACTGTTATCTAAGATTCTGCCTTATTCTTAGTAAACAAAACCCCTTACTTTACAGTAAGGGGTTTCTTGTTTTCCGGGTATCAAAACTGGTCGCTACTTGGTGCTCGTTATCAAAGCTACCTTTTTAGTGTGAGTTTAGTCCCATCAAATTTTAGGTGACTCAGGAGACTTTTAGCGTTGGTTTTACCAACCTCATCAAACTCCATTCCATAGCGAGCATGGTGTGTCGATTTTTGTAAGTTACAAATACGACCTCTCAATGGCGCGAGCATGTGGCTTTCACCGGGCATGGTTAGGTCCAATGAAACGCGATCACCAACCTGAAGTGGTCGGCTCATTGGTGATGTCACAAAGCGGCACCCACTGCGAGATAAATCTCTTATCTCGCATTCAGTTCGATAGGCTTCTAAACAAACACGCGCCCTCAAATTCACTTCGTAACGTACTTCTTTACGAAGCTGAAAGACCTGCATGGTGTTGGGTAGACTTAGCACCAAAATTGGATACGGGTCGCCGAGTCGGTGCTGCAATTGCGCCCGAAAAGGAATGACAGCACCTTCCCCTCGATGAGAGTACGCTTTTACATTGATCCAAAAGCCTTCTTGAAAATAAAATTTCAAGTCCTCATCGGAGATGTTCGGAACCTCTATCAATGCGGTATTATTTGAGTGACAGCCGACAAATGTGCTGGTTGTAATAAACTTGGTACCAACAGGTGTCGTGACGTTTAAACTTACTTCACTGCCATGTTCGACCATTGCCATTGCATCGGTGCTATTTAGTGTACTTGCCTGACGTTCGGGTGCCTTCTTGCTTTGCAGAGGTAGTTTGCCGTCTCTGGCAATAGGGCTCATATTTCTCATTATTATTGTCGTACCTGATTTGAGAAGGTAAGGGCGTGAAGTGACAGAGCACTTCCGCATGGTGTTGATTCTATTCAGTGATATAGTTTGATTCAATCAATCCGTAACAAAAATTAGAGAGCAAGATATGCATAAAGTAACTCATGAAGTTGAAAACAACACATTTTGGGTTGATTTAGAACAAGGTTATAAAGCCAAGGTGGTTTATCAGCTTGAGAATAATGTCATGCACATCACATCAACCGTAGTTCCTGAAGCATTACGAGGTAAAGGGTACGGAAAAGTGATGATGGAAGCGGTATTGCCAGAAATTGAGGCACTCGGTTATCAAATCAAACCAGTCTGTCCATATGTCATTCATTATATGGAGAAAAACCAAGCGTGGTCACATCTGCTTGCATGATGATGAACGACAACCACCAACGTTACCAAAGCATTGGCCAGGAGCTAAAGCTCGGGAATTATCAATCGGTAGAAGTCATACAATCGCTATGGGGAGGCTATGGTGAGTTAGTCCGAGTTACTTATTCAACTTGCTCGTTGATCATTAAGCATGTAAAACTCCCTAAACCTTCAGAGCATCCAAGAGGCTGGAATACTGACCGATCTCACCAAAGAAAGCTGCACTCTTATCAGGTGGAAGTGAATTGGTATACGGATTTTTCCAGAGAGGTGAGCACTCGCTGCCGAGTACCACAAGGTCTAAAAACGTTCCAATCGGAGAATGAATGGCTCATCGTGATGGAAGATCTCGCCGAGGCAGGCTTTCCAAAAGTCATCACCGATGCAAAGCTAGAACATCTACGAGCCTGCCTTGCTTGGTTGGCGAACTTTCATGCGCGCTACATCGGTGTTCGCTCGGATAAGCTGTGGTATACCGGCACGTATTGGCACTTGGCAACCAGACCCGATGAGCTTGAGGCGTTGCAAGACACCGAGCTAAAAAATGCCGCTCAATTGATTGATCAAACGCTTTCGCAAGCCAAGTTCAAGACGCTTGTACACGGTGATGCCAAATTGGCGAACTTCTGTTTTGATCGAGAAGAATCAAGCGTTGCAGCGGTCGACTTTCAATACGTCGGACATGGCTGTGCGATGAAAGATGTGGCACTGTTTATGAGTAGCGCCGTCAAGCCAGAGCGTTGTGCAGAGATGGAAGTTTGGGTCTTGGATACGTATTTTGCTCAGTTGCAACAAGCGTTAATGGTTTATCAGCCGAATCTTGACCCCAATGAAGTCGAGCGCGAATGGCGTCCTTTGTTTGCGGTTGCGTGGGCTGACTTTCAACGCTTTGTGAAAGGCTGGAGCCCTGATCACTGGAAGATCAATCCTTACACAGAAGCATTGACTAGCCGAGCGCTGGCTAACTTACGAAAGTGAGTAGAAGTTTAAAAAGAAAAGCCTCCAATTAGGAGGCTTTGATTTACTTTTTACTTGGCCTGATACGTGCCATGTAATAGGTATTGATGAACTCGCCATCTCGGAAGGAGCCATCAATCGCTTCGCCCTCAATTTGAAATCCATGCTTTTTGTACAGCCCAATGGCGGCGTCATTATCGGCGTTGACTTCTATTTGAATTCTTCTCACGTTTAGCCAGTTATCCGCCAGTTCAGTGACCGTTTCAATCAACTTGCTACCAATACCGAGCCCGTGGAAACTATCATGCACTCCGATGCCAAATGATGCTGTGTGCATTGTTCTCGGACGCTGCGAGTGGTCAAAGCCAATGTTACCCACTACTTTACCATCGATTTCAGCGACGTAGCTGTAAACGCCAGCGGGCATATTTGACAATCGTTCCACCCACATTGCGAGCGAAGGTTTTGGGAGTTGCAGGGTTTCACGTTGTGCTTTTGGTTGTGAATAGATTTCTACGAGTGCCGCTGCGTCTTCAACGGTTGTTGGACGTACAATAATTTCCATGCTTCTCTCCTTCGCTTTTTAGTATTAATTTTCAATCTAACCACAGTTCCTTATTTTGGATAGTATTTTTTGAAGTTTGAGAGATAAACACCTTTTAAATTAGGTTGTTATAGCGATGTTTTTCTAAATTTTAGTAGTCATTTATCTTTGAATTTAGCGAATAGATTGCAAAGGTGTTGAATTATTGTACTGAAAATGGCGTGCACGGCAGAGTATCGTGGTGAATTTCATGTTGGAGGAAATAAATGGAATGATTCAAACTGTGACGACGGCACTGTACATCAGTTGACTTGAATCAATTGAGGGTGGAGTTACCTCTTATGAGGTATGGGGAAGAGGTACGTTTAGCGCTATTTATGCTTAACTTGATAAAGGAGTTTCGTTGAGGAAATAGCATGAAATCCTCTCAGTCTAAAACATCGCAAAGTCGGCGTCGATTTTTGCGTGATACTGTCCGAACTGCGGCAGGCGTTGGCGCAGCGGCGTGTGTGTTGGGCTTACAATCGCTGCAAAGCCAAGCTCGAGAAACTAAAGGTGTGCCTATTCGCCCACCCGGTGCTTTGCCAGAAGGCGATTTCGAATCAGCCTGTATTCGATGTGGCTTGTGTGTTCAAGCATGCCCTTACGACACATTGAAACTCGCGACATTACTTTCTCCTGTAGCCACTGGTTCACCTTACTTTACTGCGCGCGATATTCCCTGCGAAATGTGTGAAGACATCCCTTGTGTGGTCGCTTGTCCGAGTGGGGCGCTGGATCCGAAGCTAACCGATATTGATGATGCTCGAATGGGTACAGCGGTTCTTATTGACCATGAAACTTGCCTGAACTGGCAAGGGCTACGATGCGACGTTTGTTATCGCGTTTGTCCGCTGATTGATGAAGCCATCACATTAGAGATGGTTCACAACGACCGAACCGGTTATCACGCCAAACTTATCCCAACAGTGAATTCCGAAGTGTGTACCGGATGTGGCAAGTGCGAACAAGCGTGCGTGTTGGATGTCGCTGCTATTAAAGTCGTCCCGACGGATTTGGCGAAAGGCAAAGTGGGCAGTCACTACAATTTTGGTTGGAAAGAGATCGACAAACCACTCGAAAATATCCTCCCTAGTGAGACGCCTGTACCGGAAGGTGCGCTTGAATCGCTAAAAGGAGGTAAGTAATGGCAAAGAACTTAGCTCAAAATGCTGGAAAAGAAGCGGTTGAAAAGCTTGGCTGGTGGTGCGCGCATCGGTTTTTGATTTTACGCAGACTATGCCAGCTCACCATCATTGCGCTGTTTATGGCTGGGCCGACATTAGGGGCTCTAACTGGTAATCTCTCATCGAGTATGTTGTTCGACACCGTGCCTTTAAGTGACCCGTTGATAGTGCTTCAAGCTTTGGCGACAGGCCATGTTCCGGAGTTTAATGCGCTGTTAGGCGTAGTGATTGTCGTGGTGTTCTACGCGATTTTAGCGCCGCGCGCATTTTGTGCGTGGGTGTGCCCGTTAAATATCGTGACAGATTTGGCGGCTTGGCTGCGCAGAAAGATCAACATTAAAGCGAGCTATCGTTGGTCTCCTGCTATTCGCTATTGGCTGATCCCTGTTTTGATGTTGGGCAGCGCGCTGTCTGGCGCGATTCTTTGGACATGGTTAGATCCAGTGGCGGCACTGCATCGCGGATTGGTGTTTGGTATGGGCGCAGGTTGGGTGTTGATCGCACTGGTGTTCGTACTGGATCTACTCTTAGTTGAGCATGGGTGGTGTGGGCACTTATGTCCACTGGGTGCTACCTATGGTGTGATAGGCCGAAAAAGCCTGTTGCGCGTTACTGCTGTTCGCCGCGAAGATTGCACCAAATGCATGGATTGCTTTTACGTCTGCCCAGAACCTGAGGTGCTTCGACAACCATTGAAAGAGGGAGATCGTCGAGTTATGGATCAAAACTGCATTAGCTGTGGCCGATGTTTGGATGCGTGTCCAGAACATGTGTTTGAATTTAAGAATCGTCTAACAGTAAAGAATATCGATTAAGTTACTGAGCCTCATCACTGGCGTTTTTACCTATTTCTCTCGATATTTCAACATCGCGCTTAACCAAGGAATTGAGTGCGATGTTTATTTTCATAACAATATCTCTACACCGTATCTGCTTGGCCAGGGTTGAAAATAATAATGATATTGCGAATTTGTTACATTTGAAGCTATGATGATGCCTTCATATTTAAAGGAAACATCATGACTACCTCATCGCAAGGCTGGAGAACGCCGCAAAATTTCCTCCTGTTAATTTCCATTATCGTGCCCATTGCTTTTTCTACTTGGATGGCGTTGTTGAACAACTTTGTTATCGAGAAAGCGAACTTTGATGGCGCTGATATCGGTTTACTTCAAAGTGTTAGGGAAGTACCTGGCTTTCTAGCTTTCACTGCGGTATTCGTTTTACTTTTTATCCGTGAACAACGCTTTATGCTCGTCTCTTTGGCGATGCTTACGCTTGGTACGGCATTAACAGGTTATTTTCCCACTTTGTACGGTCTACTTTTTACCACCTTGTTAATGTCCACCGGTTTCCACTACTTTGAAACACTAAAGCAGTCTTTGTCTTTACAATGGCTATCGAAAGAAGAAGCCCCGGAAATGTTGGGTAAATTTATTTCTGTTGGGGCTTTGGCTTCTCTGTTTACCTACGGTGCGATTTGGGTTTCGCTCGAACAGCTCAAACTTGATTTTAAAACGGTCTATCTAATGGCAGGTGGTTTAGGTTTTGTGCTTATTTTGGTGATGGCATTTGCTTTCCCTCAATTTAAAACAAAAGTGCCTCAAAACAAGAAACTCATTCTGCGTAAACGTTACTGGTTGTACTATGCGCTCACGTTTATGAGTGGTGCTCGCCGTCAGATTTTCACGGTTTTCGCTGGCTTCTTGATGGTAGAGAAGTTTGGCTACTCTGCCGCAGACATTACCTTGCTGTTTTTGATCAACTATGTCTTTAACTTCTTGTTTGCGAAGCGAATCGGCCGCTTCATCGGCGTTGTTGGTGAGCGTAAAGCGCTGATGTTTGAGTACGTCGGTTTGATCTTCGTATTCGTCGGTTATGGTTTGGTGCAAACCGCGGAGTGGGCTGCTGCATTGTATGTTGTCGACCATTTGTTCTTCGCGCTAGCGCTTGCTATCAAAACCTACTTCCAAAAAATTGCCGATCCTGCCGATATGGCGTCGACCGCTGGGGTTGCGTTTACTATTAACCATATTGCGGCGGTTGTGATACCTGTTACGTTTGGTGTGATTTGGCTGGTTTCTCCTGCTAGCGTATTTTACATCGGTGCAGGTATGGCGGCTGTGAGCTTACTGCTGTCACTCAATATTCCAGCGAAGCCAGAAGAGGGCAATGAGACCCGCTTATTAAAGTGGAGCTAAGTTGGTACTTACTATCTAGTAATAGAAGTTAATTACTGTTAATAGCTTTATTGACTTGGGTGCTTAGGCACCCTTTTCTTTATCTTCATGTTGTTTCTTCTATGGTTGTACATATCTATTGGGTCCGTTAGGGTTTTATACCTAAGTATGTTGAAATTACTCGGGTACAACATGAGTCGAAACACTAAGGAGGGTTTTACAGTGCAGGTACATGGCAGGGAGTTGGATTTAGATCTAGGAAACCGTCACGTCGTTATTCAACGTCGCTATGAGGCGTTAGGTGCTGCCAACGATCTGCTCATAGCTATTTGGTTTTTAATTGGTAGCTTTTTCTTTTTGAATGATTCGTTGATTGAAAGCGGGACTTGGCTGTTCATCGTAGGCAGCGCACAGTTGATCATTAAGCCCCTGATAAAACTGATGAGTTTAGTTCATGTTGGTCGCTTAAATAAGCAACTTTCTGACACATCAACGAGCCGCTGAGATTACACGCCTATTTTGAGCACCTGCAAGCAAAAGGCTAATGAGCGGGTTATCGAGGGGAAAGAGGGAAACATAACGTGGTCACAACACTAACCACGTTATGTTCAGCTTGAAGCTTTAGAATTTTAAAACGGATACCAGAACAGTTGTGTGTCCATAACACGCTTGCTGATCGCAGCAATCACTATCACTGCAATCCCCGCCATGCAGATCATATCGGCTTTGGCCAGGGGTTTTAGGCTGTACCAGGTGCGAGATGAGTGACGGCCAAAACCACGTAGCGTCATCGCGTTTGAGATTTGGTCTGCTCTGTCCAAACTAGAGAAAATCAGAGGGCCAAGAATCTTCGCCACGTTCTTCATACGAGTGAACAACGGAGCCTTCTTACTCAGTTCTACTCCGCGTGCTTGTTGCGCGTGCATGATGTTAACAAAGTCCTTTTTCACTTCCGGCAAGTAGCGCAGCGTTAAGCTCACGGCATAGGCGATTTTGTAAGGCACACCTAAGCGGTTCAAGCTGGCTGAAAACTCCGTCGGATGGGTGGTAAATACAAACACCAACGCGATTGGGAACATGCTGAAGTATTTCAACGTCACTGTTACTAAGTAAAACAACGTCTCTTGAGTGAGTGAGTAATTACCGGGTAACGAGAGTAAAACCGTTGATGAGCCCATGAACTCAGTACCTTGTTGCGGCGCTAACGCGAACATAAACAGGGCATTGATCAGCAATACTGTACCTGTACCGAGTAAAAGTGGTTTGTAGACATGAAATGGCACTTTGGTCATTTTCAATAAGCCCAAACCAAGCACGATCAACAGTGCAATGATTCGCAAGTCAAACGTGGTCAACACCACCGTTACCCAAGCAATGAAAAGCAAGAACTTAGTAATGCCATTCAACTTATGAAGTGGCGATTGGGTATCGATGTAGTTGATACCAAACTTCATCTTATTGTCTTTCATGCCACCGCTTTCTCTGGTTGGTTTACTTCGCTGCTTTTTTGTTGGCGGTGCGCTTTTTCTACATTGATAAAATGCTGCATAAAGCCATTGGTGTCTTCGATGCCAACTTTCGTAGCCAACTCAAACAGACTTGTTGTGGTGAGGTTTGCTTGGTCTAGTAGCTCTGGACTGCTGAATACCTGCGTCATTGGTGCATCCGCGACTAATTTACTGTCTGCAATCACGATAGAGCGCGTGGTGTATTCCAGCACTAAATGCATGTCATGAGATATGATCATCACGGTTACGCCCAACTCGCGATTGAGCTTTTCGATGAAACTCAGCATAGACGTGTAGTTCCGGTAGTCCTGACCTGCCGTCGGTTCATCAAGGATCAGAAGCTCTGGTTCCAAGACCAAAATTGACGCAATGGTCACGCGCTTTTTCTGGCCGTAGCTCAATGCTTCGATTGGCCAGTGACGGTATTTGCTCAAACCGCACAGCTCAAGGACTTCAAGTACTTTAGCTTCGATTTGTTTCTCCTCAATGCCACGATTACGGAGGCCGAAGGCCACTTCGTCGAAAATCATGTGATGGGAAATCATGTGATTCGGGTTTTGCATCACCACGCCCACTTTCTGGCTGCGCTCGAAGATGGTCAGTTCGTTAAGATCTTGACCATTCATGCTCATTGAGCCGCTATCCGCTTCAATAACGCCCATAATCAGTTTGGTGATGGTCGATTTACCCGAGCCATTTTTGCCAAGTACAGAGACAAACTCGCCACGCTTGATGTCAAAACTCACGTCTTCTAACGCGTTTTTCTCACCGTCGTAAGAATAGGTGAGGCCACAGACTTCAAGCAAAGTCTCGGCTGGCGTTTTAGGTGGTTGTGCTGTTGAACCATCAAACCATGCTTGTACTGCTGGTTTATATTGCTCCAACGGTAAGGTAGTTAAGCTAGAAGGTTTTGCATCGCCCTCAATCGCGCAGCCTGCTTCTTTCAGAGCCGAAATATAAAGCGGTTCGCGGATGCCGTAATCTTCTAGCAGAGGCGACGCTAAAATTTCATCTGGCGTTGTATCGGCAATGATTTCGCCGCTTTCCATCAAGATAATACGGTCAACTGAGCGATGCAGAACGTCCTCAAGACGATGCTCAATGATTACGATGGTTTTGCCTGTTTCGCGGTGTAGATCATCGATGATCTCGATGGTTTTTTTACCCGTTTTAGGGTCAAGCGCAGCTAGTGGTTCATCAAACAAAAGGATATCGACGTCATCGACGAGAATGCCCGCCAAAGAAACACGTTGTTTCTGGCCGCCAGATAAATCGTGGGGAGAGCGATCTAACATCTGTTCCAAGTCGACCATTTTGGCCGTGGCTTTGACCAATGGGTACATGTCGATGTTAGAAGTTAGCTGGTTTTCCAGCGCAAATGCGATGTCTTCGCCAATGCTCAAACCGACGAATTGGCTGTCCGTATCTTGCAGTACGGTGCCAACTTGCTCAGTGTATTGGTGCATGTCGAAAGGGGCGGTGTCTTGACCATTGATGGTCAATGTTCCACTGGTTTCCCCTTTGATTGCGTGTGGGATCAGTCCGTTAAGACATTGCCCAAGGGTAGATTTACCACTACCACTTGGACCGATAATGACGATTTTCTCTCCTTTCTCTATCCTTAGATTGATATTTTTTAGCGTCGGTTTGTCCAGCGACTCATATCTAAAAGAGAAGTTAGAAAATTCGATTGTCATTCGACATTAAGCCTCTGTTAAGTTACGGCTTTGCTTGTTACGTTTAGCGACAGACTTAAGAATGAAGAAGCCAACAATAGCAATAAGAATGGTGTTACCGATCGCGATAATTGAAAGCTGGGTAAACACTTTAGTGAACGGTTCTGCGTATAAAATCGTGTCGAGGAATGCAGAGCAACCGTAACCAAATACGTTGCCTAATAGCGCAAGTACTACGAATAACGCGAAGTCTTTCATATTGAAATCGCCTTTCTCTAAACGGTAGCGCGTTAGAGAAGGGAATAGACCGATAATCAAACCAACAATACCTGAACCAAGTACCCAAGTGAGCCATACGCCCCAACCTGCGAATAGGTCAGTGACCCAGTGGCCAATAAAACCAACCAAAAAGCCAACAAGTGGGCCAAATAGTACTGAGAACAATGCTAATACTGCCATGGCTGGTTTTAGCGTTGTGTTTGCAAACACAGGGATGCCAAACATAGGTAAGCCACCGATGCCGTAAAGAGCAGCACCAATTGCAATAACCACAACGGTTTTAGCAGAAAGATTCATAGATAACCTCAGTTCAATGGTCGATTTTAAAGAACGTTCATTTATATTGTTGGAAAGCATTGGTTATTTGATTGTGTAACATATATCCAAAACAACCAAGCTGCTTATTGTTTGCTCTATTTTTCTTCAGGAAATGTGTGATTTGATTCACGTATCCCTTTGACTGGCTTTGTTTTTTAGCAAGCATTAAAAATAAGGCGCGCATTATACAGAATATTGATAAAAGTGGGAATGCTATCTGTCTGGATGGCTAGAATGAAATCGGAGGCTGATTGTCAGCCCCCGATTACACTTTCTGATACTATTTTCATCGATAAATGAATGAGCTAGCTGTTCATTAATGGTCTAGGTACAAATAGTTCTGCCAGCTCTTCATGCGAATCAGCACTTTGCGCATCACTGACACGTGAGTAAAGCTGTCTGAGTAAACGGCGACTTCAACCGCGGTACCCATTGGTAGGTGGTATTCGCTCAAATCGTCCGTGATTTTCAGCTTCGCAAATACACGTCCGCTTGTGCGCAGGGCATCGGTACCAAGCAGAGCACCTCTGGCTTGAATTTGGCTTTCACCAATAGCTGGAATCACGTCGATGACTTCGCCACGGAATACCTTGCCCGGTATCGCACGGAACATAAACTCCGCTTCAAAGCCTGCCTTCAAACGTTGTAGCGAGTTTTGTCTGAACGCCGCGGTGTACGTAATGTCTTCGGTATGAACGAAGGTCATTGCAGGGGCAAGCGGCAACGGCACAGCCATCACACCAGGGCGCAAAGCCAATTGCGTAACGTAACCATCGGTTGGCGCACGAACGACGGTTTGCTCAAGGTTGAACTCTGCTTTACGTAGCTCAGCGAGTAGTTGCGCGACTTGGGTATTCTCACCGCCGATTTCCGACTCTAATGCGATTTGTGCTTGCTCTTGCTGCAAAATGGCAACGTCTAGCATGGCTTCTGCCGCTTTGTACGCTTGGCGTCGAGTATCTAAATCTTGTTCCGTAAACGCGCCGCGATCAAAGCCCCTTTGATATCGGCTAAATTCTCTTTGCGCTTTATCTCTATCGGCTTGCGCTTTCAAAACCGCCGCTTCTGCTTCTCTCAAGTCAGACTCTAAACCCAACGCACCTTGGCTTGCTTCTTTCACTTTCGCTTCAAGGCGTGCGACTTCCGCTTCAAAAGGCACAGGGTCGATTTTGAACAGAATATCGCCGGTTTTGAGCGGTTGGTTCGCTTGAACGGGCACTTCCACAACGCGGCCACGTACACCAGAGACGATAGGCGTAATTGGGAACACTTGGTTACCTAACTGAGTAAATGGGTGGTTGTAGTTCATAAGAAGGACGAGTGTGCCCACCAACACTACGCCGCCAAGTACGGCTGTAGGTACGGTCCATTTGTTCAAAGGAATATTAAAGACTTTAAAAATGGCGATACAAAGGGCTGTATAAGTCAGAATCAGCAATAAATCCATTATTCGTCCTCTTTACTTTGTTCAGTCAAAGGCCTTTGCTGAATCTTTTGTTGTTTCAACATCGATACTTCGTTTTTGAGTTCGTTGACTTCGTCGATGAGCTCTTCAAGACGGTGATGAATGTCGTGCGTTTCTTGCTCAAGTTGTTTGAAGCCCCAGCCTCGCTCCTTGCGCCACAATGTTGCCCATATCCATAAAAATGGCCACAGTGCATGTAAAGTGAAAAGGCTAACCCAGCCTGCGTAATGAATTGCGTCTTGATGAGGGTGTTCGCGTTCTTTAGCAATTTCATACGGAATATCATGAATAACGATAATCCCGTAGAAGATCACCAAAGCAACGAAGATGAGTAACCCAAGTGCAAAATAGTCTAGAAACATCTTACCTGCCTGTGCTTGTTACCTAATGGAAAATCTTACGTAAATGAACAGTTTAAGTATTTGTCTTAACTATCGTTCAATCAAGTTATTTTGTACTTGAATTATGTTTATGCGATATCCGTATCGATTGCTATTCGGGGACAATAAGAAGTGAAGGCGCTTATAATCAAACTAAGTAGTAATAAAGGAAGGAATAGAGAATAAAAGCCACGGTTATGCCCCAAGTGAAGGTTGGGGCATGGTTTAAAGTTCGGTACAGACTTGGTTTCGGCCATTGGCTTTGGCGCGGTACAAGGCTTTGTCGGCGCGATAGAAGGTACGTTGGGTATTCTCTCCTTCTCGATGTAAGGTAATCCCGATCGATACGGTCAACCCCCGCTCGCCAAGAATATCGTCCCAACCATATTGATAAATGCGTTCGCGGTAATTCTCGGCATGCATTTCTGCCCGTTCTAGATTGCTATTCTCTAGAATGACAAGAAACTCTTCACCGCCAAAGCGAACGCAAGAAGCGCCTTTAAATTTGAAGTATCCTGCTAATTCTTGAGACACACGTTTAATCGCTTTGTCTCCAACAAGGTGACTGAGCTCGTCATTGATGGACTTAAAATGGTCAATATCGATGACCATCAACGCAAATTCAGTATCGTGCAAAAGCAGGTCTTTGAGTTTGACTTCTAACCAGCGTCGGTTGTGCAAAGAGGTTAGCGGGTCAGTAAAGACATCTTGCTGTAGTTGGGCGACCGTATTCTTATGTTGTTTGGTGGTTTCCTTGAGCTCTTTGTTTTCAAGTTCTGACAAAATGAGTTTGAGCTGTAGCTCAAAACGAGAAAGTCGACGTAATTGAGTAGAACCCAATTCACCAATTGGAATGTGTTTGACAAGGTCAGATTCAATGCGAAACGCTTTTTTTTCACAGTTTAATGCTTTCTGAAATAACCCTTGAGAAGCGTAAACTTGACTCATCGCGTTGTAAAAATGCTGAGCGACAAGAGGAGACGAATGCTTCTGAACTCGTTTACCGATAGAGTCCAGCACTAAGTTGGCTAAAGAGGTGTGTCCGACACCGTTTAGACAATATGCGGTCTCGATTTTGACCATCGTGGATAACCAGTACGTGGTAGCACTGCCCGTCGTATACTGGACATTAGAGATAGCTAGCAATGCGTTAGGGTAATCCTCTTGCAAACGATGCAGTTTGGCTCGGTAAAGATGAATTTGCGCAGCAAGGTTTTTATCACTGACGAGGATACTTAGCTCTTCACACTCACTCAATAATTCTTGTGCATCTGCGGTACGGTTCAAACTGATGTAACAGGCAAGCATGTAAAGTTTGTAGCGCAGACGTAGGGAGCGACTGCTAATGGCGTGATCGATCGCATCGATTTTTTGGTAATAACGCAAGGCGCGATGGTGATCCCCATAGGCATCGCACAAATTGCCCATTCCAATAATAGCCAGTACGTACTCATCAATATAGCCATATTCGACGGCGATATTCGTTGCAGCGACATACTCGGTTAATGCTGCGTTGTAGTCACCTACTTCTACTAAACGATCACTCAAGCTTGCTTTTACAGACAGAATATCTTCTACATCGTCGGGTAAAACGAGCAACTCAAGGGCTTGTCGTAGTTCTTCGATACTGTCGTTGAGCTGTTTAATTTCTCGTCGATACTCGGCACTAATGATATAGCAATGTGCTTTTTCTCGGTTCGTGGATGCAATATGTAACCCGATGTGCTCCCACAGCGTAATCGCTTCTTCACCAGAGACGGAAGAAGGATCGATGCCTGCGTCAGTCACCTTGCTAAGCAGTTGTTCCATGCTTCATTACCTCAATATAGCTTTCTTCGAGTTGCTCTAAAGTGAATGGGAAGGTCAGGATATCTTGCAAATACAGTATCGGTTTGGGACCTTTCAGCCCGCGACGTTTCCATGGATAGATGTCTAACATTGCCTGAACCGTACGATAGACATCTTCTGCTGCTTGACCTTTCTCTGCAATTAACATAGCTAGTCTGTCACTGGAAATTCGTGAGATGAGATCACTTGAGGTCGTCAATGCATGAACTAGCTCAGTACAAACATCGAGAAATTCGGGGTTTGCATGCTGAATCATAATGATCGCGTGGTTGGAGCGTTTGAGCTCTGTTTTAAACAGAACTAACTGTTCCCACCAGTAGGTCTCGGACACAACATTAGAAAACTGTTTTTCAGGGTCATACTCATGTTGAGAACGGATTCGATTAATCAGCTTACGCGCTCGTTGCTCTAGCTGGCGTTTGGAGCCTCGTGCTTTATCCATACTGACTCGATGAGTCTGTTCTTTGAGCATTTTGAGTGCATGTTTACGGTATTTTTTAAACGCGTTAAACGCTGATTCAAAATCACCTTGCTCTTCAGCGACTCGAGATTGCTGAAAGCAGATCTGACTTAGTAGCTCGCCGTTGTCAAAACTAAGCGCGGACTCTTCTGCTGCGAGTAGTAACTTTGCTGCACTATCCGTATTTTTGCGCAAGAGTTCGAGCCTTGCGCGGCTAATAAACGAGTGTGCCTTCATCCAAATTAGATCATGTTCAATAGCGAGTTTATGGGCCTTTTGTGTGGCTTCTTCTGCGGCATCAAGGCGTTCTAGCCCAAGTAGCGCTAGGCCTTTAAAGTCCCAGATCTCGGCTTGCCATGTGCTGTCATCATGATCTTTTAGTACTTCGGTTGCACCATCCAGCACAGTGAGCATTTCGACAAACTTATTCAGTAAGTAATAGTCCCAAGCCAACAGGATACGAGCTTTGCCTTCCAACCAAGCAATACGGACGTTGTTTGCCACTTTAACCGCCAACTCATGAGTGGAAGCGGCAAGTTGATGCTCATTTGTGATGCGCCATACGTTGCCAAGCCCAATTAGAGATTCGATTTGAATTTCAATATCATCAACGAGGGCGGATTGTTCGAGTGCATTAATCCAATATTGTTGGGCTGAGTAATACTTTGCTTGTCCCCAATATTGGAGAGCAAATAAATGAAGAATTTCGGGCAGGTGGTCGTCGGTTTCAAGTTGGGTTTGCTTGCTGTAGGCGTCTTTGACTAGCTTTAAGCCTTGTCGGTAATCCATTAGGCACCAACAGCACTGCGCCATTATCAGCAATGCTCTGATTTCACCATCCACAAATAAAATTTGCTCCGCGCGGATACGGTATTGCTGCGCAATACTGAAGGTGTGTTCAGGGGCCGTTTTTATTTGGCCTTTAAGCTTTTTGAGCTCATCTTCTAGCTGAATTTGGTTTTTATCCAACGTTCACATCCATGACTATCGAACTGGAATTCACACCTAATATTAAGTGGTTAGATGCATGTTTTATTACCAAAACGATGCGGATAACGCTTTGGTAAAGATTAGGTGCCGTAATGTATACTGTCACAGCCCCTAATTACTACATCTAAATGCCAATAGTTACGATAGGAGCTGTTTGATGGTCAAAGGAGCATCAGTGACTTCTAGCCTTTGTGCGGCGGTAAGACCCTGCTTATCCTGATAGCACAAATTATGCCAAGCTCTGAATATATCTAAAAGAGGTAAAATTCCAGCAGGTCGTAATTTGCGACGTGGCTCGTTAATGAAGCTTTCGAAAAGGATCTGGAAGCGATTTTGATAGAACTGCACATGGCGAGTTGTTGCAACGTTAAACCATTTCTCGGGCTCATTTCTATCACCAGCAAGGTAGCAAATGCCTTTGTGGCTTTCGTCTTGAGTGGAGATCGCCCAGCGATCTCGCCACCAGCTCATATAGGCGATATCGACCTTGCCAAAAGGTGTGCTCATGTCCCAATTTGCGTCTTCTTCTACGTACATCAAGTCGACATTTTTCTCTTTAATTCGAGACAAACAAACGCTCAGTGCTGCCGAACGTAGTAGGGGGTCTTGAGGCATATATAGAGATACACGTTTGTTGGGGCAACACATATCAAGTACATGCAGGTAATGAGCGTATGATGTGTAAGGCGGACGAACTAATGCACCTTTAGATGGGTAATGGAATACAGAAAGATTACCAAGAGGATCTTCCACGTTACCGCGAGCCAAAATGGTTTGGTATTTTTGGTCAATACGCTCACGCAGGAGGTTCGAAGGTTCCGCTGGCGGTTCACTTGCTTCCGCTGTGTACTCTTGGGAAACAAAACGAGAGACCTCGTCGTACGGGTTATGGTCTAGCGTGGCGATTGGCTCTTCATCAGCAGAATAGTTCACATGTTGACAAAGAATATAGCCTGAGTGGGCTTCACCAGAAACAATCCAGTAGACACCATTATTGCTGTTTGGCTGCAATGCAACATAGTTTGAGGCCAATTCATAGTGCGTTGCGTGGTTTACCCAACGAGCATCAATAGTGGCTAATTTACGGCGACAGCGACTCGCAATATGATCAACATGGTCGTAAAAGGTTTTCGGGTTGATACTGAGTTTTCGGCAGATCTCGCGTACAGAGTAACCAGTAAACAATAAGCCCATTAAATTCTCTTGGAATTGTAGCTTTTTGTTCGCGCCTGACCATTTATCAACAAAGGTACTTTGACACGCTTTACAACGGTAACGTTGACGATCACCACTGTAACCGAAAGCGTGGTAGAGGTGTTTATGTGTGTGGACGGATAGTCCAAAGTTCTCGCAATCATCATTGCGGCACGCAGGCAACCCGTCACTGTGGACGTGTCGCAGGCGATGAAGTTCGTTCACGACATCGCGATTGTTAAGTAAGGGGGGGAAAGCTCCACATTCACGGCATACCATCGCCGGACGTTTAGGGTTAGCATGTTGCAGAACGTAACGCTTTGCATCACTCAATCCAAAGTTGTCACACGCCAATGTTTTACAAAAGTTGAGTTGTAACCCATCTGCGTCTTTTGGCAGTTCGCCGTTAGACACAATCGCCCCCTCGGGATAATTCGGGCAGCCAGCAATAACTCTGGCTGCAAATTATTACTTACTACTTGTTCTTAGATGTTGATTGCGGTTTCTAGCGCAACTTTCATCATGTCGTTGAACGACTTTTGACGCTCTTCTGAGCTTAGTTTTTCGCCACGGATGATGTGGTCAGAAACCGTTAGGATAGTTAACGCCTTCGCACCTAGGTCTGCAGCAACACCGTAGATACCAGCCGCTTCCATGTCTACACCTAGGATGCCTAGTTTTTCCATCTTCTCGAAGATGTCAGCTTCTGGTGTGTAGAACAAGTCTGCAGAGAATACGTTACCAACTTTCACTGGTACTTGTTGAGCACGTGCTTGGTTTACCGCTTCTTCTAGAAGGCCGTAGTCAGCGATTGCAGCGAAGTCGTGGTTGTTGAAACGGATACGGTTTACTTTAGAGTCTGTAGAAGCACCCATACCGATAACAACGTCCATTAGGTTAACGTCGTCACGTACCGCACCACAGCTACCTACACGGATTACGTTTTTCACGCCGTATTCTGCGATTAGCTCGTGTACGTAGATACAGCAAGAAGGGATACCCATGCCGTGACCCATAACAGACACTTTTTTGCCTTTGTAAGTGCCAGTAAAGCCGAACATGTTACGAACGTCACAAACTTGCTTCACATCTTCAAGAAACGTTTCTGCGATGTATTTAGCACGTAAAGGGTCGCCTGGCATTAGAACCGTTTCAGCGAAATCACCTGGTTGTGCATTGATGTGTGGGGTTGCCATAAGTGCTCTCCAAAGTTTTGTTTTGATAAAACGCCTCTAGTATAGGACGCTATTACCAATTCTGTTGAACTTGTTCGTTTTCGTTGAAGCAATAATATCGGGACGTACAGTGGCCCCTTGAGAGCTTAGTCACAAAAACCACGCTTTTAGAAACCATGAACATCATTGATAACTAAATCTGTTGAAAGCAAAAGAGCAATCGATTCGCTTTTGAGCGATTTGTCGATTGCGCGCACAAAATGGACTCTGAGAACATCAAAAACTTTTGAGAAAGCGCTGATCGAAATGCTCTTGAGAAGAGTAAAACGATTAAATTGTACAATTTATTTTCTTGTACAATCTGAAAAGCCTTGCTATAAGTTATACAACAAAACATTTTGTATAGGGATGCGTCATCATGGAATCTTCAATCAAAGTAGGTATCAGTTCTTGTGTTTTGGGTGAACGAGTTCGTTTTGACTCTGGTCATAAAGTAAGTAACTTTGTGACTAAAGAGCTCAGCCCATATTTTGACTTTGTTTCGGTATGTCCCGAAGTGGGCGTCGGAATGCCAGTGCCGCGACCAACAATTCGTTTGATTTCCGAAGAAGAGCGTGTGGCGCTGGTAGAAACTAAAAATCCAGAAAATGACCATACCGATAATATGCTTGCTTACTCTGCTAACAAAGTGGAGGAACTACAAAGCGAGCAACTTTGCGGTTACATCGTCTGTGCCAAGTCTCCAACTTGCGGTATGGAGCGCGTCAAGGTTTATAGCAAAAATAACGCAGCGAAAGAGGGCGTCGGCTTGTACACACAAACGCTGATGAAAAAAATGCCTTGGTTGCCCGTCGAGGAGGATGGCCGACTCAACGATCCTGTATTAAAAGAAAACTTTATTACCCGAGTATTTTGCCTGAACGACTTTTATGACTCGATGGACGGAGAGCCAACTCGAGGCAAAATTATCGATTTTCATTCGCGCTATAAGTTGACCTTGATGGCGCATCACCCTGAGTCATACCGCTCTCTTGGTCGTTTAGTTGCCGATGTCGCTAGCTATGAAATCGAAGAATTCTATCGAGAGTATCGCTTAGGTCTTATGAAGGCACTTGCGAATCGTGCTAGCCGAAAAAACAACACTAACGTACTAATGCATTTACAAGGGTATTTTAAGCGCGCTTTAACTAAAGACGAAAAAGAAGAATTAGCAACAGTAATTCATGACTACCGCACTGGTACATTGCCATTATTAGCACCGTTGACATTGATTAAGCACTACTTAAACACTTACCCAGATGAGTATTTAGCAAAACAGAAGTTTTTAGAACCGTATCCGCAGGAGATGAGATTACGCTATGGTTTGTAGTTCAGAAGAAAAACTATACGCGATCCGAGATGTCGCAGAAATCACGGGTGTGAAGCCAGTTACGCTGAGAGCTTGGCAGAGAAGATACAATTTGATCCAGCCTCAGCGAACAGAAAAAGGGCACAGACTTTATCGACAGCAAGATCTCGATACGATTCGTGAAGTCCAGAGTTGGCTCGCGAAGGGGATTGCCATCGGTAAAGTAAAGGGACTTTTGGGAAAAAGTGCGGACGTAGAAGTCAACAATGAAGTTCGTACTCTCGAAGAAGTAGAAACCATGTTATCAGCACTTTCGAAACTGAATCGAGGCAAAGCGGAAAGCTTACTTGCTTCTGTTCTCAAAGAGTATCCATTGAACTTGGTTATTGAACAATTTATTGACCCTGTATTTGACGCGCTGGAGATGGTCAAAGGATCGCTGAGATCGTTGCAGATGGGGTTATTTCAAACTTGTTTGATTACTCGTCTTGCCCTTGTTATCGACTCTGAAAACAAAGCCGCTTCCAAAGGGAAGTGCTTGCTTATCAGCTTTGAACAACATAGGGAAGCAGAGAGCTGGATTCAAGCAGCGAAGTTGTGTGAGCAAGGGTATCACACGACGTTGATCGACAAAGTTGATGATGTCTCTGGTTTACTGGAGCACGAAGTTGTTGATAGCTACTCGCTTATTTACCTGTTTTCCAATAAAGCGCTGGCAGCTAAGCAAGTGGAGTCTATCAAAATGCTTCAAACACGTTTTGGCGAACGTATTGGATGTTCTGAAGTGATTGAGAAACTGCACCTAACAGAATAGACGAAACGAAGGAGACACCATGATCTTAGTATGGTTTCGACGTGATTTACGAACGTTAGACCACACCGCACTTAAAGCGGCGTTAGATTCAGGTCAGCCTGTTGTCGCTTGTTTCATCGCGACGCCAGAGCAGTGGCGAGAACACCACATGGCGCCGATGCAGGCGGATCTCATTGCTCGTCGTTTAGAGTATCTCAACGACGAGTTGGAAAGCCTGAATGTGCCTTTTTTATATAAAGAGGTGCCGTCGTTTTCTGATTGTACCGAAGTGATTAGTGAATGGGCGAAAACACTTGAAGCAACGTCTGTTATGGCGAATATTCACTATGAAGTAAATGAACGAGAGCTCGATGCACAAGTGAGTGAGGCGCTAGCTTCCAATGATATCGATTTTGAACTGTTTCACGACAAATGTGTGCACCCACCAATGACGGTTCTCAATAAGCAAGGTGAGTATTTTAAGGTATTTACACCATTCAAACGTGCTTGGTTGACGCAGTTTCAAATGCCAACGGTAACAAAGCCTCAAGAACAAGCGCCGCTAAGCAGCAAAATATTGGAACAATTAGAGCCGATTCGATTTAGTTCAGACTTCACGTTTAGCTATCCTCGAGAGTCCAGCGAGAATTGGTTTACTTCGACCAATGATGTTTTAAAGCAGCTTAGGGAATTTGCTCGTGAGCGCAGTGATGCTTACAAGGAAGATCGAGATTTTCCGGCTATTGATGGCACCAGTCAACTGTCTCCCTATCTTGCGATTGGTGCATTGTCACCAAGGCAATGTATTGCTCGCTTGTATGCTGAAAACCAACAAAATGACCTAACAGAAGGAAAAGCAACTTGGTTGAGTGAGATCATTTGGCGTGAGTTTTATCAGCATCTGTTGGTTTTCGAACCAAAGCTCGTTAAAGGCAAAGGCTTTATCGACTGGGAAGATAAAATTCAATGGTCTTATGATGAGCAGGCTTTTGAGCGATGGAAGACAGGAGCGACAGGGTACCCGATCGTCGATGCAGCAATGCGTCAGCTCAACCAAACAGGCTGGATGCATAACAGGCTTCGCATGGTTGTCGCGAGCTTTCTCACCAAGGATTTACACATTGACTGGCGTTGGGGCGAAGCGTACTTCATGAGTAAGCTGGTGGACGGCGATTTCGCAGCAAACAATGGTGGTTGGCAGTGGTCTGCATCGACGGGTTGTGATGGGCAGCCGTACTTCCGTATTTTCAACCCGATAAGCCAAGGTGAGAAGTTTGATTCTGATGGCCAATTCGTGCGCCACTGGGTGCCTGAACTCAAAAGTGTGCCAAACAAATACATCCATAAACCTTGGACTTGGGAGGGATTTTCTTTACTGGAATATCACAAGCCGATGGTTGATCACAAGACAGAAAGAGAGATAACCTTACGGCTCTTTAAAAGTGCCAAGGAATAAAGTGAAATGCTTAGCAAAAAGCGATCAATGAGTTTCGCAAAACGTACGCTGTTATCTGTATCGTTATCTTTAGCGAGTGGTTTGTCATTCGCTAAAATGTACGAGCTACCAGAGGATGGCAGTCGTTTAATTGGTCGCCTTGAAAACCACGTCGTGCAAGAAGGCGAAACCATGGCAAATATTGCCAAGCACTACGATGTCGGGATGCTAGGTTTAATGGCGGCAAATAAAGGCGTGGATCCCTTCTTGCCAGAAGAGGGACACGTTCTTACTATTCCAACACAACTGATCCTCCCAGATGTACCCCACAAAGGCATTGTCATCAATTTAGCGGAATTGCGCTTATACTATTTCCCGAAAGGGGAAGATATTGTGCATGTATTCCCCGTGGGAATCGGGCGAATTGGGCGAGACACCCCGGTGATGACAACGCGTATTAGCCAAAAGCGTCCAAACCCTACGTGGACGCCGCCAGCCTCGATTCGTGCCGAGTACAAAGCGAAGGGCATTGACTTGCCAACCGTTGTACCTGCCGGTCCAGACAACCCACTTGGGATGTTTGCATTGCGTTTAGCCTACGGAAATGGCGAGTACCTTATTCACGGTACCAACAAAGATTTCGGCATCGGCATGCGCGTGAGTGCAGGTTGCATTCGTATGGACCCAAGCGACATTGAATGGTTGTTTGAAAAAGTTCGTAACGGTGAAGAAGTGAATATCATTAACCAACCAGTGAAAGTATCACTAGAGCCGGACAGAAGTGTATTTTTAGAGGCACATGAGCCATTGACTCGCAGCAATGGTGAGAAAGATCACCTACAGGTACCAAAAGAGTTAAAGTGGTGGCTGGATGAGTTCGGACTGAAAAATGTGAAGGCTAAAGCAGCGATTGCCGCACAGAATGGGGTTCCTGTCGAAATAACCGCGCCTTAACAGGCGTTAAGACGCGGTATCAAATCTTACTTAGTTTAATGCGTAGAGCACTCTACAATCCAGTAAAATTAACACTTAATAACTAATTTCAATACCTTAAAAACAATCCCTTTAGTATGTCTCACCGTCGACCGAGCTGCACAACCATGTATTAGAGGTGGAATCGGTTCGCTTCACGGTCAATGATACGGTTCAGAAAAACATCGTCAGTGAGTTGAGTCAGCTGCTCGGGGAATTACGAATAGCTGAGCGAAGTGAGCATCCTCTAGAGTTGGGAGAACTCTCAGCGCGTTGGTAGCAAGACGGCAGCACGACATCAGAAATACTCAAAGGGTCTTACTTTTGGAGTAATGATACATTTTTGGGGTATGACCAAAATTCGTGATTTGTTGTAGTTTCCCGTCAAGCAAGTCGACCCGATGACCTGTAGCGAAAAAGTGTTAAACTTGATGGAGTGGGACGCGAATATTATTCAGTTCTCTGGGGAACTGAAGCGATGTTTCGCAAGCGTGTAAAGTAAGCCTTTTAGAATGCGAAAGATGCTGGCTGTCAGCAAGGTTTTACCAAGACCTTTGAGCGGTTCGACGTTAAAGCTCTTGCGCAAAATGAGCGATTACCAGGCCGAGACTGGTAAATTAGTAGGATAAGAAGGAATTTGCCACTGCTTAGTCATTTAGTGCACCATTATGGCAGAACGTGTCGGTGGCGCAAAGCATGTAAATGTAAAGCAATTGTCTTTGATTCACTCTCAAGCTTACACCACTGATTCAAAAGAGTGGACTAAAGCCGTGGAGCTGAGCAGCGAGTGCTTCATTAAAAGGCTGTGGTTTGGTGCTGGCTACGGCGATGAATTTAGTGTTAACCAGATATGCCGAAGTGATCGTGACCTCAGGTAGTTTTATAGGAGTATACAAAATCACAGTAAGAGGGTACAGGCGCATATATCACTTCAAGAATCGTCAAATGGGTCCAAGGTTTGTTTAATCTCGACCTGTCTGTGCTATTGGTCCTTCTTGTAAGTTTTCAGCTAAGCCCATTTGACCGAGCGTAAACAAAGCATTGCCTATTTCGTCTAAAGTTTCATTTCCTTTTCTTTCAGGGAAGTCGTTCGCTTGGTTAAGACTTTCAGGCTCAATAATATTTTTACAAGCTACACTAGCACAACCTTGTTCATCTGCGTCAAAAAATTGAATATTTAGACCTTCGTTTGCCGCGCTTCCTGCGGAATAAATACTTACTAAGATTAAAACAGGACTGAGAAGCCTATTTTTCATTTTCTACTTTAACAATTGATTGACGACACTGCTCACACATAATTATTGCTAAGATAAGAAATACGAGTGCGTCGGTAATATTGGGTGTCTTCTTGTCGTAGGGGCATGTGTGGTGCAATTAATACGGTTTATATACCTGATTTCACCAGAGTCAAAGAAGGTAATTCTCTTGCCTGATACCTCTGTAATTATATACGCCATTTAAAGCTACTAATATAGTATTTTTAGGGACGGATAAGAAACTTTGCATTGATGACCCAAACTCATCGAGACTTACTTCTCCCCATCCTTTGAAAGGCATTTCACGTTCTATATTTAGAGATTTGACATTACTCATCACCTCCCCCATGACATTGATATTCAATCCTTCAGTGGATCATTCTAGATAAATTTTTAGTGCTATCTAAATAGGAAATAATGTCATCATACAATACTTGAGAGTTTTCCATACTTAACTTGTTAATGATTGGGACTGAATTTCTAATGCTATAGACTCCGCACAACCCATCTAGTGTCCCTTGCTTGAAGATCTCATATTCTATCCTTACACATGCGTACCAATGAGAAATCAACGCGTGCTCTAGTGTATACGACGCTCGACTAGTTTGTTGTAAAGCTACATTTCGCCTGATTTAATTTTGAACTGAGCTTCACTGACCGTTTGTTTCCCAAATAACAAATCCATCATAGTGATTATTCGTTTATTGTCGTTTCCCCATTTGTTGGTATTGGCACTGTTTGGTGCTTTGAACTCGACTTGACCAACTTTATCGTTATTTTTATATGCATTAACTCGGGCATCTGCAATAAACGTTCTAAAGTCCCAGCTCCAGCGAGATACATAAATAAGTGTCAGTTCAGAGCTTTTAGGAGGAGTTCCAGTGCTCACAACAGTGCATTTATGAGCTGTATCCAAACACCATTCTTGCATTGAATCTAAGAAAATGTCTCGTGTTGCGTCGTCTTTTATAATAGTAATTTCTGTGCTTTGGAATTGTTCAGAGATTGCTTCTGCTGTATATTGCGGAGCAGCGCACGCTGCCAAAAGAACAGGTGAGCTAAGAATGATTAGTTTTTTATACATTTTAAGTACCTTTTTATAAACTTAGAAGTCTACATAAATTTCTTTTATCTGCATAACTCCTGCAGCTTTAAGGTGTGAGCGACTCCAGCATGTCCGTAAACCAATATCCCCTTAAACACGAGACATAAAAATTAAAATCAAGTGCAATATCTGACCAAAAGTCTATCAGTGATTAGCTTACCTTCGACTTCGGAGGATTCCCTAAGTAAGTTTAACGATACTCTTTGAAGTAATGCTTTTCCATTTCATTTGCTCCCTCAACCGGGATATCCAAGCCTCATACCACCGTAGTGTTGATAATATACCCATAGAAAACACCACTTGAGTCTGTTGTTTGCAGATTTGGAAGCGTATTAAGACGATAGCAAAGACAAGTCTCGTTACGAACTGATACAGGAAAAGAATTATCCTACTATTCGCTTGGTAAGCAACTTGTATGCTGTTGCAGATCCGTAGCCTAACCATGCAGAGTAACATATCATCATGGGCAATGATCGTGTTAGGGTTATGAATAACGCCTGTTTGCAAGGTACCGGCATTAATGATTTAATGTATGTTATTTGGCAGCTACGTTAGAAAGCCTACAAGGGGCATTACACCACGCCCAAAAAACCGACGCATTCGTGCATACATGGCGACAACTATCAGAGATGAGTTGTAGTAGGTTAGCTGTCATTCGCAAAAATTAAAGCGCATTTAGAGCGAGAGTTGTGAGTATCAAATCTCAGCTAAAGGATGGTTCTCATCCTCCCCAAATTCTTATGAAGAAAGTTCCATCTTGGAAGCCAGCTTAATGAGTATATATCAGGTAAGAAACCTCAATCGTTACTTTAAAGTTCTTGAGCATGATCCGTTTCAAAGGGCCATAGATGCGGGCGATGATGCCCTGTTGGATAGGCTTTTCAATGAGCCTGTAAGAGCAAAGGGGCTGTCTGATGTTTGGGTAGAAGAGAGTGTTGAATTTACCACTCACTACAAGACATCGGTAAAAATCCCAGACATATCCGTTTGGGGATCATGGCTGGTACTAACGCCACGAGCGGTTGAAGTGTTGAAGCCAAACATTGGAACAGATGGTGAATTTTTACCTATCGTGATTGATGGCGAGAAGTTTCAGGTTTTCAATGTCATGAGTTTTGGCGAAGAAGACAAGGAACACACGAAACATGAATACATTGATGGCCATCCGGTAGGATTGGAAATGCTCAAGTTCGCTGAGTCTAGTGTTGCAGATAATTACGTTTTTAAGTCGTTGATGCAAGGGTGTAACTTACTGTATTGCGATGACAAGCTAAAAAGCTTGTGTAATGAACATGACTTGCGTGGTGTTGAATTCGATTTAGATCTATTGGATATATTCGACTACTAATCAACGGTTTTAGCGTGACTCACCATTTAGTGCTTCACATAGCCTGGTCACATAAGTGATAGCAACAATAAAACAAAATGGCGACATAGTACATGTCGCCATTTTATCGCCATTTTTGTTTTTAATGGCAACTAACTGATAGTTAATGACATTTTTATCTTGTTTGTCTTACTTAGTGTAAGACTGAGCGATGTTATCGATACGCTCGTTAGCACGCTCAGCTTCTTCTTGAGCAGCCATTGCTGCTGCACCTGATTTTTGAACGTCAGATTGAAGAGCTTGTACGTCTTGGCTTAGTTGGCTAACTTGGTTGCTTAGTTCGTCTAGTTTTGCTGCATTTGCTGTTGCTGCGTCATCAGAAGAAGCACAACCTGCTAGTAGAAGTACTGAAGTTGCTGCAGCTGCGATCAACGTTTTGTTCATATAAGAACTCCTTGCTTATAGTGAAAGTCTCGCTACCAACTATTATTTTATACAGTAGCGAGGTTAAATGTGGATACATTTTATCAGTACATGATGTAGCAAAAGTCAAAAAAAACCAAGAATTTCATGGAGTACCTGACGTCAACTTTTACCTGAGCTTAACAAAGGTAAGTGAATTATCCTCTCCCTTATTCCCACAACAGTTCTCATAGCAGGTGTTTTTGCCACGTTCCTGATATCAATAATTTAGACGATATTGACACAAATGAAAGTTTCTCGGCGCAAATAACTGCTATTTACGCAGTTTTATTGGAGAACGAGAGGCGCACCTTGAGCTCGCTTTTCTCTAAATCTTAAGCCAAGCAGCTGACCAATAAAGCGAGGGTTTGTTCTTAATTGAGCCGCAAATGATGTTTTGTTTTCATCCGTGGGAATTAGTTTGTGTGATCTCTATCTATACTCCTATGATTTGCGGTATTATACCGAGCTTTATTTTTTTGCTGCGTTAGAGCGGAAACGACATTACAGAGCGCTCAGACGCTGACTGATTTATTGGAGAATACTTTGCAATTTAAAGATCTAGGCCTAGACAACCGATTGTTGAAGAACCTAAAACACTACGATTTTAAAAAACCAACTGACATTCAAAAGCAGGCGATTCCTGTTGCGATTGCAGGCAAGGATTTATTGGCTTCTTCGAAAACGGGTTCGGGCAAGACTTTGGCGTTTGTATTACCAATGCTTCACAAGTCTTTAAAGACAAAATCGTTTTCTGCCAAAGACCCTCGCGCAGTTATTCTTGCTCCCACTCGTGAGCTAGCGAAACAAGTGTATGGTGAGCTTCGCTCTATGCTTGCTGGCCTATCTTATGAAGCTGCATTGATTTTGGGTGGTGAGAACTTTAATGATCAAGTGAAAGCACTGCGCCGTTACCCGAAATTCATCGTGGCGACACCAGGACGTCTGGCTGACCACTTAGAGCACCGCTCGCTTTACCTTGAAGGTTTGGAAACGCTGATCCTTGATGAAGCAGACCGTATGCTGGATTTGGGCTTTGCACCAGAGCTTCGTCGTATTCATAAAGCAGCTAAGCATCGTCGCCGTCAAACATTAATGTTCTCTGCTACGTTGGATCACGCAGACGTAAATGACATTGCGGCTGAAATGCTCAATGCTCCGAAACGTATTGCTATCGGTGTTTCTAACGAAGAACACAAAGATATCACGCAAAAGTTCTACTTGTGTGATCATCTTGATCATAAAGAGGCGATTCTAGATCGCGTACTTTCAGAAGCAGAATATCGCCAAGTTATCATCTTTACGGCGACGCGCGATGATACTGAGCGCCTAACCGCGAAGCTAAACGAGAAGAAACTGAAGGCCGTAGCATTGAGTGGTAACTTGAACCAGACTCAACGCAATACGATCATGAGCCAGTTTGAGCGAGCGGTATTCAAGATCCTAGTGACAACAGATGTCGCTTCTCGTGGCTTGGATATTGCGACAGTGACACACGTCATTAACTTCGATATGCCAAAGCATACTGAAGAATATGTACACCGTGTTGGCCGTACGGGCCGTGCTGGTAACAAGGGTGATGCGATTTCTCTTGTTGGTCCAAAAGACTGGGATAGCTTTAAACGTGTAGAAGCTTACCTACAACAAGATCTTGAGTTTTCAGTATTCGAAGATCTGAAAGGTAAGTTCAAAGGCCTGAAGCCACCTAAGCCAGATTTCCGTAACAAGAAAGCGACAGCTAAGAAATCACGCCCTCAAGCGAAGAAGTCGGCTAAGAAACCTGTTAAACGTGACAAGAGTTTCTACAAAAACGTATCAGTGGGTGATGATGTGTTCATCCCGAAGAAAAAGCCAGCGGCACCAAACTCTGAAGAGTAAAAGTCGCACCAGTTTTCAACTGATTTTAGTTTTTCAAAACCCGAGTGTTCGCACTCGGGTTTTTTTATGCTTATCTCCAGGCGAAATGATGTCTTTCTATACTAACGTGTTTGCTAGGCTTTTATATTTATCTGGTTTTATATAAACAGCATAGATCGCTAATTTAGAGAGGTATTAAGTTTTATCAACTCGGTCCAAGCAAACGTTTTTCCTCACATGCTAGATAAAAATTTTACATGATTATGAAAATGATAATTGATCTCATTTTTATTTAAGGGCAGAATACGCGCCATTGTATTAATCTTATAAATGAATTTGCTCTCTATATGAAATTTACTCATGTTTTTTTAGGGCTCATAATTACCTCTAGTTCTTGCTTTGCCGTTAATGATTTTAATTGGTTGCGAGATGACGCTCGTAAAGATGAGCGAGTTCTTACCTACCTAACAGAGCAGAACCGTAAGACTGAACAGTATCAAAAAAAATATCAGACGTTGACGCAAGATCTGCTCGCGCAGTGGGAAGCCATGGTGGCAGATAAAGGTGATAAACCATGGTCGATCGTAAATGGACGCGAATGGACGTTAACGCGTCGTGACGGTGGTTATGTGTTGCTATCACGTTCGAACCAGTATGCACAAGAGAACACAGTATTTGATTTCTCTGAACGTCAATCTGCATATCCGTATTATCAAGTAGGGCAGTGGCAAGTAAGCGGAGACACGTTGCTTTTCACTGAAGATATTGATGGAAGCGAGCAATATCGCGCCGTGGTTGTAGATTTACTCTCTGACCAATCTACGGAGCTGGCAACGCACGTCGATAGCGGTGTATTGCTTTCACCTGATGGTAAGATGGCTTACCTCGTTTCGAAGGAAATGCGTACACAGCGACCTCATCAGATCCTACGCATCTCCACTGAATCTTTGGCTAAAACCGTTGTATGGCACGAATACAAATCAGATTGGTTACTTTCTTTCTACCGTGCGGCAGATAGCCGTTACGTGGTGCTGCAAAGCAACAACGAGTCAACCACAGAGCAGAAGCTTGTTGATCTAGAAACGGGCACCGTAAGCGATTCACTGAGAGTGCCGGAAGCGGGCGTGGAATATTACGCGGATGTGGCGAAAGGGCGCGTTTACGTCAACAGCAATCTTGAAGGTACATTTGCACTTTATCAAACCGATCTAGCACCTCTTAGCGCAACATGGCAACGCTTTACTACCCTTCGTGAACCGCTTGACCAGTTCTATCTTTATGATGCAGGAGTTGTGGCACTCAGTAAGCCGAACAACGTAGCGACATTGACGGTGTATTCATACCAAGGTCAGGAAAAAGTGATACTGCCATTGGAACAGGATGGCAATGTCGCTTGGTTGAGCACGTTGGGCGATTTTGAATCAAACAAGATTCGTATACGAAGCATGTCGATGACTACGCCTCCTCAGTGGGAAGAGTTCGATGTAAAAACGCTGACTAAAACCTTGTATTCTCAAGATGCTTACCAAGATTTTGATAGTCAACGTTATGTCTCCCAACGCATTTTTATCAAGCACGATGGTGTTTCTGTCCCGGTCTCTTTGGCGTATCGCAAAGACAAATTACACGCTCAATCACCCGTGATGATTTACGGCTATGGCGCATATGGTTTTACGATGAAACCGTACTTTATGCCTCAAGTCATAAGCTTGCTCGACCAAGGCGTGATTTACGCTATCGCCCATGTTCGCGGCGGTGGGTACTTTGGTGATGAGTGGCACGAGCAGGGCCGTGGTGTGCAAAAAGCCAATTCTATTGGTGATTTTGTCGCGGCGGCTAAGGCGTTGCAAACATTCGAACGCGGCAATAGAGAGATTTTTGCCATCGGTTCAAGTGCTGGTGGCACGTTGGTCGCGGGAGCGGTTAATCAAGACCCTAAATTGTTTTCAGGTGTCGTGCTTAAAGTACCTTTTGTTGATGTGGTAGCAAGCATGTCGGATACCTCACTTCCGCTGACCACACAGCAGTATGGCGAATGGGGTAACCCAACCAAATCTGAGCAACTGGCGCTAATGAAAGCGTACGATCCAATTCTCAACATTCATAAAGACGCTTACCCACCCATACTGGTTCAAGTCGGTTTGATCGATCAGCGCGTGCCTTATTGGGAAGGCGCCAAGTATCTCGCCAAGGTTTCCGCGCTAAGTGAGCGCGACGGGCCGTACTTGTTGCAGACCGATTTTAATTCGGGCCACCAAATGGACCCACGACAAGCGCAAGAACAACAAGCAAAAGAATACGCCTTTCTTTTATCACTAATTAAAACATCTAAAGCGGAGCAGTAAATGAAGCTTACCCCAGTGTCAGCGGCAGTACTTTCGGTACTAGCTGCCAGCCAAGTGCACGCCAAATCTGACGTTTTCTCTATGGAAGAGGTCGTGGTGACGGCGAATCGGATTGAACAACCAATGTCTGAACTAGCAGGCAGCGTCGCAGTTGTCACTAGCGAAGAGATTGAACAAAAGGGCGAAACAGAGCTTTATGATGCGCTGCGTCATGAACCTGGGGTAAGTGTGTCGGGTGGCGCTGGGCGTCCACAAAACATCACGATTCGAGGCATGACGGGTAACCGCATTATGATCATTCGTGACGGCATTCGCTCAGCAGACGGTTTTGGTGCGAATGACAGCAATGACAAAGTGGGCCGCGATACGTTTGATCTTTCTAATTTGGAATCATTAGAAGTAGTGAAAGGGGCGAGCTCCTCAGTCTTAGGTTCTGGTGCTATCGGTGGCGCTGTGATTCTAAAATCCAAACAGCCGGGTGAGTTTTTAAAAGATCGTGACTTTTATGTTGATGCCACGGGCACGTACACGGGGATCAGCAATAAATACAAAGGCGCGAGCAATCTGGCATTTCGTTCTGGCGACACGGAAAGCTTAGTCAACGCGGCGTATTGGCAAGGTGAAGAGACGCGTAACTTCAGCCAAGATTTGTACAACCGCGATTTGGATGGTTACAGCGCGTCATACGCCATCAATCATTTCTTCAATGATGAAGTGATGGTCAAAGCGCGTGCCGAACTTTATCGGCAAGACCAACAACGCCTGGAAGGTTCGCCATCTATACAGAAGGATGGCAAATGGCATATCGAAGACTTCGCAGAAGATGAATCGACAAAAGAGTACAGCGCTTATATTGGTGCCGAAATGACTCCTATTAACCCCAAGTGGTTCGAAGAGTTAGATACAAAGGTCTACTGGCGCCACACCGAAGTGGTGGAAGACACGAATCGTTTAATGAGACAAGTTGACCACAATGGCTTGACTGTTAGACGTCGCGAGCTAGAACACAAAACCTTCATTGACGAAACAATTGGCTTCCGTGGTGATTTCACCAATACGATTTATGCTGCAAATACTGAGCACCAATTGGCTTACGGTATCGAGCTTTCTACTGACTATTATGAACGCACAGATAGCGATTCCAAGATTGATTGGAACGGGGTAACGCCTTCGACCAAACAACCTTTCGCTCCTGCTCGTGCTTATAACATTGGTCTGTACGTTCGAGACATGGTGGAGCTGGATAAATGGACCATTACAGGCGGCCTGCGCTTTGATGCGCACCGTCTAACACCGGACGGTGAGGGTGAAGTGGGCGGCTTCCCATTAAAAGACATGGATAGCTCAGAGGTATCTCCAAGCCTATCGATTTCTCGTGAAGTGTTTGCCAATAACATCGCTTATGTATCTTATAACCACGGTTATCGTGCTCCGGAATACGACAAAGCGTATGGCTTCGTAAACCATGACTTTGTGCCGCTAACGCCGTTTGTCATTGCACCGAACATGGACCTAGAGGCTGAAACTTCGGACTCGTTTGAAATCGGCAACAAATTCGATAATGGCCACGCGCAACTTTACGTTTCTGCGTTTTACAACAAGTTCCAAAACTTCATCGATGTTGTTACCACAGGGCAAGATAACTTCGGTAACTACATCAAGCAATACCAAAATTTACACGGTGTTGAAACCTACGGCGCGGAGCTTTCTGCTGCGTATGCTTTCACATCGTCTTGGAAGCTAAGTACCAAGCTTGGTTATGTTGACGGAAAGGACGCCGAAGGCGAGTACGTTCGTAGCATCACACCTTTCGAGGGCAATGTTGGGCTGAACTATCAGCAGCAAGACTTTAATGCGTTCGTGACGTGGAACTGGGCTGGTTCGATGGATCGTGTGCCGAGTTGCCAAACGTCACTTGGACAAAAAACCGAGTGCGCACAAACAGATTCATGGAACACGTTCGATTTGGGGGCAAGTTACCAAATCACCAAAGATTTTCGTTTGAGTGCGACCATCATCAACCTGTTCGACAAAGAATACATTCGCTACCAAGACGTTGCTGGCATAGCAGATGAGAGCAAACGCTACTCAACGGAACCAGGTCGTTACTTTACGGTTAACGCGAAGTACATCTTTTAGTAGGAGCCCTGCATGAAACTCAAACTTTTGGCGCTTTCTCTTGCGTTGGCAGGCGTTCAAGTGACGAACGCTGCCGAGTGGGATTACCCTAGCGCGGCTATTACGGTCACGAACCAAGCCGAAGCACTGCGCTACTTACAAGCCAATTACGCTAGCGTTGGCGAACTTAAGTTTCGCTATCAAACTCGTTCTCAGCTCGGAGATCATTACAACTTTGATGTGTGGGTCGATGGGCAGTATCAACCGCAACGCACCATTGTGCTGTCGACTAACCAAGACAGCCAAGTTGAGCGTATTTTCAAAAGCCTTGAAGATACGGTGATTCGTAATGGTGAGGCGATGCCTGCCGGAGAACTGGAACTGCCTGTTCGATTGGAAGTGACCGAGCCGCCAGCATTGAGCTCTGGTGAGTTAGTAACGGTTCCCGTCTCACTCTTTGATCCTGATTTACGTACAATGCAACAACAAGCTGCGCCTGATTCTGCTTGGAATTCGTTAGAGGATTATCCGCAGCCACTTCAATATGTTGAGAAGCAGATTCAAGTTTTGCAGTCTGGTGGCAAGTTCTACCTAGCCAACGAGCGCGTTAAACAGGTGGATGCACTTGCATTACTGTCTTCACCTGCGGTAGGTGCGGAGCCTGTGCGTGATACAAGCAGTATTTTGCCGCCTGAGGGGGTTCAATCTTTTGCGGATGTAAAAGCGATGCAAAGCGCTCAACTTGGCGACAATGCCTTTTTGCAGTTGATGGCGTTTTACCATCTTGACAGCTCACTGCAGTACTTATCGAGCTTGAGCTATGACTTATTTGACGAACCGCTTCGTTTTGATGGGCGTGGTTTAGCACTCGACAACTCTTCTTACTACATAGGTTCGCGTGCGCTGATGTTAGGCGTTGGCGGAGTATCTCCAGATGCTGCAGATGCAGATGTGATTTTGCACGAGCTAGGACACTGGATTCACTATCAAATCGTTCCCGACTGGGCGTATGGCCATACTGGCGCGATTGGAGAAGGTGTTGGTGATTACTGGGCGGGCAGCGCAAGCTACCGAACACAGTATTTAGACGCAGCTCGCCGTGGCCAAGAATTCGAGTTAGATACGGTGTTCAACTGGGACGGTATGTTCGGAACACGCAAAACAACTCGTAGCTTATGGAACCAAAGAGCGCGTTACTTCGAGAGCTCGGAGTATCCAGCGCACGTTAGCGTAGGCGGTGAACTAGGCGACGAGTTATGGTCAACGCCACTGTTCCAAGCGCTAAAAGCATCGGTTGAACGATACGGTGATGATACCGATAACGTGTTCCGCGAGTTTGACGCCATTGTACTTGAAGGCATGTACGGTATTGGTCGTGGCGTGAAAATGCATGATCTTGCGGAATCGACCGTGTTTGCAGCAAACACCTTGTTCCCAAATAAAGACTATGCCCAATTTCTGACGGACAGCTTCAACAAACACAACTTACTTAAAGCGCCTCTTCGCGTTCGCTATGACGCTCGATACATCGCACAAGGTCAAGGCGTGGGAGTGAGCCTGAGCCAAACTGGCCGCGAAGCGAGCATCAAAGGGCAATGGCAGCTAAATAACGCATCCGTTTTCGACTTTGATGAAACGCTTTCTGACTCGACCTCAATGAAGGTGGCGTTACCAAGCGGTCTGACATGTGGCACGCAATTCGATTCCTATATTTCATTGGATTACCAATTTGCTGAAGGCTTAAAGACTCACCAGTGGAGTGAAAAGTTGATGCTGGTTAATGGTACGCCAGAGCTCGATATCCAGCCTCAATCAGTGAACTCCGCTTTGCCGGAGCAGGGTGACAGATTGTTCTCTCAGACGCTATCGGACAAGTCACGCACGATTGATGATTCGTTTGCGGTTTACCTGAACATCGAACATGACTCACTGCAGGATCTGCAAGTGACGCTTGTGTCTCCACAAGGTAAATCGGTTGTGCTACTTAGTCATCAATCAAGCAATACCAATGGGTTTAAAGGTTACTTCACCGCTCAGTATGACGAGGAGTTACAAGCACTTGTCGGTCAACCGAGTTGGGGTACTTGGCGTCTCGAAGTATCTGACCGCGTGTCAGGGAACTCTGGGGTGTTGAAAGAGTGGGGTGTGAGTCACTTTGCTCAGTATCAGTGTAGTGCTGATACCACTAAAGAAAGCAGTGGTGGTGGTGGTTCAGGTGGCAGTGGTTCGCCTTGGACCTTGTTAGGACTTTTCCTGCTTTCAATGGTGAGAGTGATTCGTTCTCGTTAATTAAAATCTAAAGAAGACAAAATTTATGAAGTTTCAATATTCTTTCGTTGCTATGTCACTAGCCCTAGCTGGTTGTGGCGGTGGTTCTGGTGGTGACACGTCAACACCGACCTATAATGTAGCTGGCACCATCGTTTCTGCAGGTACACTTCTTGATACGCCAGTATGTATCGATTTAAACCAGAACTACGTTTGTGATACTACTGAACCGAGTGCTAAAACGGATAATGCTGGTAAGTTCTCCCTGACGTCAAGCGACAAGAACATTTTGACTAGCACGATTCTTGCTCAAGTTGATCAAGACTCAAACCAAACGTTGCGTCTTGCGGCTCCAGGCCAAAACTTAGCCACGGGTAACACAGTAAATGGTGTAACAACATTGCTCGCAGGTCTTGTGGTTGACGGTAAAACCGTTGCTCAAGCTGAAGAGATTGTTAAAGCGCAACTGGCTAGTGTAGGCGTTTCGCTGAATGGTTCGGTGATGTCTAACGCAGAAGCCAGCGAGCTGGACAAGCTAGAGCAAAACACGGTTGCGCTATTAGCTGCGATGCAACCACAACAAATGACCAAAGGCGTAGCGCTGCTTGCTCAAAGTCTTAGCTTCCAAGGTAAATCGCTAGCCTCTGATCTTCTGTCTGAAGCGGAAGTGAGTGCATTTGCTGAAGAAATTGCAGCGGTTGCTGAACAAACGGTTGGTAGTAACGATACGGGTGCCATTCTTCACTTTGCTGATGGCGCTGCAGACGTTGCAGAGGTTCAAGCTTCTTACCCTGGTCAAGATGCGGAATACGGCTTCGACAAAGAGGACAAGCAAACGTCGACAGGCGCGGGCTTTAAGTTCGTTAAGCTAGATTCACAAGGCGCTGCTTTAGCTGCAGATGCCACTGAGTGGGCTTGCACTTTGGATGAGCGTACTGGTCTTGTTTGGGAAAACAAGAGTGCGGATGCGAGCTCTATTCAATTTAAAGACCGCCTATTTGCGTTTGAGTCTGAAACATTTAAGCCATTTAGCAAAGATGTAGATCTTGCGGGCTGTAAAGAGGTGGGCGATGAAATTTGTACTACGAGCCAATACGTTGAGTACATAAACAAACAATCGTTATGTGGAATCACTGGTTGGCGCCTGCCTACTTACCGTGAAACTTATGACTTACTAGATTTCGGTGAAAAGACACTATTTGCGCCGAGCACAGAATATGAACCGAACAATGTGTATGGTTTTAATGTCAAATACTTCCCACAGCAAACTTTAGGCAGCCCTTATTTAGAAAAAGGTGCGTTTTGGCATGATGGTTTTAGGTTTACGGAAACATCATCACAGCTCATGGATGGTGAGATTTATTTCCCCGCAATTGTCTCTCGGGGCGCAGATAGAGGGGCCACTTCATTCGTTGAGATTCGCTCAAGCAGTACAAGTGAAGATGCCTATGATTCCTACCAATTCCCAATCCGTCTAGTAGCAGTTAAGGGACAATAAGATGAAGAAACTAATGACCGCGCTATCTCTTGTGTTGGCTTCTCAAGTAGCAATGGCAGCACAAGAGTGTTCGACTGAGTTTGCTAAAACAGCACCTAATACACGTTACACTTATTCAGATAAGGGAACTGTAACTGACTTAAAAACAGGTCTTACATGGATGCGCTGTCCAGTCGGTATGACATGGAATGCAGCAAACGAAGAATGCACCGGAACGCGAGCTACGATGTCATGGCAATTCGCGCTGTCTACGGCCCAACAAATTCGTAATCCGTCCGGTAACCACCCTCTACACAACTTTGCTGGCAAAAAGAATTGGCGACTAGCAAACATTAAAGAGTTGGTATCGTTAACGGAGCAAGCTTGCTATAGCCCAGCGATGAATGGTACAGGCTTTGCGAGCGGTTATACACTGACAGACAAGGACGATATTTTAGGACGTAATATCTGGAGTAACACACCTAATGGTGACGGTAAGCATGTTGCTACTCTTGATACGACTAATGGTGAGGTTTTCAATAGAGATCCATTAGACTCAAGTTTCAAAAGCTCTCTCTTGTTAGTGACAGATGAATAATACTTATTACGTTAATAAAGATTGATAGCTTTGCCTTTATAAAAAGCTCCGCCAGTGCGGAGCTTTTTTCTTTTCTAACCTTTGGCACTTATCGTGTTGAGCAGAATGTTTAAACTTGGAACTGCTTAAGTTGGTGCTTTTGGTTTTCCGCTAAGTCTGAAAGCTCTTGAGCGGCAGAGGCGGACTGCGTAATGCCAGTCACGTTCTGGCTCACTAGTTCATAGATGTTCGTTAAGTTGTTGTTGATATCGGCCGTGACCTGTTTCTGCTCTTCTGATGCGGTCGCCACTTGCGTGTTGATTGAGTTCAGAGCGGCGATAGCATTACTGATATTAGCAAGTGATTGGCTAACTTCTTGTGCCAGAGCTTGGTTGTCTGACAACATGGCTAAGCTAGAGTGCATGCTTTCATTCGCGTGACCCGATTGCTGCTGAAGCTCTTCGATGATGGTTTGGATCTCTTTCGTCGATTCCTGAGTTCGCGCCGCTAACATACGTACTTCATCGGCGACTACCGCAAAGCCTCGGCCACTTTCGCCCGCTCGTGCAGCCTCGATCGCTGCATTCAGTGCAAGCAGGTTGGTTTGCTCAGAAATGCCTTCAATCACTTCGATCACGCGACCAATGTGTTCTGATTGATCTTTAAGCGATGTCACGACGGCTGCGGCTTCGTTGAGTTGTTCTGCCATTTTTTCGCTTGCGCGAGTGCTTTCCTCAAACATGCTCAGACTTTGTGAGGTAAGCATGCTTGCTTGATTTGATGCGCTATCGGCTTCTTGTGCATTGGTCGACACTTCAGCTGCGGTCGATTCTAGTTGGTTGATTGCCGAAGCCACTTGCTCAATTTCTTGCTTTTCTTGATCTGAGTTAACGCTGCTTTGAGTCATAACAGTCGCTAACTCGGTCGATGCTGATGCCACATCCTCACTAATTCGAACTAATGCACTCACGGTTTCACGCAGTTTGTCGATGGTTTGGTTTACATCCTGAGCCAGTTGCGACACTTCGTTTTTTCCGATGGCTTCGGCTTTAACCAATAGATTTCCTTTCGCGACTTCTTGCATGGTTCCTTGAAGGTTACGAATCGGTGCAACGATATAGCTGGCTAGTATCCAACTAATAAGCGAAGCAGCACTCAAGATCACCGCAAGCGAGACCGCGCTGTAAGTGAGCGTGGTTGAATGCTGTTCGCCATTCGCTTCCACTTCATCGGTGACGATTTGATTCAATTGTTTAGACAGGTTGTCGATGGCGTTGATCATTGCTTCGCCAGCCAATCGATATTCTGCCATCGCAGATTCGTACTTTTGATTGAAATCGGATGTGGTGTAGCCAGAAGAGTGTTTGGTGGTGAGCAGAGGTGTCATGGTGACGCGCGTGAAATCAACATAGTGATCCATGGCTTTGCGCATAGTATTCACTTCGGTTTGAACGCCTGGGAGGCTATCGATGGAATTCAGAAAATCGCGGTTTTTGTTTTGTCGTTCAGACAGTTCTTGGTTGAGAGATTGGACATCTTCGGCTCTAAATAGACTGTAAATGGCTTTGATGCGCATGGCGTAGGTGTTGTCTACGATGGCGCTGAGTTCCTCTTTATGAATGATCAGCTTGTTGGTGGAAGTGGAAACCTTATTGAATGCTTGGTCGAGCTTGCCGATTCCGACGCTCAATCCAATGACGAGTAATACAACGGTGAATAGAACAGGCAAAAAGACCTGAAGTTTAATAGAAAGCGTACTAAGAAATTGACGCATGATTGACCCTCTATCGGTTTGATTATTATCTTTTTTATAAATAAGCATCTCGATTTTAATTGCCACATTCGTCAAATCAATGACTTACTCATATCCAATTGTTATGAAATGTACCAAAATCGATGGAGTTATCATTTTGAACGCGCGGCAATTTATAAAAGCGCTAGGCTAAAAACGGTAGAGGGGTCAGTCGCGGAATTAATATACAGAAATGACAACGTGTCATAGAGGGTTCAACTAAGTGAAACACAACTGTCATATTCAAATTCTAAAGTGAGCACCGTTCAAGTGAAACACAACGGCAATAAAGCCACTTAAGGAAATTGTGATGAAAAAGACAGTAATCGGTGCAATCGCACTTCTAGGCGCAATGGCAGTGACTCCTGTTTCTGCTAAAGAAACTATCTCTGCAGTGGGTTCTAGCAGCGTAACTCCACTGATGGAAGTTTTCTCTGAAACGTACATGAAGAAGAACCCTAACGTATTTATCGAAGTTCAAGGCCCTGGTTCTTCAGCTGGTGTTAAAGCAGCAAAAAATGGTTCAGCAGACCTTGGTATGTCTTCTCGTAATCTAAAAGACTCTGAAAAAGAATCAACACTAATAGAAGAAGTGGTTGCTCGTGATGGTATCGCAGTGGTTGTTAACCCACAAAACAAACTGCCTGGCCTAACAGCAGAGCAAGTGACTGCAATCTACAAAGGCGAAGTATCAAACTGGAAAGAAGTCGGTGGTGCAGACAAGCCAATCGTAGCAATTACTCGTGACACGGCTTCAGGTACTCGTGGCGCATTTGAAGACATCATGTCTCTTAAAATGAAGATTTCTGGTAAGAAGGTATCAGCTATCTCTCAACGTGCTCAAGTTGCAAACGGTAACGGCGCACTAAAAACAATGGTTGCATCTAACCCATACGCAATTGGCTACATTTCTCTTGGTACTGTAGACAACACTGTTAATGCTCTAGCAATCGACGGCGTTGATGCAACGGTAGCTAACGTGAAAAACGGTTCTTACAAAGTAGCTCGTCCATTCCTTGTGCTTTACAAAGAAGGCAAGCCATCAGCTGAAACGCAAAAATTCCTAGACTGGATGCTAACTGAAGATGCGCAAAAGCTAGTTGACCAAAACGGTTACATCTCAGTTAACTAATTCTATCGGGACTCTTAAGTTTGCTCAGCCCACCATTTAGGGCTGAGCCTTTTCTATCCATAGTGTTCACCGGCAAAACGCCCAGAACCGTGAGATTTTTTAAATGACCATCGCAACAAATAGTGAAAAGCTTATGAATACTGACGCTAAAGCTATCAGCAAGCCCGGCCTGCGCGAGAAACGTCGCGTAGACTGGAAAGAGCGTATCTTCCACGGCTTGTTCCTAACCAGTGCCGTTATCGGCATCGTCTCATTAGCCGTTATTGCTTACTTTATTGTTCGAGAAAGTATCCCGGCATTCCAAGAAGCTGGTGTATCGGGCATCGTTCTTGGACAAAACTGGCTGCCGCCTGCACTTTACGGTGTTGCGACAATGATTGTTGCATCTATTGTATCGACGGCGGGTGCGGTAATCGTTGGTGTACCAATTGGTGTGCTGACGGCTATCTTTATTGCCGAAATCGCACCAAAGCGTCTTGCGGATATTATTCGTCCTGCAGTTGAGCTTTTGGCAGGTATCCCGTCTGTGGTTTATGGCTTCTTTGGTTTGGTCATCATCGTACCGCTGATTCAAAACATCTTTAATGTCCCTGCGGGTAACACGATTTTGGCAGGTATCATCGTGCTTGGTGTGATGATTCTACCGACCGTAATCACGGTATCTGAAACGTCTATTCGAGCTGTGCCTCGCGCATACAAAGAAGGCTCTTTGGCTCTTGGCGCTTCGAAAATCTACACAATCTTCAAATTGCTCGTTCCAGCGGCTCGTTCAGGCATCATGACGGGTGTGATTTTGGGTATTGGCCGTGCTCTAGGTGAGACAATGGCGATCATCATGGTGATGGGTAATGCACCTGCTATGCCAGAAGGCATCCTAGATTCGGCACGTACGCTAACCGCAAACATCGCGATTGAAATGTCTTACGCAAGTGGTATTCACGCCAACGCTCTTTACGCCACTGGTGTTGTACTTCTGGTCTTCATCATGTCGTTGAACGCTGTACTTCTTTACCTAAACCGAGAAAAAGCGAAGTAATCGCTCGTTAAAGGTGACTATTATGGATCGCGCAAAACTAAAACAAGCTCGCCAGTTCAAAGATAACGTCTTTAACGCTTTGGTTTGGATTTCGGCAGCACTAACGGTAGGTTTTTTGTTCTGGATTATCTGGTACATCCTATCAAATGGTCTACAACACGTAGATTGGAACTTCATTACTGATAACTACACACGTACTGGTGAAGAGCACGGTATCTTCCCGATGATCGTCTCGACCATCTACATGGTTATCGCATCCATCGCGGTAGCGGCGCCACTGGGTATCATGACGGCAATCTACTTAACCGAATACGCGAAAGTCGGTAGCCGATTGGTAAAGATTATCCGATTCTGTACTGAGTCGTTGGCGGGTATCCCGTCGATCATCTTCGGTCTATTCGGTATGACGTTCTTCGTGGCAATTCTTGGCCTGGGCTTCTCGATTCTGTCGGGTGCACTGACTCTAAGTATTCTTATTCTGCCAGTGATCATCCGTACTACGGAAGAAGCACTAATGGCAGTGCCTCAAACGTATCGTGAAGGCTCTTACGGCCTTGGCGCTTCAAAAATTTACACTATCTGGCGTTTGATTCTTCCGAGTGCAATGCCAGGGATCTTAACCTCGGTCATTCTAAGTATTGGTCGTGTCATTGGTGAGTCTGCTCCTGTATTTCTGACAGCAGGCATGGTTGCTCGTATTCCAGATTCTCTGTTGGACTCCGGTCGTACATTAACCGTTCACCTATACAAACTGACTACCGAACTGTTTACCGTTGAAGAATGGAATCAGGCTTACGGTACCGCAACAGTGCTTATCGTGGTTGTTCTTCTGATCAACATGGTAACGAAACTGATTGCTAGACGTTTTAACACCGCAACTTACTAACAACACTAATTAAGAACGCACGTTAAAAGACACGAACTCAAGATTTAAGAGATTAAGAAAATGAACAAATTTGATATTGAAAACCTAGACTTATTCTACGGTGAAAACCAAGCACTGAAATCGATCAACCTACCAATTCCAGTTCGCCAAGTAACGGCACTTATCGGCCCGTCAGGTTGTGGTAAATCAACGCTTCTACGTTGTTTGAACCGCATGAACGACCTAATAGAAGGCGTGAAAATTACGGGTAAATTGGCGATGGACGGCGAAGACATTTACGGCAACATTGATGTCGCGGATCTTCGCATCAAGGTTGGCATGGTGTTCCAGAAGCCAAACCCATTCCCGATGAGCATCTACGAAAACGTGGCTTACGGCCTACGTGCTCAAGGTATCAAAGACAAGAAACACATTGACGAAGTGGTAGAGCGTTCACTACGCGGCGCAGCACTTTGGGACGAAGTGAAAGATCGTCTGAAGTCACACGCATTTGGTCTATCGGGTGGTCAGCAACAGCGTCTGTGTATCGCGCGTACTATCGCGATGGAGCCGGACGTAATCCTGATGGATGAACCAACGTCGGCACTTGACCCAATTGCGACACATAAAATCGAAGAGTTGATGGAAGAGCTGAAGAAGAACTACACCATCGTTATCGTGACCCACTCAATGCAACAGGCGCGTCGTATCTCTGACCGTACTGCGTTCTTCCTAATGGGTGAACTGGTTGAGCATAACGATACTCAAGTGATCTTCAGTAACCCTCAAGATGACCGTACTCAAGGCTACGTAAATGGTGATTTCGGTTAATTCGCCATATTTACAAGCATAACTAAATAACTATAAGCGATGGTAACTTTGCCCCTCTTTTTGAGGGGCCTTTTTCTTTTCAAGCTGCAGATTTATAACACCAACCTATACCAATAATTCTTGCAAGGAAGCACAAATATCCCTCCCTTTTTTATAGAACATGTAACTTATGTGAAATACGGTTATAAAAGTGCTGAAGAGCTCTCGAATGTGAAACTAAGTCTGATAATTTTGCGAATGACTTAACAGCTCAAATTTGATTGTATTGATTGCATATGATGGCCTAAGTAGTTTTTTATCGAGAATAAAAAAGTAGATTAGGTTGGTAGGGTGAGTTTAAGAAGTTTTACAAGAAAAGTGTCTTCAACGAGGGATCATCGCTTATTAGCGGAGGCGATATTTGATCATTTAGAGAGTTTGTTCTCCCCTCAAGCCTTAGCCATTTTTGAAGATCCTTCAATCAATCCCCGTTATTCTGTGAGTTTCTCTCGCGGGGAGCTTTACCCAATCCAAAGCTATCCTGACAGCTTCTGGGAGTGGGCGAGTCAGTTTGACACTTCTGAAAGCATCATTCCTCTGGCGATCAATACTTGTAACTGGAATCACACCCAAGATTTAGGTGGAGATAGTTACATAATGATGCTCGATAACACGCCTATCAAACGCACCTACCTACTGATTCAATCTGTTCATGCTCGCACGGCACACAATATCTATGAAGAAAGCTATGATGCAATGCAGCTTGCAGCGGCGCGTTGGCAGTGCATTCGCGCCGAGAAAAATGCGTCGCAAGAGATGAGACACAGAGATATTCGTGAAGCGCAATATGTCGATGAAATTAACCAACGCGAGCGCTTTATCGAGAACATGAAGTTAGTTCAGCAAGTTGCTCTCGAGATCTCCAACCCTGATTCCTTAAAAGATTTGTATTACAAAGCCGTCGAAGCGCTACGTCAACGGTTGGGGTTTGATCGCTCCACACTGATGCTTCTAGATATGAAAAAGCGCAGTTTCAGTGGAACATACGGCACGGATGAGTCTGGTATTACGATCGATGAATTCCACACGCAGTACGACCTTCATCAACTGAGTGAGGAATACATCGCTGCGCTGTCGAGCCTTGAGAGCAATTTAGTGATCGTGGAAGATGCGCCGATATACACGGCAGGTAAAGTGGTTGGGCAGGGGTGGAACGCGATGTTGATTCTACGTGATGGCAATGAGCCATTTGGTTGGTTCGCGCTTGATAACTTTATTCATCGCAAGCCGATAACAGCGTATCAAAAACAGATGTTGGACTCGTTTGGCTCCCTTTTCTCACAAATTTACATTCGAAAGCGCCAAGAGCAGAACGTGCGTATGTTGCATTCAAGCATGGTTGAGCTATCACGCTGTACAACCGTCAGTGATGTATGTAAATCGGCCGTCACTTTTGCCATCAAAAATCTTGGTATTGATCGGATGGCGGTGTTTTTGACCGATGAAAACTGCTCATACATGCAAGGTACTTGGGGGACTGACATTCAAGGCAATGTGGTGGATGAGTCTTATTTCTTTGGTGAGACACAAGACTTTTCGTTGATCAATTTAGCTCGCGCCGTACCTAGTGAAGTTGCATTTGAGGAATCCGTTCCTATTTATCATGACTGTAATATTGTCGGCTTTGGCTGGGCTGCGATGACGGTTTTGACTTCGAATAGCAGCGGGCCCATCGCCTTTATTGCCGTTGATAACTTATTGACGCGCGCGCCGCTGACTTCTCAGCTACGTGAAGTGATTCGTATGTTCGCTTCCAGTCTAGCGGAGGTTTTGCAGCGTACTCAAGCGCAAGAGGCGATTCGCGGATTAAACGAAAACCTGGAGCTAGAAGTACAGAACCGAACCAAAGAGTTGGAGGAAGCCAACCGACAGCTTGAGGTGCTTTCTAAACTTGACCCTCTGACACGTCTTGGCAATCGCCGTATGTTAGAACATGTGATGCAGAAATATTGCGCGCTAGAGTGTGAGGAAGCGATGTCCTTTGGTCTTATCCTGATTGATATTGATCACTTTGGGTTATTTAACAATCACTATGGTCATCTCGAAGGGGATATCGCACTAATGCGCGTGGGTCATATCTTGGATCATCATACCAAAGGTGAAGATGAGGTTTTCTGTCGCATTGGCGGAGAAGAGTTTGTGTTACTAATGATCGGCTCTGATCAAGAGGCGGTAAAGCAGAGAGCGGAACGTATTCGTCAATGCATTGAAGATGAAGGCATCAAACACCAACACAACCCAGAAGGTGAGCTGCTCACCGTGTCAGTCGGTTATTCTTGTTACAAAACGAAAGGCAAAGACTTTAATTTCGACCATCTTTACCAGCTGTCGGATAAGGCACTCTATCAAGCGAAGAGTCATGGTCGAAATTGCGTAAGGCGATATGAGCAAAAAGATCAAATAGTGGCGTGACGTGAACAATAATTTGTCCACTATTGTTATTTTTATTTGTAAATTTATTGCTGGTATCTATCTTGTCCACTACTTTTATATTGCAGTGTGCAACTTGATTGGTATGGGTGTGATTATGAAAAAAGGTAGTGTGTTACTAGCAATGTTGGCGTTGAGTTTCACCGGAGTATCTCAAGGAAAGCAATATAATGGTGTAAGTGAATTTGAACCTTTTGGATATTTGGGGGTAGGCTATCAGTACGCCGACGCTGATATAAATCTTGGCTCTTTGGGATCGTACTCGTTGAATAACTCTCTTCTAGGCGCGATGTTTGGCTACAGGTTCCATCAAAACTTTGGTGTTGAAGTCCGAGGTTATGGAAGCGTATCTGATGATGAGTTATATGGCATTTCAGTCGAGGTGGAACGTAATTTTGCTTTGTTGGCAAAAGGTTTGGTTCCTTTGGGTGAAAATGTAGACCTGTATGGGTTACTAGGATACGGGAAAATAACAGTGTCAGCGGACGGAATCTCTGACAGTGATGAAGATTTGCAATATGGGGTTGGATTTGCATTTAATAAAGGAACACCATTAGAACTGCAAATTGAATGGATTAAGCTTTATGATGACAAAGGATTAGATTTAAGCGGTGTTAATTTAAATATTGTTTATTGTCTATAAACACATTTTGATTCTTTGAAAATAACAATGGCAGCGTTTAGAGCGCTGCCATTTTTCTTTATAGTTTTTCTAGCTGGTGGTCGGTTTTCGTTACGTTTGCTTTGCTAAGGTTTTGAATTTTTGCCAGTAGCGAGTCTGGACGCCAAGGTTGTTGATTGGCACTAAAACGCGCTTGGTTCATAGCATCAAGTTCTTGTTTTACGGCTTGCGCATCACCAGGGCTTAACCTGTCTCGGTGAGTGTTTAGATACTCGTTTACTGAGCGTTCAATTTTAGCAGCGTCCCCTTCATTGATGACTTTTTTCAACGTATCAACGCAAAGAGGTTGCTCGGTATTCGAAACCGTTTTATTCGCCGTCATAGGACGCTTCTTCCATGTCCAAATCGCGACTCCTAACGTCGCCACCCAAAGCCCTGTGAAAACAAAGGTCAGAGTTTGCCAGAGACTGTTCACTCCACTGTTTGGTTCGGGACTGATGGCTGACTCAGGTGGTGTTGGCAGAGACGATTCCGGCAACGTGATAAGCCCGGTGTCACTTTGCTCTATTTCTAATTGTAGCTCTGGTAACGTCGCTTTTTTCGCTTCATCATTTTGGCTGTCCCACCAGTTCAAATGGTATCCCGGCAAGGTATATGACCCAGCCTCAGTGGGGATAATGACTTGCTTCACTGTCATGATAACGGTGCCATCTCTCGCGCTGTCGAATTGAGGCTGTTCTGGGTAGACCCGCAGCGAACTTGGATAATCAATACTTACTCGTGGAAGGTATTCGGCTTGTGTTCCGCGAGCTTTAATTTGAATGGTTCGAGTGAGTGAAGAGCCCTGTTTGACAGTGTTGAGCGCATTAACCGACAGAGGATTACCTTGATCGTCTTGCCAGCTCTGCGTCATTTCTAACGCTGAAGCTGGAAGCCATTCCCCTTCAAATTCGCTTGGAATTGGTTTTACCTCGATAGGCATTTGCTCAGCTTTGGTGTTGATTGGCATGATCTTGGTAGAGCCCGTCAAGCTGTCGCCATAAATGTAAGAGCCAGTCAGTCTAGGACCTATCAAGGTGTAAGTACCCGGCTGATTCGCCGTTAAGCGAAACGACTGTTCAATGACCGCTACTTCTAATCCATTTAAGATCTTTTGTCCCTGCTGTAAGCCACCAATCGCTTCAAGCTTCATGCCTTCAATCTGTGGAGGCACAATTTGTGGGTTATCAAGACGGCGGGTATCTGCTTTGATCAAAAGCTGCATACGTAATGTTGCAGATTGTTGAGGGTACAGCGTGCTGTTGTCGACACTGATATTAAAGCTAAATAGGTCATCGAGATTGGGTTCAGCTTGGCTTGCGGTGACACGAAGCTTTATTGGCTCCGTTCTCATACCATCTGCGGAAAAGCTCGGAATAGTCAGAACACCTTCTTTCATCGGCGCAATCGAGATACTCCACTCAGTACGTACAGATTTTCTTCCGTTAATGTTATTGCTGGAGCGCCCATAACGAGGTTGACCCAAGAAAAAGTCGTTCTCAAGTACATTAAAGTCAATTGCATCTGAGCTGAGCTCAGTATCTGCCATGATTCTGAGGTTGATCACTTCATTCTTAGCAACTTGTGTTTTATTGACGCTTGCTTGAAGCGTCTGTGCCATCACCGAGAAGCTGGATAATAGGCTGGCCACAAGAATAAAGATCAGTTGTACGCCTTTGTTCATCACGGGCTTACCACTCCTTTTGAGATTGTTGTGGAGGTTGTTTTTGTTGAGCTTGAAGCTGCATTTGTGCACGAATCAAAAAGCTTGGATCACGAGCGCTTTCGACTGCTTCTAGACGACGGAATTCAGGATCATCCCGATGCGTGTTTTTTGGCTGCACTTGAGCCTGCATTGGTTCACCTTGTTCCTGAGCCTGCTTTTCACCTCGTTTCGGTCGATGTTGCTCTGTTTTTTGCTTTTCTGTTTTATTTTCAGATTCTTGCTGATTTTGTGACTGTTGTCCTTGCTCTTCCCTTTCACCGTTTTGAGACTTTTGTTGCTGTTGCTGTTGCTGTTGCTGTTGCTGTTGCTGTTGCTGTTGCTGTTGCTGTTGCTGTTGCTGTTGCTGTTGCTGTTG